>JAGWBF010000046.1 GCA_021296025.1 Dehalococcoidia bacterium | reverse complement strand
ACCTGCCCGTCATACTCACAAAGATGGGACGGGGACTTCATCATATCGACACCGCCCTGTCGATCGCCATGAGAAACACCAACGTCTATATCGACACCGTGGGCACCATCGGCGAGCATATTCGCATCGCCGTGGACAGATTGGGTGCCCATAGAATCATGTTCGGTTCCGACTGGTCTCCCACATGGAGATGGCTGTCCGACCCCACCGACCTTTACTCCATGCGAAAGAAGACACTGGACGATGCCAATCTGACCCCCGCCGAGCGCGAGCAGATCGAATGGCGCACCGCCGCCCAGGTGTTCAACCTGAAGGTTAATTAGGCTGAAGAAGCGCGGGGGTCAGCTAATCACACCAAATCTCGGGGGCACACCCTAACCTTGGCAAGGACTCCCAATCCCGGCTTCTTGGACCGGTTCCCTGCACTCTCGGCCCTCAGGCACAGGGACTTCAGGCTCTACTGGATGGGCTTGGTCTCCTCGGTAACCGGCTACATGATGGTGATCAGCTTCTCCCTCAACTGGCTGATCTTCGAGCTGACCCAGCAACCCATCTACCTGGGGTACGTGGGTCTGACCCTGGCCATACCCTCCATCACCCTGAACCTGTTCGGGGGCGCATTCGCCGACCGGGTGAGTCTGAAGGCGCTGATCGCCACGTGCCAGTCCATAACCGCCTGCGTGGTCCTGGCGCTCATGGTGCTGACGGTCAAGGATTTGGTGGAGCCCTGGCATGTGCTGGTCACAGCCTTCCTGGTTGGGGCGGTCCAAGCCTTCGACTCCCCCGCCCGGCAGAGCATACTGCCCCGGCTGGTGCCCAGGGATTCCATACCCAGCGCGGTGGCGATGCACAACTTCGCCTGGCAGGGAATGGGAATAGTCGCCCCCTCCTTGGCGGGAATACTGGTAGCCACCGTCGGCATCAGCACGACTTTGACCGTCGGGGCCTGCATGTTCATTTTCATGGCGACCATTGCCCAGACCCTCAGGATTCCGGTGCTGGACAGGCAAAGACGCAACGTCCTGCGAGAGATCGCCGACGGATTCAGCTTCGCCCGCACCCACAGGATATTCGCCATCCTCTTGGGCACTTCCTACTTCAATGCATTCTTTGGAATGGCCATCGCTTTCTTCATGATGCCCGTATTCGCCAGCGATCAGATACTCGATGTAGGACCCGAGGGCATGGGGTTCATGCTTGCCGCCTTCGGCTTTGGGGCTGTGATCGGGACGATCATCACAGGAAGCGTGAGGGAGTCCTACAGGCAGGGACAGCTGATCGTCCTAGGCATGACCGTATCGGGCAGCTTCTTTGTGTTGTTCGCCCTTTCGCCCTGGTTCGCCCTGTCCGTTCCCATCCTCTTTGTTGCCGGTGTGGGCAACTCCCTCGCCCTGGTCTCGATAATGGGTTCCCTCCAGATGCTGGTCCCCGATAACCTCCGGGGCCGAATAATGGGCCTCTTCAGCATCACCTTCAGCATGCCCGCCCTGGGATCCATCGTCCTGACCAGCATCGCCGACTCGATACACCCCAGGTTGGCTGTGGCCCTGGGCGGCGCCTTTCTGATCAGCTTCATTTGGTTCCTAGCCCTACGAAGCTCCAAGCTCCGCGGCTTGGGTGGCGAAGTGCGCGTGGCAGCGGCCGAGCGGCTCCGGTCCCAATAAGTAAGGGGCCAGCCTACGTGGCTGGCCCCCCATTTTCCGTTGGTTATTGGCCCGAGGGCTAGTTCAGGCGGAGCATCTTCTCAGCGTTGCCTGCCATGTGTTTCGGCAGCGCATCGGGCCCCAGGCTGGGCCAGAAGTCCCAGTCCATCACCTCTTGGGCCGTCTCCGGGAACCAGCACTGCCCATGGGGATAGTCGGACTGGTGCATGAGGCAGTCCTCACCCAACACATCGATGGTGGCCTTGGTCATTATCGGCCCCTCGAAGGGCTCGGCGGCGCAGGCGATCCTTCCCATTTGGGCGTACTCAAGGGGAGTGTACTTCAGGTCCTTGGATGCGCCCTGCAGGTAGCTCTTGTTGAAGCCCAGGCGCAGGAGCATGTTGGGCAGCCATCCATGACCCACCTCAGAGGCAAAGGCCCGGAAGTTGGGGTAGCGGTCCAGCAGGCCACCCAGGATCATGTAGGCGAACAGGCGGGATGCACCCCAGGGATGGGCGAAGGTGCGGGCTGCTACGGCGTTGCCCCACACATCCTTGTAGCCGGGGAAGTAGGGGGGCTCCATGTAAAAGCTGTGGTGCACCGAGGGGAGGTCGTACTCGTTCATCGTAGCCCAGATAGGCTCCAGGTCGGGATGGTCCACGGGCAGGCCTTCCTTAAGGTGCACCCAGACACCCGCCACCCACTTTTCGTTGCCCCACATCTTGATCTCGCTCACCGCCCACTCCGGGTCGGCGCCGGGCACCTGGATGGCGCTCTTCAGCCGGTCCGGGGCAGGCGAGGAGTACATATTCATGTAGTGGTGGAAAGCCCGGTAGTAGCCCTCGGAGAGGGTGACATCGGGCAGACCTGTGATGGATGTGATGGACGTTCCGGGGAACAGGAAGTCGATGTCCCGCCCCTCCAGGTCCATATCCTGAAGACGACCCTCTACGTTCTCATCCTGCACCTGGGGCTGCACCGGCACCCTGTGCATGGAGTGGGAGCGACCTTCGTTGCCTCCCCGTCCGCCGGGAGTTGCCTTGGTGTCCTCTTCCCTGGGCGCCTCACCGGGCATCCGGTCATAGGGGATCGGACCCACAGCTAGCGTCGTTGTCGATCCCAGGTAGTTCTGCCGGGTGCGCCGGAAGGGGTCGAACTCCGATAGTCGTGGACGGAAGCTGGGTTCCACGTACTTCTCCAGCACATCCACGGTGGGCTGGACGTGGGTATCCATGTCAACGATCCTTAGTCCGTTCCTCATATGTCACCCCCAGTTTTGTTAAGGCACAAGCTGTCCAAAGAGGCTACTGGGCGGGCTTTCCCCCACCCGATCCCGTGGGGTTCCCCAGCACATCCCTATCGGGGAAGAGAGCGCCCTGGTGGGCCATGTAGGGGCTGTCCTTGTACTGTTCCCTTTTGTCGTCGGATGCGGCGAAGCCCCGCTGGTTGAAGTCTTCCAGGAACTCCCATCCAGCCGAGTGCATCACCATCTCGAGCTCGTAGGGACGGCGCACCTCGCACAGGCCCAAATCCCGGGCCAAGTCATAGGTCATCCAGGTAGCCGGAACAGTGCAGGGTATGTTCAGGCCATCCAGGCACTTCTTGGTATCCTCGGGGGTCTCCACACCGCCCAGATAGAGCACATCGGCGCCAGCCCTCTCATAGGCTTGGAGCCGCTTTATGGTGTCTTCCAGGGGGGTGCCCACATGGAAGTCGTAGCACCGTACCCGGAGGACAAAGTCGGGGTCCATGGACTTCATTACGTCCTTGGCTGCGCCGATTACGTCGGCCATCTGCTCGACGGGCACGCACTCTGAGATACCGTGCTCCCTCTCGGTGCGAGCAGCCCCCCGCACCTCGAACACCACCCTGTCATCGATGTCCATACCGGCCAAGCCGATATCGACGTACTTCTCGACGGCCCTCTCCACGATGGCGGGCCCGCGGCCGCACACCTCGTCGCAGTCCATGAGAACGGGGATGTTCACCGCGTTGACGTAGTACTTGGCGATAAAGGTCTTTTCGGTGATGTCCATGTACGTGCCGGGAATGCCCAGCATGATGCCGAAGGTGGCATCCCCTCCCAGGAATATGTACTCGAATCCTGCCCGTTCATACATCCGGGCATCGTGCACCGAAGGGGCGCTGGCTATATGGGTGATCGGCCTCCCCTTTCGGTAGAAAATCTCCCTGGCCTTTTTGCTCATTACACCCATGGGACTCACTCCTTGAACGAGATAGGGACTGCTGGGCAAAACCTGCGACGAAAAGCCGCTTCAGCTAGCTAAATTATTAGCCAAGCGAGCTAGCTTGTCAACGAGAGGGGGATTGGGGCTGTGGGCCCCGGGCTAGAACTCGGGGAGGTCGCCCCGGATGGTGCGGACGGTGGCAATGAAGCTCCTGCCCTTTACGTAGTCGAGCTGCCACCGCTTGTCCACCTTCTCGTTGCTGATTCCCAGGGCGGTCTTGAAGCGCTCCAGGGCGACTTCCATTTCCGTCGGCGGCTCGGGGGCCGGTCCGGGAGGAGGCTGGTCTACGCGTAGCTGGTAGTAGGAGTTGTGGCCCTTGGAGCCGTACAGGACCATGGCCAAGCCTCCGGCCACCGCCAGGAAGGCCGTGACAAAGATCAGGCCGGAGATGGTCATGAATATGGCCCCGATCATCGCCAGGACTCCCAGCGCCATTATGGGATGGCTGGCTTTGCGCACCACCTCCACCCCCGTCAGCTGCTGGTAGGACAGCTCTTCATAGAAGACACGACCGCCCTGGGACTCGCGCCGCAGGAGCCTGCGGGAGGTTGCGTAGATCGGGCCACACTCGGTGAGCACCCTTTCTCCGGGCATTAGCGTGGGCTCAACTCTGGGAAACTGGGTGACTCGGAGAGACTCTTCGGGCAATGTTCTTTCCTTGTCCTGGAAGACACCACACCTTAGCGCTCTTGTGTGGCTGTCTGGGTATTAACCATTATATCGCACAGGCCCCGTGCTACACCACGATTTTGCCCGGCCGTGTCCAGAGAGAGGATAGGTGCCCAGCCATTCCCGCCGCCGCAACCCAGGAGAGTCCGGGACTGGGCCTAGCCACCCCAATGCGATGAACTAGCCCGCCTGGAACCCGGCAGCGCTCCGTCCTGGATTGCGGCCTTCGCCGCAATGACGAAAGGCGGGGCATAACGGAGGGCCGAGCTGTCCGTCATTCTTTCGAATTCCCTCAGGACGAACGGGCGGGACCACGAGTGGGCGGGTGTGACGAAAGGCGTCCCAGCCATTCCCGCCGCCGCAATCCAGAAGAGTCCGGGACTGGGGCCATGTTGGACTTCAGCGTAGGTTCCCGCTTTCGCGGGAACGACGAAAGGCGTGGCATAACGGAGGGCTGGGCTGTGTCCGGTTGCATCACGGCAGGCCAGTCTCATTGACGATGAAGTTGGGGGTGAGATAGCATTGCGAAGAGGTCGGATATGCCTATCTACGAGTACATATGCGCTTCCTGTGAGCACACCTTTGACCTGCTCCAGTCTATGAACGCATCCGGGGCAGAATGTCCCCGTTGCAGTCAGCAGGCCAAGAGGCGTATCTCCCTGTTCTCGGCAGCCATCACGTCCGACGATGGCGAGCTAAGCTACATCCCGGGTGCGGGCGGCGGCTGCGCGGGCGGGTCCTGCGCCTGCGCCATGGAGTAGCCCCGTCCTCACCGGGTCCTGCCGGGGAGCAGCCTTCTAATCAGCCCCAAGAGTCTTCCGCCGACAGCGTTACTCCACTAGTCCATCTTATCCCGTGAGCTAACCCCGTCCTGGTGCGCGTCCCCTTTTCCCCTTATGTGGCGGGCAGCCAGATAGCCGCCAGAGGCGGAGCCGATGACCACCGCTCCCATCACCGCCAGGAGGCCAACGAACATGGTGGCGTCGTACCAGAAGCCTTCCGGAAATAGGATGACAAGGTAGTCGGTCCGGGGGTCAAGCATCCAGAAGTCGTTTGCGAAGCTGACCTGGTGGAAGAAGAGGAATAGCCGATCGAACCCCACCAGTGCCGCCAGACCCACCCCCACCACAAACCCCACGGTGACTCCGCTGCCCCAGAGCAGGTCCCCGGCCAGGAGCTGGGCATAGGAGCGGCCCCGGCGCCAAAACCCGTAGGCGATCCTTCCCAGCAAGTAGGCCAGGGACAGCCCGCCAACCACGTACACCCCCCAGATCAGGTGCTTCACATCTTTCATGTGGACTATCTCCCGCCGGTTGAACAGGTCCCGTTCCTCGGAAAAGATAGTCGCGCGTATCTCCAGGGGCTCGCTATGGGAGTTAAAGTAGGCCCTGATCTGGCGGGCAATGGAGGTCAGTTCGTCTCTGTCGATGCCCGTTTTCAGGGAGATGTCCCACTTGTCGAAGCCGTAGCCGTAGAGGCGCAGCTCGTTTACGGCGTAGGTTACGCTGGCCGTGATCAGGAGCAGGAACACCGCCAGCACAAGAAGGGCAGAGGGGACGCGGCGTAGGAGGGGGTCCAGCTTTGCTCGCATGATCCAACGGTATCACCTTGCTTCCTTGACCTTCAACAATACGCGGACGTATGGTGGTGCGGTTTCCTAGGACAAGATCGGTGTGAGTAGGTAGAAGGATGACAACCAACGTTTCGGGCTTCGAGGAGCTTGTGAGAATAGTGTCCCAGCTTAGGGGGCCGGGAGGCTGCCCCTGGGACAAGGAGCAGACCCACGCTTCCCTCAAGCGGAACCTGCTGGAGGAGTGCTACGAAGCCCTGGAGGCCATCGACGATGATTCCCCCGACAAACTCTCCGAGGAGCTGGGAGATGTGCTGGTTCAGATCGTGTTTCACGCCCAGATCGCCAGCGAAGCAGGAAGCTTTCAGATGGCCGACGTTGTCGAAAAGATACGGGATAAGCTGGTGCGCCGGCATCCCCACGTGTTCGGAGATGTAAGCGCGTCCGATGCCGGCGAGGTGGAGCGCAACTGGGAACAGCTCAAGGCCCTGGAGGGCAACCGGAAGTCAGCCACCGACGGCATCCCGGCAGGCCTGCCGGCCCTGGCCCATGCCCAGCTTCTGCAGGACAGGGTGAGCCGGAGGGGGTTCGAGTGGGAGGACATCTCCGGCGTCATCGACAAGGTGTCCGAGGAGGTGGAGGAGCTGAGGGCAGCCTCCACACCCGAAGAGCGGGAGCAGGAGCTGGGTGACCTGCTGTTCTCCGTAGTTAACCTGGCCCGCTGGGTTGGCATCCAGGCTGAAGACTCCCTGCGTCGCACCAACAACCGGTTCCGTGCCCGTTACACAGCTATGGAGGAGATGGCGGCGCGGGAAGGACTGGACTTCGAACAGCTTCCCCTGGAGCGGAAAGAGGAGCTCTGGCAAAGGGCCAAGAGAGCGGGAAGCTAGCCTTCCGGCCCTTCAGCTAGGTCTCCCACCGAGAGCTGGCCACTGCGGGAGAGGGTGATAAGTAGTAGATGCCTCCCATCATCGCCCTTTCCATCTCCTGGACAAGGTAGAGGGCCGACCCGGAGCTGCCCATCCGGCCCAGCATCCGCTCCATCAAGGGACGCTTGGGCTTTACCCACTGCACCCTCGGACGTATCCCACCCATCGATGCGGCGATGGCTACAGCCCGCTGGGAAGTACCCACATCATCCACCAATCCCAGCTCCACAGCCTTTCTGCCGGTGTAAATCTCGCCGGTGGCCAGCCTCTCGGCCTCCCCTGGGTCCAAGCTGCGCTCCCGGGCCACGACGCCCACGAAGTTGCCGTATATCTCCGAGATAAGCCCCTGCAGTCTCTCCTCCTCTTCGTCTGTGGGTGGACGCCAGGGGCTCCCCATGTCCTTCAGGTGTCCCCCTTTGTACACCGAAACGCCAACGCCCAGCTTGCTCAGCATCTGCTCCATGACTGGCCGGACCAGGATAACTCCGATGGAACCCACCAGGGCTGTGGGGAGGGCAACGATCCTGTGGGCTGCACAGCTCAGGTAGTAGGCGCCCGACGCCCCGGTGCCCCGTATGTAGGCAACCACCGGCTTCTGGCTGGCGATCTGCTTCACCGACTCGTACAGCATCTCTGAAGCTGAGGCGCTGCCACCGGGGGAGTCTATCTCCAGCACCAGGGCCTTTATCCGGCGATTGGTGCGGATGCTATCTATCGTCTGGGCCAGCTCGGAGATGGAGGACCGACCACCGATGGTCCCAGCCACCTCAAGGACACCTACCCGACCCTTGCGAAGTGAAAATCTGAGCATAGAGCACCTCCTTGGAACCATGTATGTTTGGAAACAATACTACACGAAGGCCAGGGGGCATTCCCTTGGAGGGCTCTATTCACGTAAGGGCGCTGGTGGTGGGCGGAAGAGGATGGTCAGCCGGCAGCCCGGTTTGTGCCATGAGGAGGGATCTGGAAGGGCGGAGCTAGGTGGGGCATGGTCACATCGACGATGACGGGCCCGTCCTTGGAGAGGGCATCCCGCAGGGCACCCCTCAACTGGGTAGAGGGGTCATCCACCCTGATCCCGTAGGCGCCGAAAGATTCGGCCATCTTCACAAAATCGGGGTTGTGGACGCTGGTGCCGTAGTAGCGACCCTGGAAACGGGTGCCCTGGTCCATCCGGGAAGCTCCGAATGCCCCGTTGTTGAACACCAGGGCCACCAGGTTGGCCCCCTCCTGCACAGCCGTGGCCAGGTCCGGGATGCCGAACATGAACCCGCCGTCGCCGCACAGCGCCACCACCTGCTTATCTGGGTTCCCGATCTTGGCGCCCACGGCGGTGGGAAAGGCGTAGCCCAGGGTGGCAAAGTAGGAAGAGGTGACATAGGACCGGGGCTTCAACACCGGGAAGGACAGGTGGCACCAGTAGGCAACGTTGGTTATCCCGCCTACGACGATGGCATCATCATCCAGCTCCTGGCGTATGACTTCGCCCATCTCCACCTGGAGGGGGGCCATACGCCTGATGTCCTCCCTGGTGGCATCCCTGATAGCATCGACGTCCTGGGGCGTCCACTGGCTGGCGCAGGTGCGCCCTTCCAGCTCCCCCACCAAGGCAGCAAGGCCGGGCTTGGCATCAGCGGCGATGCCCACGGCTACTTCGTGGTTCCTGCCCACTTCCTCCGCATCAGCATCTATCTGCACCAGCTTCTGCTCCGGGGTGAAGGCCCACGGCACGCTGGGCGTCAGGTGCAGGCGGCTGCCTACTGCCAGTATTACGTCGGCCTTGGTCATGGCGTGGTAGGCGGCGCCGTGGCCTGAGTAGAAGGCACCGACGGACAGGGGTTGGTCCTCGGATATCGCGCCCTTGCCCTCGGGGGTGGTAACGACCGGCGCACCCAGAAGCTGGGCCAGTTTGGTCAGCTCCTCGGAAGCATCAGCGTTGATAACCCCGCCTCCGGCCCAGATCACCGGGTTCCGGGCCTCCGCCAGCACCTGGGCTGCATCTTTGGTCTTGGCAGGGTCGGGCTGAGCCGGTGTGATTATGGCCCGTTCTGGCAGCTCCACATCGTCGGACAAGGGAAGAACATCCCAGGGGATCTCTATCTCCGTGGGACGCTGCCGTCCGCTGGCGGCAATGGTCATCCCCCGGTGGACGGCATCGGGTATCTGGTCAACTTCCAGGACCCGTTCGGCGGACTTGGTAATGGGTCGGAACACATCGAGCTGGTCCTGGACCTCATGGAGAGCGCCCCGGTACTTGCCCAGGGCCGACCGCTCCATCTGGCCGCTTATGAGCATCACGGGAAGGGATGAGGCGTAGGCAGTACCTAGACCCGCCGAGGCGTTCAGGGCACCGGGACCGGGGACGACCAGGGCCACGCCCACCTTTCCGGTTGTGCGAGCGTAGCCCATGGCCATGTAGGTAGTGCCCTGCTCGTGGCGTACGGTGACCAGGCGGATGCTGGGCTCCTGGCTCAGGGCATCGAATATGTGCATAATCTGCACACCGGGAAGGGCAAAGACCACCTCGACCCCTTCCCGTACCAGGGAACCCACCAGCGCTTCAGCCCCGGTCATTCTGGGCATACTTCCGCCTTTCGTCGATAACCTTTGCTGCCCGGGCCGCGGATCACACCGCCCAGATATGGCCTACCTGGTGCACCAGGTCCACCTTGTAGATGGCGTCATAGGGCCAACCCACCTGGTTCAGCCAGTCCTCAAAATGGGCCTGCTCAACCGCTTCGCACTCGGAAACCATCTTGCCATCGCTGAGGTTGCAGTAGATCTTCACGATGGTGGTGCGCCGGTCGGGCCTCCAGTTTTTCACATCCTTCAGGGCGCTTTCGAACTTCTCTTGGGACATATCGGGAATAGTGTGCAAGGCCATGAACCTGGCCATAGGCTCCTCCTTTGGGGCGCAGGCAAAGGGCGCCCCAAGCCAACGTTGATGAGGCTAACCTTCAGTGATGGGCGTCACTAATCTTCTGGGGGAACGAAGGGGTAGGGTATGGGCTTCCCTCCACGTATGGGGAGCACCACAGTCGCGGTGCCGGGCATGCTCTCGATGCCTTCCTGGTTCTTCATTCCGATCTCCAGGTCCACCAAGCCCATGCCCCCCTGCTCTCTCTTCCCGGTGACCTTGCCCCACATTATCAGCACATCGCCGGGCACCAGCATGGCCCTGTGCTCGAAATTGGCCTTCCAGGGCCATCCACCGGGCAGGGTCCAGTCCTTCAGGTATTGGGGCACCACGCTCTGCTTCCACGACCCCTGCACAAGAATACTGGGCAGGCGGTCATGGTTTAACGCAAAGTCCAGGTCGTAGTGGATGCGGTGCCAGTTCTCGATAGCGGCGCTCCACCGGAACAGGTGGGTCGGCGTAGGCTCGTAGATGTACTTGGGAAGCTCCATACCTTCGGCAACATCATCATAGTAAAGCTGCTGCTTGTTGCGGAGGGCCTCGGCGTTGGGTCTTTCGTTGTGCTGAGGCATCTCCGCCGGTGGCAGCTTCAGTAGCTCTTCAAGTTCCATGGGCGTCGACCTCTTCTTACAGGTTTCTTGATCGGGGCTGCCCGGCTGGGGCGGTTATCACCCTGGGTTACCGGCGGATGGAAGATGCGTGGGTTATGCAGAGCACTTCGCCCCTCTGATTGCGGAAGATGGTCTGCCGGGTAACGATCAGGAAGGCTTCTCCATCCCGTCCCACCCGCTCTCGTATATCCGAGTACTTGTTCTGGAAGTATATCTTGTCGCCGATGCTGGGGTACTTGTATATCTCCAAGCCGTTCCCGGCGTTCAGCACACGCACCAGGTCGGTAGGTATGGACGGGAGCTCACCCTGGCGTCGGACACCACCTATGCCGTCGGAGTGGGGGTTCTCCTTGAAGGCCCGGGTGATGGGGTCCTCTTCCTCCGGGGGAAGCCTGCCCGACATGTAGCTGACCATGATGGGAGGAGCGATGATTTCGCCGTAGTGGGTGCTTGCGGCAAAGCCGGGGTCCCAGTAGCGGGGGTCCGGGTCCATGACTGCTTGGGAGAAGCGCCTCAGGTACTCCTTGTCCACCACTCCCCAGCACTCCACCACCGGCCCTTCCACGCCAATCATCGCTTCCACCTCGGGGGTGAGAGCTTTTCTTGATTGCTGGGTCATAACGTGGGGTTCCTTTCTGTACCGAGCTAGGTACGGGGAAGCTGGAGCCACAGGCGGATACTACCCCAGCCCCCAAACGGCGTCAACCCTGCCTCTATGCTATAATTGGCAGCTACGGGGTGTAGCGCAGCGGCTAGCGCGCCACGTTCGGGACGTGGAGGCCGGTGGTTCGAATCCACTCACCCCGACCATCCACTCCCCGCCGCTTTA
>JAGWBF010000045.1:23833-33956 GCA_021296025.1 Dehalococcoidia bacterium | reverse complement strand
TCCCGGAAGGCGCCGATACCATAGTCCCCTTCGAAGAGACCGACGAGGTGCAACGGAAGCGTTCCGGTCAAAGCTTGGACTGGATCAGCATCCAGGCCGAGCTTCCAATGAGGTCCCACATCCGCCCGGCGGGAGAGGATGTGGGGGAAGGCGAGCTGGTGCTAACCTCCGGCACTGCCCTACGTTCATCGGAGATAGGTGTGCTGGCATCCCTGGGGCTGGAGAAAGTCAAGGCAATTCGCCGTCCCGTGGTGGCCATCATCTCCACCGGGGATGAGCTCCTGGACCCCGGTCAGCCCATTGAACCGGGAAAGATATACGACAGCAACAGGTTCACGGTGGCTGCGTCGGTGCTGGAATGCGGCGGAGTCCCCAAGCTCCTGGGGATCGCGCGGGACACCCTTGAGGACATGAACGCCCGGCTGGATGAAGGGCTGGATGCGGACATGCTGATATCGGCGGCGGGGGGCTCCAAGGGCGACTACGACATGGTGAAGGATGTCCTGATGGAGCGGGGGGAGATGAGCTTCTGGTCGGTTCGCATGCGCCCGGCCAAACCCCTTGCTTTCGGCAGGATCATGGGGCATAACGGAAAGTTGGTGCCCCACCTGGGACTTCCGGGGAATCCCGTAAGCGCCATGGTGGCTTTCGAAGAGTTCGCACGTCCGGCCATATTGCGGATGCTGGGCAGGGTCAACCTGGCGAGGCCCAGCGTCCAGGCAACGCTGGAGGGGGACATTCGCAACTTCGACGGGCGGAGGGTATTCGCCAGGGTTCACGTGACCCGCAGAGGGGAAGGCTACTTCGCCAACCCAACGGGTCCCCAAGGCTCCAATATCTTAACTTCCATGTCCCGGGCCAACGGCCTGGCCATATGCCCGGAAGATGTTGAGGTAAAGAAACAGGGCGAGACCGTGACGGTGAAGATGATCGATTGGAACGAAGAGGTGCAAGTTTGACAGCTATGGATGGACTAAGGGACCAGGTGCCTGATGATTCCTCGGAAACCACCGCAGCCTATGTGATCGATCCCGAACGCAGCAAGGACCTGCGAAGGTCTTTGGCAGCCATCTTGCTGGAACGGCGCTGCCCCGAGTGCCGGGAACGCCTTGGCGACAAGTGGGCCGAGATACCTGAAGCCACCCAGACCAAAGAGATTTCCCAGTGCTGCGCTACTAAATCAGGGTTCATTCGTCCCAACATGCCCATGCAGGAGATCGTATTCCGTGAGCTGCTGGCGGCAGGCAACCAGCCCATCGGCTTGGACCAGCTGCATTTCTCCGTCACTGACAAGTGGTACACACCCACCAACCCCAGAAACATCAGCGCCTCTTCCCTGAGGAAGGTGCTGGACAATGACCTGTACTACGGGTTGGTGGACATTTCAGCAGCGGAAAAGTAGGAAAAATGGCAACCCTGTGGGCAAAGAGCGTTAGCTTCGAGTCGGTGCAGGTGGGGGATGATCTCCCCATCCTGGTGAAGCACGAGAGCCAGGCGAGCATCGACAACTACGCCAAGTACGCTTCGACGGCGCCGAAGGCGGGCTGGAGCAACCTGCACACCGACAAGGAGTACGCTGCACAGGGCATATTTGGCGGGACCGTAAACATGGGAGTCGCCACGGTGGCCTATGTTGCCGAGCTGCTGGAGAAGGCCTTCTCCATAAGGGACATCAACGCAAAGGGCAGCACCTTGAAGATGCGGGCCACCGAGCCCTTTCGCGAAGGGGATACGGTCACCTTCACCGGGCAGGTGACCGGCAAACAGGTTGTGGATGGAACGAACCTGGTGGAGTGCGAGATAACAGGGGTCAACCAGCGAAGCCAGACGATAGCCCGGGCCAACGCTTCCATCGTGCTGTCAACCTAGATCGCAGCTAGTTTCGGGAAAGCAGCATCTGAAACTCCAGCGTTTCTAGCTCACGCCCACTGCGAATGGATGCCACGACGTACTCCACCGCCATCCGAGCGAACCCCGAGTACTCAAGCACGTTGGATCCCAAGGTAACGAAAGCTGCTCCGGGCTGCAATTTCACCTGGAGCTTCTCCGCATCCTCGGTGTCCAACTCCAAGTGAATCTCTGTGTCTGTCAAGCGCTCTAGCTTGGCCTTGATGCGCTCCAGGAATTCATGATCATCCATAGCCTACTCAGCGTTCAGGATCTGTCAGCCTGGGGAAGTCCTCCCCCGGAAGGGCCCTAACCGCCGTAGAACCAGCCGGTGTCCCACATCTCCAGGGG
Source organism: Dehalococcoidia bacterium (assembly GCA_021296025.1). Classification (GTDB taxonomy): domain Bacteria; phylum Chloroflexota; class Dehalococcoidia; order Lucifugimonadales; family JAGWBF01; genus JAGWBF01. Next base: position 31,718 of record JAGWBF010000045.1, on the reverse strand, counting down.
CTTGTCATCCCGGCGACTGCCGACCTCGACCACCTCTCCGACGAATACCGAGTGGTCGCCCTGTTCGATGCTTCCAGTTACGTTGCACTCGAAGTAGCTGTACACCTCATCCAGCACAGCGCCGCCGGTACTTCCCGTCGTAAAAGCATGGCCGTTGACCATGTTTCCTTCGACAGTCGAAGGGCGGAAGAAGTCTTCGGCCAGCTGCTTCTGGTCTGCCGAGAGGATGTTCACGATGAAGCTGTTGGATTTCTTGACCGTATCGTGAAGGCCGCTGTCCTTCTTTACTCCCATCATCACCAACGGGGGACCGAAGGAAGCCTGGGACACCCAGTTGACCGTTCCCGCAGACATCTGGCCTTCGTGGGCTGCGCTGGCCACGTACAGGCCATAGGTGATCTGCCTGAGCACCTTTTTCTTCATATCTGCATCCAAGGGGGACCTCCTGAAAATTTGGGATTTGGGCATGATGACCCATTTTAGCATGCCGGGACGGCCGGACCTCTAATGTACGACTGGAGCCGGAACAATTTAGCAGTAGCTAAGAATCACCTCAGCGACCTCAAGAGGGTTTTCAATCATGGCCTCGTGACATGTCCTCATGCTCGGAGCCAGGGTTGCCCCGGGGATGCCCGATGCTATCAGCCCCTGGGTTTTCCCGGAGACCACGTTGTTCCTGGACAGGGGCACATAGGCGACGGGACACGTCTCCCGGAGATCGGGAGCGCGCACTTTCGCCCGGAGTATATTCAAGGGCAGGGGTTCGAATCTCCCCAGCACCGGCACCATCTGAAAGGGGTCCATGCCATTGCAGTAAAAGCGGGTTACCGCAAGCCCGGGAAGCTTGATCCTGCCGACGCCCATCGTTCTCATGCCCGAGAGCATCAGCAACAACTTGAGCTTGGAGTCTATAAGGTTGGGCGCCGATCTCCCCCTGATGGGCACTACGCCAGCAAAAAGGATGATCTGTTTGGGTGGCTGGACCATCTCACAGGCAGCCTGCATCAGCATAGGGGCACTAAAGCCGTGGCCAACTAGGACCACATCCTTCAGGTCCTGGCGCTGCACTTCCTCAACTATGGCTGAAACGTAGCTGCGATAAGTGGGCCGCTGGCCATCTGAGGCCAGCCTGTCATCGTGCTCCGGCAAGTCCATGGCGTGTACCTTGCCAACCGCGAGCTGTTGGTGCAGGCGGGGTGGATGCTGTCGGGGAGCTGTAAGGTGCCCCCAGACCGGCCCCCAAAAACGCCCGCTATGTCCCAGGTCGTGGACCAGTAAAAGGTCGGCCAAGGTGCTAACCAGCCATCTGCAGTATGGATGGGATCATCACAAGGCCAGCATATCGTCGAAAAAGACTAGTCATGCGGGCGTAACTATAAGGTCTGAAAAACTACAGGTCAACCGCGCATTACTGCTTCACACATCGCGCATCTCGGTCCTCTTGAGACCATGTGGAGGCAAGCTTTAGGCCTAACTTTGCAAGGAGATGATGACCACAGCAGCGGTGATGGCCAGGATCCCTCCCGACTGGGTGAAGAAGGTGCCCTTGTTCACCCAGGAGCCAAACATCAGGGGAGACACACCAGCCAGCACCAGGGAGTAGAAGAAGACCAGGGCGGGCTGAACGGCGCTGATGGCTGCGACGATGGATACGTCGGGGCCTAATGACACCGCGGCGAACCTGGTTATAACCACTACTGTGATGATCAGCTCGGCCACCACCATAAGCTGCACAAAGGTGGCATCGCGCACAAGCCTCACAGACGAGGTGCGCACCCGGCGGGAACCCACACCCATGAGCATTACCGCGGAGAAGCCCAGCCGGTAGGATGCGAAGATCTGCCAGAAGTGGCCGTCTTCAAGGAAGTGCTTGCTCAGGATGAAGGAGAGGGCCCAACCGGCCGAAGCACCCAGCGCCAGCAATAAAGCTGCAGGGTGCCCGAACCGTCCACTTGCGCTATCCCCTTCCCAAGAGACCAGTATTGCGCCGACAACAGCCAGCAGGATGGCGCCCAGGGCGATGGCCGATAGATGCTCGTCGAGGAACACCGCAGCCACTGGGGCCACGAGCAATGGATATGTAAACCAGATGGGCACAACCCGGTTTACCTGCCCGTACTTGAGGGCGGCCAGTAGGAACATCAGTCCCGTGGCCGACACAGCGCCGATGGCTGCGCCGCCGCCAAAGGACGGCGCAGATACACCCTGGACCCCAACCACGACGCTAAGGCTGACCACGCCGATGAACAGCTCGATGACGCCGATCCACGCAGCGTAAACGTAAACGTTGGGGGCATGGCGGTCGATGATGAACTTGTCGAGTATGTTCACCACGCCGGTGAGAGCCGGGAACAGAAGGGCCAGGGGAAGCCAGCTAATGGGTGTACCTACCGACGGACTATCTTGTTGCTGAGTATCCCCAGGTTCTCAATCTCGATTTCGATGGTGTCGCCGGGCTTGAGCCACCGGTCGATCTCCAGTCCGCAGCCTCGGTTGGCTGTGCCGGAACCCATGATGTCGGTGGGATATATGGTCTCTTCCCAGGAGACGTGCTCAATCATCCGCTCCCAGGAATGGAACATCTCGCGAGTGTTGCCTTGGGACCAAAGCTCTCCGTTGACCCGGGCATACATCTCCAGACTGTGGAAATCCCCTGCCTCGTCGATGGTCACGATCCAGGGTCCGATTGAGGTGGCGAAGTCCTTGCCCTTGGCGGGACCCAACCGAACGCTCATCTCGTCCATCTGGATATCCCTGGCGCTGAAGTCGTTCATGCAGCAAAAGCCGTAGATATGGTCTTTGGCATCGGCCTGGGAAATGTTCTTTCCCGCCTTGCCGACCACCAAGCCCATCTCCAACTCGTAGTCCAGCTTTTCGGTATAGGCGGGCCATTCCAACTCCTGATCATGGCCAATCATGGCTGCCGGGTTGCCCTTGTAGTAGATGGGCATCTTGTACCAAGCCTCCGGCGGCTCGATGCCCATGGCGTCGTAGGCCCGTCGGAAGTGCTTCTCGAACAGGATGAAGTCGCGCAGGGAGTTGGGATGGCTCAGGGGAGGCAGGATACTTACCTCATCCATGCCAAAGACCAGGGACTCGCCCCCGGGTCCTTGGGACGATGCGCCGGCGGGCAGATGGAGGACGTAATCGACAGCGCGTCCGGCTTCCTTCAGGCTGAAGTCGCCTCCCTCCACAAATGCCTTCATGTCCGAGGGTACGATGGTCTCCGCCACCCCGTAGCAGTTGGTCCGGCCCTCACGGTCCAGCAGGGCGACGTAGGACGAGGTCAGGTCAATTAGGGTGTTGTTATCTTGGACGGCTCCTATTCGGTTAAACCGTCCCACCCTGGTCTGTACTTGGAAAGAAGCAAGCTTCACCTAGCTCTACCTCCCACAGGTCTTGCCGGCCTGCGTCACGCTAATCAGCCGCCTGAGAAGATGGGACCCGGACCGAGGTCAGCCAGTCAACAACCGCCCTGGCAGCCTCTTCCCGCTTGTTGACCAAGGAGTGGGTGCCTCCTTCGATGAGGACGCAATCTGCTTGGGGACTGTTCACCGCCGCCTTGGCCAAATCCGTGCAGATGTCCAGAAGCCTGGTGTGGGTCTCCAGGGTTCCCCCCAGCACCAGCATGGGGATATCTATGTTGTGGGCAAGCTGCACCAGGTTGTACCTGTCATCGGGGCCATGCTTGTCCAGGTAGGAAGATGCCCCGAACATGTGGGGTATGGGGAAATCGACCTTAAACACCTGGTCACCCTTGCCCTCGGCCTCCAGGGAGCGGGCCAGGTCCATGATGCCCTTGAACTCATCACGGTCCTCGGACTGCAGATAGTAGCTGTAGGACAACCTCACCGGGGAGATGGGGACCACCACCAGCACCCTTGGATCCCGGGCAGTGGCGGCGTAGTAGGCAACCTTCACCGCGCCCATGCTGTGTCCAAGGATGCCGATGCGCCGGTATCCCTGGGACCAAAGGTAGTCCATGCCCGCCTTGAGGTCGATGTTGCAGTCGTCCAGTACCTCGTAGGCGTTGCCGTAATACTCACCGTTCTCCGGGTCGCGCCATATGATGTCGTGTCCCCGCGTGTTGAAGGACAGGGACGGGATGCCTGCAGCGCTCAAGTCTTCGGCCATGGCGGCGCCGTGGGGTGCGTAGAAATTGGTACCGGAACCGTGGATGAGGAGAATCGAGTCCACGGCGAGGTCCTTCGGGGGCTCAGCCCTGGGAGGGTAGAGTGCTCCGACGGTGCTGATACCGTCGTCGGTTTCGGTCCTGATCAGATCTACGATCATATCTCCGCCTTTCAGCTATCCGCCTGCGCCGGGCGCAGGGCCACTTTAGGGCAGCAGGGCGCTGCCCTGGCCCACTGCCGTAAGGTCACCGTTCTGGTTCTCACACCGGACCTCAACGGTGACCTGCCTGCCCCCGGCTTCCTCTGCTATCTCGGTCACTTCACCTCTGACCAGCACGGAGTCGCCCTCCTTGACTGGGCGAAGGAATTTCAGGTTGACCTTGCCGGTGGTGTTGAACGCCTCGGGCCCAAGGAACCTGCGAAGGGCTTCCGAGGCGTAGGCGATGCTCATTCTTCCCGAAGCGATGGGCTGGGAGGTGCCGAACCGCTGGGCTGCTATCCCGGCGTCGTTGTGGACGTTCTGCCTCTCGGCAATTGCGCATGCTTCGAACAGGTTGATCTTATTCTGGGTTATCTGGTGGGTGATGGACGGCATCTTGTCGCCCACAACATACTCGCTCATGGTTCCCACTTCTTTCCCAGCTCATCGGGCTTTTTCAGCTGGTACGTCCGGACCCTTTCCAGCAGCCTCCCATCTTCGTCCTCCGCCGAGGCTTCCAGGACGATGTAGGGGAGGCCCTTCCGCAAGTACTTGTTCGCCACCCTGCCGGTGACCCTTATGACCTTGCCTGGAACGGGGGCAGCATGGAACTCCACTTCGTTGGCTGCATTGATGGTGCCCGTGTGGTCTTCGTACATCAGCTCGAAAGCCGTGGCGTCGTGCTTAATGGCCAGGGTCGGAAAGGGGGCCTCCGGGTCATCCACCGATTCCCGGAACATATCCAGCATCTCCTGGGTCAGAACGTACTCATAGGACCCCAGGGCATCCCCGATCTGTATCTCTTCGTATGAGTAGAGTTTCTTTGAATCGGCCATAGCTATCTGCTGCTGAACAATGCATTAAGGGGAGGGCGATTTACCTTGTATCACACCTGTCAGCGGTAGTCAATTGACCTTTCCCCTTTCTGCTAAGCCCAGTTTTCCTTACACGGGCCACGCCTGTCCCCCTCATCCCAGCCCTCTCCCTCCAGTAGAGAGGAGGCAAAGGGCACGGTGGTAGAATGTAGCGCAGCTTGAACGGGCGCCCCGGCGCTGCTCCAGACAGGAGGAGAGGTGATCCGAGGATTCGGTGGGAAGGAACCCAAGATACATCCTTCAGCCTTCATCAGCGAGGCCTGCTACATAGTAGGCGACGTGGAGATCGGGGAGAACTCCAGCGTATGGCCGGGGGCGGTGATCCGGGCCGACTACGGGCGCATCACCATAGGGCGCAACTCGGTCGTCCAGGACACCTGCGTGGTCCACACCGACGACTACCTGCACATCGGCGACAACGTTTCCGTGACCCATGGAGCGGTGCTGCACGGCCACCGGGTGGGCAACAACGTCATGATAGGCATCAATGCGGTCCTGTTGGAGGAAGCGGAGATCGGCAATTTCTGCTTCGTTGGAGCGGGGGCGGTTATAAGGGCCAAGACTATAGTCCCCGACGAGTCCCTGGTGATAGGCGTACCGGCGGAGGTGCGCCCCCTATCCCCCGAGAACCGCCGTCGTCTGGAAGCTCCAACCAGGAGCTACATCGCCAATGCCCAAGCCCATAAGCGAGAGGGGCACGGGACGGAGATTTCCGGCTCTCCCGGTTAACCTGCCCGGCTGACAGCCTCTTCCAGGGCTCTGCGGGCATAGACCGTCGTAAGGTGGGCCCTGTATTCAGCAGAGGCGTGGATGTTGCTCTGGAACTCGATGCCCCTGCCTGCCCGATTGGCTGCGGTGGCGATGTTTCGCTGGGTGGGTTCCTTGCCTTCCAGGGCTCGCTCAGCCCCCCTGGCCCTTGAAGCAATGGGTCCGGCGCCGGTGACGCCGATCCTGACCCTCTGGCAGACGCCTCCATCAATGGTGACGAGGGCAGCAATCCCCACTTCTGCAAAATGGGATGCCTTGTTTGCAAACTTCCTGTAGGCCCCTCCGGTCTTGGCGGGAAGGGCCGGCAGCCTGATCTCCGTGAGTATCTCGTTGTCTCGTAGAGTTGTTGTGAAGGTGTCCACAAAGAACCTGTGGGCCGGCATGCTGCGCTGTGCCCTGGAGCTGCCCGAGCGCAGCTCTGCTTCCAGCGCCAACACCACTGCCGTAAGGTCCGCCGACGGGTCTGCATGGGCCATGGAACCGCCGATGGTGCCCTTGTTCCTAACCTGGATGTCTGCTACCAGCGCCGTGGCTTCGGCAAGCACGGGATACTTGGTCTTGACCAAGGGCGAGCTTTCTATGTCGTAGTAGGTAGTCATGGCCCCTATAGCCAGTCCGCCATCGTCCTCGCGGATGTAGGACAGCTCATCTACACCCCCCAGGTCTATCAGGTATCCCGGCTCGGACAGGCGCATCTTCATCAGGGGAATAAGGCTGTGCCCACCTGCCACAACCTTGGCATCGCCTCCGTAGCGGCGCAGAAGGGTCTGCGCCTCGGACAAGGTTGTTGGAGCAAAATACTCGAAGGAGCTGGGAATCATTTCCGGACCTCCCTTTGGCGGTCTAAATGCTGTTTGGAGGGACTAGGCGGGTTGGCCCTTGCGGGCGGCATTCTGGATGGCCTTGACTATATTGTGGTAACCGGTGCAACGGCACAGGTTGCCGGCTAGTCCACGGCGAATTTCCTGCTCGGTGGGGTTGGGGTTCCGCTCCAGGAACTGTTGAGCCAACATGATCATACCGGGGGTGCAGAAACCGCACTGGAGGCCGTGTTCGTCCCAGAACCCCTGTTGGATGGGATGAAGCTCGCCGTCGGATGCCATCCCCTCGATGGTCGTGATGTCAGCTCCGTTGGCCTGCACCGCGAACATGGTGCAGCACTTGACCGCACGTCCATTTAAGCGAATGGTGCAGGCCCCACACTGGCTGGTGTCGCACCCCACGTGGGTGCCGGTGAGGCCCAGGACATCCCGAATGTAGTGCACGAGAAGCAGCCTGGGCTCGACGTCGTTGGTGTAGCTGGTGCCGTTTACGGTCATAGTGACTGTAGCCACCGGTCAACCTCCTGGGATTGTTGGTGCGTCCATTGCAGCAGTTCATCGCACCACGTTGTAAAGACACCCGGAACGTTGGGATTTTACGTCAGCCCGTGGGGTGTGTCAATCGACATGCGTAGCTGCCCAAGGCCCTCAACCCTAGGTGGCTACGGTCAGCAGCCGCACAATCTCGTCACCTACCTGAGATGTAGTGGCCCTGCCCCCCAAGTCCGCCGTGCGCACCGCACCCTCGCTAAGGCTTCGCTTCACGGCAGCCTCCACATCCGACGCCGCCTTGCCTTCCCCAAGGTGTTCCAGCATCATCGCCGTCGCCAGGATGGTGGCCAGGGGGTTGGCAAGACCCTGCCCTGCGATATCGAAGGCTGCGCCGTGCACCGGCTCGAACATGGACGGATAGGTGCGCGCGGGGTTGATGTTGGCGCTGGGCGCCAAGCCCATGCTGCCCGTAACTATGGCCGCTATGTCGGTGATGATGTCCCCGAACAGGTTGGACGCCACCATCACATCGAAGGATTCGGGACGACGCACCAAATCCATGCATGCCCTGTCCACCAGCAGTGACTCGGTCTCGAT
>JAGWBF010000045.1:15003-23747 GCA_021296025.1 Dehalococcoidia bacterium | reverse complement strand
TGCTCTTGTTGCGTTTTCTGGCGTAGTCGAAGGCTGCTCGGATAATTCGTTCGGTCCCCCTGTATGTAAATACGCTGGTCTGTAAGGAGACTTCCTCGGGGGTCCCCTGGTACATGAAGCCCCCCATGTTGGCGTACTCCCCCTCGGTGTTCTCCCTGAAGACTACAAGGTCTATGTCTCCAGGCCCCTTTCCCGCCAGGGGCGACTCAACCCCATCGAACAGGAGGGATGGGCGCAGGCAGATCCCCTGGTCGAACTGCCGGCGGATGGGCAGGATCAGGCCATGCAGGGTGATGTGGTCGGGAATGTTAGGATCTCCCACAGCGCCAAACAAGATGGCATCGTGACCTGTCACTTCCTCCAGCCCGTTCTCGGGCATCATCTTCCCCGTCTCTCGGTAATAGTTGGACCCCCAGGGGAAGCTGGAGTACTCGAAATTGTAGCTCCCGTCTCTGGAGGAAAGGGCATCCAGCACCTTGGTGCCTTCAGCGACCACCTCGGCGCCGACGCCATCGCCGGGAATGAGCGCGATCTTGTATTCAGCCAATCGGTATCCCCCTCAGCCCTTTTTCGGGTTCATTCTCCGGTGCATTTCCCTCATTCTAACCCACTATCTGACCCACTGTCGTAAAGCCTCGTATGCTGAGAATTAGGGTGGCGTCCGGCGGAGACGGCGCTTGCTGGCCTTAGACCTCCAGCGCCTGCCCCAGGTCCGCTACCAAGTCGTCGGCGTTTTCCAGTCCTACCGATACCCGCAGGAGGTCGTCGGGGGTCTCGCTTGCAGATCCTTCTATGGAGGCGCGGTGCTCGATCAGGCTCTCGCAGCTTCCCAGACTTGTGGCCCTCGTTAAGAGCCTAGTCCTTGATGCAACCCCAAAGGCCCCATCCCTCCCCCCTGAAATCCTCACGGACAGCATCCCTCCAAACATGGCCATCTGGGAGCGGGCCACCTCGTGGCCCGGTTGTCCGGGCAGACCAGGGTAGAACACCTCTAACACCTTGGGGTGGCTGGCCAGAAAAGCGGCCACCTTGGCAGCGTTTTCGCAGTGGGCACGCATCCGATAGGGCAGAGTCCTGATGCTCCTGAGCAAGAGCCAGCAGTCGAAGGGCGACGGGACTGAACCCGCATCCTGCTGCACCTGCCGGACATTGGGGAACAGGCCGTCGCTCTGGGCCGCCACCACAACCCCGCCGGTTACGTCGCCATGGCCTCCCAGGTACTTGGTGCTTGAATGCGCTACGATGTCCGCCCCAAGGTCCAAGGGGCGCTGAAGCACCGGCGTGGCCCTGGTGTTGTCGCATACACAGAGAGCCCCTTGCTCATGGGCAATCTGAGCAACGGCCGCTATGTCCGTTATCTTGAGAAGGGGATTGGACGGCGTTTCGACAAAGACCATTCTGGTGGAGGGTCGCATCGCCTTTCGCAGCAGGTCCAGGTCCGTCATATCCACAAAGGTAGCGTCCAGGTTCCACCTGGACATAACCCCTCTCAGCACACGAGCGGTGCCGTGGTAAACGTCCCTTGGGGCTACTACATGGTCCCCCGCGGAGAGCGCCTGGAACACAGCTGTAATGCCGGCCATGCCCGAGGAGAAGGCGGCGGCGCTCTCTCCACCCTCCATGTCTCTCAGGCACTCCTCGAGGGCAGCCCTGTTGGGATTGTCCGTCCTGCTGTAGATGTATCCCTGGGGATAGCTGCCGTCGGGAGCCCTTTCGAAGGTGGTGGACAGGTGGATGGGTGAAGAAACAGCCCCCGTCGCAGGATCTACACTATCCCCCCCGCGAATAGCCCGAGTTTCTATTTCCACTATTTTGCGTCCTAAAGAGCCCGGGACTCTCTCACAACTCAACATCGACCCAACTACGGGAAAAGGGTAGTCGAATCACGATTTCTCAAAATATAAGTGGTGGGCCAAGGAAGGGCAACCGCGATTCTTCAACTGGACTGGGCGACCCTTCCCTCCTATAATCGGTGGTGCCACAAGTACAAATCGCAAGGAGCTTCGAGATGGATGACGGGATTATCCGCGTGGGGGTCGTGGGGGCCGGAGGAAACACCCGGGACCGCCATATCCCCGGCCTGAGGGAACAGAATGGGGTGGAGATCATTTCGGTATGCAACCGCAGCAGGGAGTCCAGCGAAAGGGTCGCCGGCGAGTTCGAGATCCCGACCGTGTACGACAACTGGCTGGAGCTGGTGGAAGCCGATGATACCGATGCCATCTGTATCGGCACTTGGCCCTACATGCACTATCCCATCATCCTGGCAGCCCTTGAGAACAACAAGCATGTGATGTGCGAGGCCCGCATGTCCATGGATGCCCAGGAAGCTCGCGTGCTCCTGGACGCCTCCCGCAACCATCCCCACTTGATCAAGCAGATCGTGCCCTCTCCGATGACACTGTCGGTGGACGGCGCCATCCAGCAGATGATAGCCGAGGGCTACCTTGGCGACCTGATATCGGTGAACATGCGCATGTGGCCCAGCGCCTTCGCCGACTTCGACAGCCCCCTCCACTGGAGGCAGAACCGGGACCTAAGCGGCTACAACATTATGCAGATGGGGATATGGTACGAGGGGATAATTCGCTGGACGGGGCCCGCCTCAAAGATAATGGCGATGACCAACGTGGTCGTGCGTAAGCGCAAGGACGAGTCGGGGGTCGTGCGGACGGTAACAGTGCCCGATCATGTGAACATCCTGTGTGAAATGGCCAGCGGCGCCCAAGCGACCTTGAGCCTCAGCGCCGTGACCGGTCATGGGCCAGGCATAGAGATCTGGCTGTTTGGCACCGAAGGGACCCTGAAGATGGATGGTCCACCACCCCTTACCCTCTACGGGGGCAGGCGGGGAGACAGCCAGCTTTCGAAAATCGACATACCACCAGAGAAGCAGGGGGGATGGCGAGTTGAAGAGGAGTTCATCAACGCCATCCGTGGTACGGAGCAGATAACCCATACCACCTTCGAGACCGGCGTCCACTACATGGAGTTCACAGAGGCAGTTACCCGAAGCGCCCAAACGGGAGAAGCCATAGCCCTACCCCTCTGATCTCTGCTTTCTGATAGCGGGCTCCATCTCTCTCCCGGCTCTCGACGATGGCGTGAAGGCTCCCACACGGACTGTGGAGATGTGTCTTAGAAAATCATCGGCACAAGGCTAAGCTTGGAAGAGCCCCCGGGTGGCTCTTGGGCCTGGCGGGGGTGATAGCCCTTCTTGCAGCGTGTGGGGGCGGAGCATCCTCCGACAGAAACACCCCCAGCGAAGCTCCTTCAAGGGACCATCAAGTCCCGGAAAACGTGGAGCAGTCCCAGTCAACCATGGTCAATCGCATCGCCTACGTTACCGACGACGGGAACATCGCCACCATCAATCCCGATGGCAGCGACCCGCGTCGCCTGACGCGGAGTGAGCTCCGAGTTGGAGGCGCGGGGCCCATCCTAGCCCAGGCTGCCGACAATCAGACCTTCTACACCTGGCCGACTTGGTCGCCCGACGGCACCAGGCTGGCTGCATCACGGGTCAACTTAAGGGAAGATTCCGCCCAGCTTGCCCTGGAGATTATCGACGCCTCTTCGGGGGTCTCCAAACGGGTTTATGAGAACGAGCCCAGCACCATCCAGGTGGCCCAAGGAGCGCCCCACTACATGTACTGGTCCCCCGACAGCAGCTACCTCGCCTTTCTGGCGACCACGCGGCGGCACCTTTCCTTGTTTCTCGCACCCTCCCTAGGGGAGTCAGCATCTGCCCAGATCGCGGTAGGGTCGCCGATATACTATTCGTGGGCACGGGAGCCTGGAGCGCTGCTGATACGCCGACAAAACGATTTGCTTCACCTGCCCGGGCCCCAGGTTGGGTCGGAGATGCCCAGCCCGGTTCCCCTGGACTTCGCCGGGTCAGGGTTCCGTGTTCCGGCGCTATCCCATGATGGCCGCACCGTTTACTACACGGGTTCGTGGGATGGGAGCAATGCCCTGTATGCCGCCGCGTTAGATGATGCCGAGGTCAGGCCTCGCTATTTGGCCGATGTGGGCAGACTTGCCGCCTTTATGCTTTCACCCACGGGTGAGGAGTTGGCTGTTGCGGACACAGACCAACCAGGAAGCGGCCAGTATGACCGTCTGTTCCTTATTGGGACTGGAGGAGGAGCACCTCGGATCCTGGCAGATGAAGGCCTACTAGCATTCTTCTGGTCTCCCGACGGCCGGAAGCTCATCTACGTGGTGTTCGACCCGGAACGCCGCAGCTTCGCCTGGAAGCTGGCCGACCGGGATGAAGGCCCACCGGTTGTTGTGGCTGAGTTTCTACCTTCGGCAGACCTTCTGACAGCCCTGACCTTCTTCGACCAGTATGCGCTGTCCCACTCCATCTGGTCCCCGGACAGCCGGCACATCGTCTTCACGGGAGAACTGCAGAGACACTCCTCCGGTACGAACGGGGGCTCTCCCCAAGGTCCTAAGGTTTACGTCTTGGAAGCCAAAGAGGGTGCGGTCCCGCAAGAAGTAGCATCCGGACGCATCGCTTTCTGGTCGTGGAACTGAAACAGTCTCGGGTCAGAGGGGATTGCGCCAACGTAAGCCGGAAAACCGGCTGAAGTCGGTGTCGTTGGAGTGAAGCTCGGCTTGGTACTCCATCGCCAGGGCAGCGATGTGACAGTCGGTCACCAGGTTCCCTCCGACGCCCGCGTCGATCAGGTTCTGGCGAAAATAAGACAGGTGGTTACTGCCTGGGTTTAGCCGGGCAACGTGAGGGAAACTGAACCACTCACTGACGTAGCTCATCGCTACAGAAGGAGCAACCGGACTGGTGAGCACCCTGGGGTGGGTCATTAGGCGGACGAACCCGGTCACCACAGCCCACGGCACACCAACCCGTTCCTGGCCGTTGATAAGGTCTTCCCACCACTCTTTGGCCCTCTCGTGGAAGGGCGCCCCCGTATTGTGGGCATAGACCAGGAGGTTAAGGTCAGGAACGATCACCCTTGGACCGGTCGCGACGCCGTCTCCCCGGCCTGCAGCTCGTCGTCAAGCTGATTGAGCTTCAAAGGGTCCACTCCCTGGATGAGCTGGCTGGAATTGGGGACTATACGGTATTCGGGGACCGGTTCCCTCACTGCAGCCGGTGACAACCCGCGGCGCAGCATGTCATTCACAACCTGCTTGAACGGCCGGTCTTGAAGCCTGGCCTGTTCCTTGAGGGCATCGGCTATATCGTCATCTATGGTCAGTGTGGTTCTCATAGAGGCATCATAGCATATTAAAACTTTGATGCCAAGATGTTAGCAAGTGATCAACCCGGGCCCGAAAACCTCTAACTCCCGAATCCCGATGGGGTGCAGAGCTCTACTCGATTGCCGTCGGGGTCCCTGAAAAACATGAACCTCTGCCCATCGTGGCGCACACCGGACCTCTCAATAACTATGCCATGCCCTTCCACAGCCGTTGCGGCACTGTCGAAGTTCGCCACTTCGAAGGCGTGGTGAATATTGTCTGGCTTGGCCGGAGCCTCCTCCGTCTCTATCAGGTGGAGCATCACCCCGTTGGGGAGAACGAGCCATGTGATGTTCGGGTTATCGACTTGGCTGGGTATGTGCTCAAATCCCAGGAAATCGCAGTAGAACTCCATGCTTCGCTTGGTGTCCGAGACCATTGTTACTACATGGTTAACGCTGTTCAGCTTCAGTCCATCGACTGCCATAGCATCCTCCTACCGGGCCACTCCGTCAGTTTTCTGTCTGCGACCCATTATATCTAAAGGGTTACAGGAGGGTAAAACTGAGCAAGTAGGAACCGTTTGCGTTGACACCCTATTGGGGGCCAAAGTACACTACCTGCCAACATGAGATCCAGCTACGCTCCATGGAGCACAGGGAAGTCCTTAAACCCCGGCTCGAGGACCCATGCAGGCAACACAACCAGTCATGTGGAGATCGTCGGGAATTAGCTGACATGGACCACCTTGCCCGAACTTTGCATCCCCTAGAGAACAATGCTGAAGCTGGCTGAATCCCTGCTCCTACGGTCGGCTTGGACTGCCGAACGCGCTCTCCAGGTAAACCGCTCTGTTATAAGCGCCATGGCTGCTGGGCGCGCCAATCAACGCTTCTCCCTGGCGCTTCGCTACTGGAGCCTGCGTAAGCTGTTCAACTTTGCCCGGGTGGAAGTCCAGCTGCGCCTCGGCCGCGCCAAGGTTTGGGGCTCCCCATACGAGTGGGAGATCGATACCACCAACATCTGCCAGCTCAAGTGCCCTCTCTGCCACACAGGCTTGGGAACGGTACATCGGGACAAGGGTGTGATGTCCTTCTCCATGTTTCAGGACGTAGTCCAGCAGATCAAGGACTATTGCATCTGGCTAAGCCTGTACAGCTGGGGCGAGCCCTTCCTGAATAAGGATATTGCGAAGTACGTTGCCTGCGCCCACCAAGCCAACATCGCCACCATCATGAGCTCCAATCTGAACAAACCCCTGACCCCCTCCATGGTCGAAGAACTGGTCCAGTCTGGCCTGGACGTCCTTATCATATCCCTGGATGGGACCACCCAAGACGTCTACGAGGTCTACCGGGTAGGAGGCCACCTGGACAGGGTGCTGGACAATGTCAAGCTGATAACAGAGAAGCGCCGAGAGCTGGGTTCTTCCACGCCTTACCTGGAGTGGCAATACATCGTGATGAAACAGAACGAGGCGCAGATCTCCGAAGCCAAGCGGATGGCCGCCGACCTGGGAGTGGACAATATAGTCTTCAAGCGGGTGGACTTTCCCCACGGCACCGGCGATGAATCCCTGGCCAGGAAATGGCTCCCCGTGGGAGAAGGCTGGAAGGACAGGGAAAACCCCCTGGAGAAGCCTTACCACGAGGATGGAGACCGCTGCTGGCGTCTCTGGCGCAGCGCCGTGGTGAACTGGGATGGAGGTTACGCTCCATGCTGCTACCTGACCGATGCATCCGATGATTTTGGAAGCGTAAAGAGCGACTCCGTCAAGACAATATGGAACAACAACCATTACCTGTCCGCCAGGCGGCTGTTTAAGAAGGGCCCCCTGCCCGAGCAGCAAGTTGGGTGCTTGACCTGCAGCGTCTACCTGGGAAGCAAGGCAGCGACTCAAAGAGAACTCGCTGACCCACGGGCTGCCGCTGCCCCAACTCCTTCGAACGGCTTCCATCCCCAGGGAATGTCAACTCCGGATACGGTGCCAGAGGCAGCCAGGAACGATAGTGATGACTAGGCGCTCCACCCTGGCTTCGCTGATGGAGCGCTGGGAAGTCCTGAAGCACCTCCGGGAATTGACCCTGCTCGTCGGGGCATATTTCCTCTACATGTTCATCCGGAAGTACCTTATCCCCAATATCGAACTGACCGCTTTTGAAAACGCGGCCAGGGTCGTCACTATCGAGGGGGCATTGGGGCTCCTGTGGGAGCTGGAGTGGCAATCGTGGGCAATAAAGTCGGCGAAGGCGGTCGTCATCATCCTGAACTGGGCCTACATAGTCACCTTCTGGCCCATCATCATCGCCACCGGTGTGATCCTCTACATATTCAGCCACGATAGGTACATCTACTACCGCAACATCATCCTGATAAGCTTTGTGCTGGCCCTTATCCTGTACGCGGCCTTCCCGCTGGCGCCTCCCAGGTACTTGGGGGATCTGGGGTTCATAGACACAATTCAGCGGTTTGGCCCCACATGGTACGGCAGCCGGGAGATGCAGGTGTACTACAACGCCTTCGCCGCCATGCCCAGCCTGCACTTTGCCTGGACGGTGCTGTTTGGCGTTATGTTCCTTAGGACCAAGAACCCCTGGATCAGGCCCTTTGGGGTCATCTATCCCACGGTGACATTCTTCGCCATAACTATCACCGGCAACCACTACATCCTGGACGCTATAGGTGGTGGGGCTGTCATTGCCGCATCCTTTGGGGTTTACGCCTACGCCCGGAGAATAAATGACGAGCAGCCACCTTGGTTGGTGCAGGCAAAGCTTCGAGTCTCTCTGGCTGCGGAGCACCTGAAGAACTCGACCCCTAGCCCCCAGGATGACTTTCAGCCATTCTCCTCAGATTCCTCTCGAAGGGAATCAGCCTACAGGGAGTCTCTAAAGAGCTGCGGGGACACCCCCTTCCCATTCCCACTGACCGACCAGTCCGAAAGTCCTCAAAGGCGCACCTAGTGGCCCTCCAGGCGCCAGCCAGCGAAGGCTTTCTTCCATGAGCCCTACAGGGACCGGTAGTTCCAAGATAGGCACCGTTGCCTTTCAGACCCATGGATGCAAGCTGAACCAGGCCGACAGCGAGACTATGGCCCAACGGGTCGTAGAAGCAGGCTTCGGGGGTGTGGGACCGGCAGACTCCCCCGACGTTTATGTTGTCAACACCTGCACGGTTACCCACACCGCCGACGCCAAGGCCAGGCAGGCGTTGAACTCCGCCCGACGACGCAACCCCGGGACCTTGGTTGTCGCAACGGGCTGCTATGCCCACCGGGCGCCGCAGGAACTGGCGAGCCTGGGCAGCAGCCATCTTGTGGTAAGCAACCCGGACAAGGAACACATGGTCGAAAGGGTGATGGACATCTTTTCCCAAGGTGCTAGACCACTTCGCCTCGTGCCGGGGACCTCGTCGGGAACGGTCAGCCCGACAAGCCGGCCCCATACCAGTACCCGCAGGACCCGCTCCATGATCAAGATACAGGAGGGGTGCGACCAGGTGTGCGCCTACTGCATCGTCCCCAAGGTGAGAGG
>JAGWBF010000045.1:3568-14993 GCA_021296025.1 Dehalococcoidia bacterium | reverse complement strand
ATAATTGACCACATCAACGCCGCTTCGGACAGGGGATGCAGGGAAGTTGTGCTAACGGGCACCCAGCTGGGCACCTACGGGTTCGACTTGCCCGGGCTTTCATTACTCCACCTTCTCAGGTCCATCCTGGAACAAACGTCGGTCCCCAGGATCAGGGTCTCTTCCCTGCAGCCCCAGGAGATATCCCGGGACCTGCTGGACCTCTGGACGGATAGGCGCCTCTGTCCCCACTTTCATATGCCTCTGCAAAGCGGCTGCGATGCCACCCTTCACCGAATGCGCCGCAGGTACACCAGCGCCAAGTACGCCGACGCTGCGCGAGAAGTGCGCGGTGTTGTGGGAGATGTGGCGATCACAGCCGACATCATTGCGGGATTCCCCGGGGAGACTGATCAGGAGTTTTGGGAGAGCTTCAGCTTCGCTGAAAGCATGGAGTTTGCCGACATGCACGTCTTCCCCTACTCTTCCAGGCCGGGCACCAGCGCGTCCCATCTTGGGAGGAAGGTCAACCCCGCCGTGGCCAGGGAAAGGGTGGGACAGCTGATAGCATTGTCCCAGAAGAAGACCAACGGACACCGTGCCGGTCTGTTGGGGACCACGCGGTCGGTACTGTGGGAGTCCCGGTCAGCCCGCAAAGGCGGCGCGTTCTACCGGGGCCTGACAGACAACTACGTGAGGGTCCACACCGCCAGCGAAAGGGACCTGGCCAACTGCATCACCAATGCGACCCTACTTTCCCTTGAGGGCGACAGCATCCTGACCGAGGTGTAGCCAACCCTCAGCGTCACGATTACTGGCCGGGATGGCTAACCGGCCCAGGAGCGCTGGGACCCGGAGATAGTGTAAGGCGCCGCAAGCTGCCCACCTGCCCCGATAAGGCCTGAATAACTTCGACGGCGTTGATGGCGCGGCTTCAACAGAGCCTTCCGGGGACAGAATGCGGGGCAAAAGAAGAACGCCTGCCGTGAACATTACTTCTTGGTCAGTTCGTCGGCAGGCGTTCCCGTAGCGTTAACGATGGAATATTACAGTTCGACAGGGCGCAGATACGTCTCCCCATTACGATTTTCCAGATAGCCGGCCTTCTGCTCGTGCCCGTGGGCAAATATGAGTAGCCAGCCCTCCCGTTCGGCTTGATTAAGAATGTCCCGCTTCATCACCAGGGTCTCCTCAGGGAAGCGGTCGAAAGCCGAAATTGCAGACATATCCAGGTGGTGGGGCGTGGGCACCAGGTCTCCCAGGAAAGCTATACGCTCACCACCATGGTTCAGCAAGACTATCTGGTGTCCCCGGGCGTGGCCTGCCGTTACTCTCACGCCAAGGCCAGGGTAAATTTCGGCATCCCCGTCCAGGAGTTCCAGCTGCCCCTTCTCATCTATGGGCCGATAGTCCTCTCCCCGATGAATCTCCTGGCAGCGTTCCGTAGCCATGCAGGCATCTTCCCAGCAATCCTCCTGGACGTAGTACTTGGCCTTGGAAAAAGTCGGCACTAGGTTGCCCATGCGGTCCAGCTTGGTACATCCGCCACTATGGTCGAAATGAAGATGAGTTAGAATTACTGTATCGACATCTTTAGCTGAAAGCCCAAGGCTTTTCAGACCCTTTAGTAAGCGACTTGGCACCAAACCATAAGTCTCTTTTTCGCCGTCTATCTCCTTTGAACCGACCCCCGCATCCACCAGGACGGTGTGGGTCCCTACCTGGATAAGGAGAGAGTTGAGTCCCAAGGTAATCCGGTTCTTGCGGTCCGTTGAAACTTTGTTCTCCCATATAACCTTGGGCACCTGCCCAAACATTGTTCCACCATCGAACTTGATTATTCCGTCGCTCATTATCCTTACGGACGTCGTCATCATCGTCGCATTCATTGCCTCCTAAAGAATCACCGTGGAAAAAGGAAAAGTACTCCCCACTCCTACCACAACACATCTGATCATGTTTGTTCTTCTGACCTCCTGTCCGGAACCCGGTGAAAAAGAAAAGGCCGAGTCCCTATGAAATTCAGAAAAGGCGGGGATGCTGAGTGACGAAAGAGAGGGTCATAGTTTGGGCCGACAGCGGCAAGCCGCCGATCTCCTGCCACACCTTCCGCTCCCATTCTTAACTTTCGGTAGTTTGATACCCAAATGCAATCCTGTCAAGGCTTTTTCCCACAAAAATTTTGATAATTAACCTAAACTTTGTACAAAAGTAGCTGTGCTCTTTTGAACTTAAGTGAATAGGGCGCTATTGGGCATCCATTTGTCCAGGACTGCCCAACAGGAACTATAATCGGCAGTCTTGGTACTAGAGGCGTTCTAGAACTAGTCTAAGAAACCGAAGAAAGCGGAGCTATCCGGTCCTGCGCGTCCTCGGGTCTTCCACAGTTTGCGCCAGGGTAGCCCCCGACGGGACCATCGGATAGACGCTTTCATCGGGTTTGAGGACGAACTCGATTAGGTACGGCCCAGCGTCGGCCTTTGCTCTCCGTAGAGCATGGAGGACGTCTTCCCGTCGTGTGACCCTCAAAGCGGGGATGCCAAAGGCTTCAGACATCCTCACAAAGTCAGGTCCGGGGATGGAGACCGCCTTATAGTGACCCTGGTAGAACATCTCCTGCCACTGACGCACCATACCCAGGTCCCCGTTATTGAAAAGGGCAATCTTGACGGGCAGCTTCTCGTCGGAGATGGTCGCCAGCTCCTGGATGGTCATCTGTATGCCTCCATCGCCGGCTATGCTCCATACGGTTGACTCCGGCCTTCCTACCTGGGCGCCCATGGCCGCCGGCACCTCGTAGCCCATGGCCCCCAGGCCGCCCGACGACACAAAGCAGTCCGAACTGTCAAACATCAAGTACTGGGCTGCCCACATCTGGTGTTGCCCAACGCCGGTCACAACTACGGAATCACCCTCTCCTCCCATCACTTCGTTGAGGTCCGTCAACACATGCTGGGCAAGGAGCCCATCGGATTCGGGCACCTCCAGGGAAGGGTGCTCCTCCTTGAGAGCATCTATCTGCTGAACCCAATCGCCATGGCTGGACGAACGCACAAGGGGCAGCAGCTCCTTCAGCACCGCCTTTATGCCCCCGACGAGACCCACATCCACGGGGACGTTGCGCCCAATCTGGGACGGGTCTATATCCACCTGGATGACCTTTGCGTTGGGAGCAAAGGAGCCGGGCTTGCCGATAATCCGGTCATCGAACCGCACCCCAAGTCCCACGATCAGGTCCGACTGGTCCACACCCAGGTTGGACCAGTACATCCCGTGCATTCCCAGCATCCCCAAGCTGAGGGGATGCCTCCTGGGGAAAGACCCAAGTCCCAGTAGGGTGTTGACCACCGGAATACCCGTCTTTTCAGCCAGGGACAGCACATCATCGGAAGCCCGGGAGTTCAGCACACCATGACCCGCCAGGATCAGGGGCTTCCTCGCCCCGTTGATGAGATGGGCGGCCCGACGGAGGTTGTCGTCCATGGCTTCGTGAACGGGGGCAGAGGCCACCTGTGGGACCTCCATGTACTCGAAATCAGCCAGCTCCTGCTGAACATCCCTTGGTATATCGACCAAGGTCGGACCCGGCCTCCCCTCCTGGGCTACCCGGAAGGCGTCGTAGATGGTCGGCGCCAGGTCCGCGGCCGACATGACCAGGTAGTTCTTCTTGGTGCATGGCGCAGTGATGGCGCAGGTGTCGCACTCCTGGAATGCCTCGCTGCCCAGGGCGGCCCGGGCAACCTGCCCCGTGATGGCCACCATGGGAACAGAGTCAGCCTTGGCCCCCATAATGCCTGTCACCAGGTTGGTAGCGCCGGGACCCGATGTGGCGATGCACACCCCCGGCCTGCCGGTCACTCGGGCGTAGCCGTCGGCCGCATGGGCGGCCGCCTGCTCATGCCTGACCAAGATGTGGCGTATCTGGGGATAGGAGTAGAGGGCATCGTACAGGGGGAGCACAGCGCCCCCCGGATGCCCGAAGACCACATCCACCCCTTCCTTCAGCAGAGATTCGCAGATTATTTCAGCACCCTTCAGCTGCACTTCAGCCTCCCTAATCATGGATTAGATGCCTGCCAGAAGCTTCCAGGTGACTGCTTTGGCGGATAAAAAATAATCCCGTCCCCTGCTAGGGACGGGATGTGATTTCCCGCGGTACCACCCTAATTGCCCCCATACTTACGAGGGCCTCTTCTGTAGAGCACCATCATGCTCCATCGCTTGTAACGGACGATGAACCCGGCTCAGCTTACTTTTCCCACTGGGAGACTTGGGCCCTGTGGGGAGTTTCGGCTGGCAGCTCCAGAGGGATCTTCGGACAGGGGTCGCGTGTCTGCTCTCACCATACCAGACTCGCTGGACGCTTGTTCCCGCCTACTCGTCTCTTTCGCGGCCTTTCACACAGTAAAAGCTATCACACCGCTTTCAATTGCGTCAATCCCCGGCCCCGAGATATTATGACATATAACCTGCATTCTCTGGACCAATCTGGCCTTGGCCAGTAGGGGCGCTTTGGGTTCTAGGCCCGGAGGGCACCCTACCCGCCTTGACACGAGCATGGGCCTTACCTACCATCGTGCCACAGCCCATCGCCTGCTCACGTAGGCCCAAGGTGAGATGTACAAGGCACTCTGGCACAGTTTTGCAATAAAGTACGGCCGCCTCCGGACGGCCCTGCTCATCATTGTCGTAACCCTCCTGGTCGCCCTCTTTGAAGGCTTCAACGTAGGGCTCCTGGTCCCCCTCCTCCAGCACCTGGACTCTGGGGCGGGGGGCGACCACTGGATCTCCCTGGCCTTCGAGGATTTGTTCAACGCCATTGGCCTGTCTATCACCCTGGAGACCATCCTGCTGGCCCTGGCCGTCCTTGTCCTGACGGCGGCGGCCCTCAAGTACCTGCGAATGATCTTGGTCGCCAAGACCAAGGAGGGATTCATCGCCTGGATGAGGACCTCGACCATGGGGAACCTGCTGCATACGGACATCTCCTACTTTCAGGACCAGAGGACAGGTTCTTTGAGCGGGACCCTCACCACCCAGGCCTTCCGTGCCGGGGAAGCCTACCACCATGCCAACGAGATGCTGGCCAGCTTAGGGATAATCCTCACCTACCTTACGGCCGCTTTCCTCATCGCCCCAGCTCTTACAGCCATGGCAGTGGGTCTGCTGCTCCTGGTGTCCCTAGCCCTCCAGTACAACGTCACCCGTTCCCGAGCCATCGGGGGAAACCTGGCGGAGCGGGAGAACCGCCTCCAGGCCACATCGGTTGAAAGCCTCAGTGGGATAAGAGTTATCAAGGCTTTCCTCCTGGAGCCTTTCCAATGGACGGCCTTTCGTACCAGGGCGGACGAGGTGGCCGAAGCGTCCTACCGCCTGGGAAAGCACCGCAGCCAGATGGTGGTGTTCCATGAGGCGGCCCTGTTTGGGCTCATCGGCGGGATCGTATTCCTTGGGGTGTCCCTGCTGGGGTTCGAGATCTCCATTGTAGTGGCCCTTCTGTTCATCCTGTACCGTCTCACCCCCCGGATCGTGGCTCTAAACAGCGAGAGGCAGACCTTCGCAGGGACCATAGCAGCCCTCCATGACGTCAACAGGGTCATGGAGGAGGCCTCCCACATCAAGGTGGCCGATGGCGCCCAGCCTTTTGCGGGCCTGAAGGACGAGATAGCGTTCTCCGGTGTGGGGTTCAGTTATGACCCCCGCTCGCCGGTCCTGAAAGGCGTCTCCTTCACGGCGAAGAAGGGGCAGCTCACAGCCATCGTGGGCGGTTCCGGGGTGGGGAAGACGACGGTGATTGATCTGCTGCTCCGGTTCTACGACCCCCTGGAAGGGTCCGTGATGGTGGACTCTGCCGACCTACGGGAGCTGGATTTGGCGACGTGGCGAAGGGCAATTGGGCTGGTGAGCCAGGATGTGTTTCTGTTCAACGACAGCGTCTTCAACAACATCGCCGTCGGGAATCCAGACAGCCCAAAGACCGGCGTTGTGGCGGCTGCGAAGCGCGCCTTTGCCCACGACTTCATCGAGCACCTGCCCATGGGTTACGACACCGTCATCGGCGAACAGGGCTGGAACCTATCGGGAGGCCAGCGCCAGAGGATAGCCCTGGCCCGGGCCATCCTGCGGGAGCCGGAAATCCTGATACTGGACGAGGCCACCAGCGCCCTGGACTCCGAGTCGGAGCAGGCGGTCCAGGAGCACATCAAGCAGGTTCACGGCGAATGCACCATCCTGGTGGTTGCCCATCGCACATCCACCATCCAGGGTGCCGACAAGATCCTGGTGCTGCAGGACGGGCAGATCGTGGAGGAGGGCGACTGGGACAGCCTCTTGGCCAACGCGGGGGTCTTTGCCAACTACCACAAACTCCAATCGGGCGCGTAGGCCAACGTACGCCCTCCCATAATGACGGGGAACCCCTCGCCACACCCAGCCATTCGTCTTCCCCGTCCCCATATCGTCGTTCCCGCGAAGGCGGGAACCTACCTTGGTACACAGTACGGCGATAGGGGCGTAGACTCCCGCTTCCGCGGGAGTGACGGGGGTGAGGACAGCATTCCTCGCACCCGCCACGCCTTTCGTCATTGCGGCGGAGGCCGCAATCCAGAACGGAGCGCTGACGGACCCCGGGCGGGCTACTTTTCTACGGTGGAGGCCTCCGGTCTGCCCCCCACCAGCCTACGTCAGCCTCTCACCGGGGAGAGGGGACTAAGGGGAGCGTGAAAACTCTGTCATCTCTTCCTGCGCTTCCGGGTTACTCCCTCTATAAGCTGCTGGTACTGCCTGGCCCGGTCTTCCCACGTTCCCATCAGCTCAACCCGCTTTCTGGCTGCGGCTCCCATCCGTTCCCGCTCCCCATCGTCCCGGAGCAGCCGCAGTATGGCCTCTGCCACAGCATCAGAATCGTTGGGAGGCACCAGCAAGCCCGTTTGCTCATGGGCTATCGCTTCGGGAACACCCATTACGTCGCACCCTATGGAGGGCTTGCCGAAGGCACCAGCCTCGGAATACACAATCCCGAAGCCCTCTACGGTGGAAGGCATTGCGAACATATCGCAGGCATTGTAAAGAGCAAATTTCTCTGAGGTGGACACAAACCCCAGGAACGTCACAGCATCCCGCTGTTCCGACGATAGGGCTGCTTTGACTGTTTCCTCGAGCTCAGCCTTGAACGGTCCATCACCCGCCACTACATAGCGAGCATCAGGAAACTCCTCAAGTATACGAGGCAATGCCCGTATGACCCACTGGATGCCCTTGTACTCTACCAGCCTCGCAACCGTGAAAATAATCGGACCATTTCCGCCAGAAAATCCTAGCCCACGTAGGACCGAAAGGCCCTCGTCCGTGCTATCGGCGTCTTGCCGCCAGGCATCCAAAGGGACCAGGTCGATGGCATTGGGGATAACGGTGGTCTTTACCCGGTCGGGAAGGGTCCACTGGACAACATCGCTAGCTGTGCTTTCTGAGACACAGGCGTTGACTTCCGCAAACTTGAGGTGGAAACTAACGATTGCCCTGCGCAAACGCCCTCGTATCCTCGGGCCCACGTCCCAATTCACGTGGTGGACTGTCACGATCACCGGTATGCGGAGAACTCTCCCTGCAAGGCAGCAGACTGCACTCATGAAGGCCCAGTTATTGACTATGACATACTCTGGGCGCTTCCGCTGAATTGCCCTAACAAGGTTCCAAGAGAAACGCAGCCTCCACGATAAGCCGACCAGAGTGTTCCAGCGGTCCAATCCGAGGGGTGGGACGCGTATCCTTTCTACCGGATACCCACAGGTCGCGTCGAACTGCTCCAAGGCTCCGGGATCCGGGCACTGGCCAACTCCCGATGCGGAATGAGGGCAGGAGAAAGTCAGGTAGCTGATCTCTTGGCCCATGTCGGTCAATATTCTAGTCACCTGATGGCAATACTCCTCGGTGGCCCCAAACGGATGGGCCCTGCACATATATGAGACCATTACTCCCGTTGCCACAACAGCCTCCCCCTCTAGCCTATGGCGTTGGACAAGTTTGTATGGGGATACCAATAGGCGTCAAGTGGAAAGAACGTCGGAATAGGCAATCAGGTGGGTTTTGATACAATGCGGGTTGGTGAGCCAGCAAGCGGAACTTCTCAATAGATGCTCCTTCTGCTTGGCGGAGGGGATAAGGCAAGAGGACGAGCCATGGAACCCTACTTCACGGTGCTCATCAGCACGAAAAACCGGGCAGAGTATCTGCGGGCTGCACTACAGTCCGTCTTTGAACAGACTTTCCAGGACTTCGAGGTGGTGGTGGTCAACGACGCATCCACGGACCACACCGCAGAAGTCTTATCAGAATTCGCGGTTCCAAGACTCATGGTGATCAACTACAACAGCAACAGTCTATCGGGGGCCGCCCGGAACCGGGGCATCGAAGTTTCGAAGGGCCAATATGTGGCTTTCCTGGACGACGACGACACCTGGATGCCCAACAACCGCGAACGGGTCGCTTATGTCATCGAGTCAGACCCAGGAGTTGGGCTGGTATGCCACGACCAGCAATACGTTCGACCCAAAGAGTCGGGTGGGGGTATCTGGAAACGACGCTCTCAATATGGGCCGAATGACACGTATAAGGGCGACATTCATGACTATATGCTGCTGGAAGGAAATCAGCCCGCAACCTCTGCCACCGTCGCATCCCGCCAGCATCTCGTAGAGATTGGAGGCTTTTCCGAGGACCCCTCCCTTGCAACCGTCGAAGACTACGATCTGTGGCTTAGGCTTTCTCGCGTATGCCGCTTCGTATTTGTCAGAGATGTCCTCGGCACTCAGCGTTACCACACATCCAATACTACGGGTAACGTCGAACGTCATCTAAGGGACTCCGTGTCACTGCTAGATGAGAATTTCAGGGGAAGGAAATCCACGGGAAGGCAGTACCCGGCCCACTCGATAAGGAGAAGATACGCCATAGCCTACTACGGCGCCGCGCGGCAGCATCACAGAAACGGCTCAACCGGCGCCAGCTTCGCGACCTACCTGCGAGCGCTCCGCACATCGCCCTTCTATTCACGCACTTACGCCGGGCTGGGGCTTCTCTTAATCGCCGTCATGGGGTCTGTCCTAAGGAGCAGAGGCAAATAAAACAGTGCGCATCCTGATTCATTCCTACTTCTACCACCCGGAACCCATATGGATGCCCCACGAGATGGCAGTGTCCCTGGCCCGGCGGGGACACCAGGTCAAAACCATCACCGGGTTCCCCAGCTACCCCCAGGGGAAACTGTACGATGGTTACAAGCAGCGTCCCTGGAGGCGGGAGACCATAGACGGCATCCCGGTGCTGCGCCTGCCCCTGATGGTGGACCACAGCCGGTCATCCCTGCGCCGCATCATGAGCTACGGATCTTTCATGGCATCATCCTGCGCCATGGGCCCCCTGGGCGCCGGGCCCGCCGACGTCATGTACGTGTCGCATCCTCCCCTGAGCATGGGGGTTTCGGCCTGGACGATCGGG
Source organism: Dehalococcoidia bacterium (assembly GCA_021296025.1). Classification (GTDB taxonomy): domain Bacteria; phylum Chloroflexota; class Dehalococcoidia; order Lucifugimonadales; family JAGWBF01; genus JAGWBF01. The sequence goes on along the minus strand of JAGWBF010000045.1, from coordinate 5,519 downwards.
CTGATGCGACGCATCCCCTTCGTATATGCGGTGAACGACCTGTGGCCCGAGGCGATCCTGGCTACGGGAATGGTGCGGAGCAGCAAGATAATCGCGGGGCTCAGGTGGCTGGAAAGGTTTGTTTACAAACGGGCCGCGGCCATCATCACCGTCTCTCCCGGCTACCGGGACAACCTGGTCGGCAAGGGGGTACCGCCGGAGAAGATCTCGGTGTTGACCAACTGGGCCAACGAGGAGATTTACCGGCCGGTGGAGGCGGACCCAGCCTTGGCCCGGGAGCTTGGCATGGCCGGCAGGTTCAACGTGGTGTTCGGGGGCAACATGGGCCTTGCCCAGAACCTGGAGACGGTGGTAGAGGCGGCAGACCTCCTGAAGTCCCAGGGGGATATCCAATTCCTGTTCGCGGGAGATGGCGTTGGACGCGATCCCCTGGAAGGCATGGTCCGAGAGAGGAAGCTGGACAACGTGCGCTTCCTGGGAATGCAGCCCGCCATCCAGATGCCCCACATATACGCTCTCTCCGATGTGCTGCTGGCCCACTACAAGCGGGACCCCCTCTTCGAGATCAGCATACCGGCCAAGATCTTCTCCTACATGGCCTGCCAACGTCCGGTGCTCATGGCCAGCGCCGGGAACGCAGCGGACCTGGTGGAGGCCGCGGGGGCGGGGATAAGCTGTCCTGCCGAGGAGCCCCAGGCTATGGCGCAGGCTGTGCTGGGGTTGTACAACATGAGTCCGGAGGAACGGAGCGCCCTGGGAGCGGCGGGCAGGCAGGCCTTCCTGGAGGACCACTCCCGGGAGGTGCTGGTGGGCCGGCATGAGGAGCTGCTGACGGAGGTCGCGGGAGCAGGGGCCCGGCTGCGGAGAGAGGGCGGGTGAAGCGACCCTTGAAGCTTTGCCTTGTTGTTGGCACCCGGCCCGAGATCATCAAGATGGCCCCAATCATCCTGGAGTGCCGGCGACGGAGCGTCAGCTACTCCATCGTTCACACCGGCCAGCACTACAGCTACAACCTGGACAAGATATTTTTCGAGGAGATGGGGCTTGGTGAGGCCGCCTACAACCTGGAGGTGGGTTCCGACGCCTTGGGGGAGCAGCTGGGAAAGATGCTCTCCGGCCTTGCAAGGGTTCTCGACGTGGAGAAGCCCAGCCATGTGCTGGCCGAGGGCGATACCAACTCGGTGCTGGCCTCTGCCCTGGCAGCGGGCCACCTGGGCGTTCCCTTCGTCCACGTAGAGGCAGGGCTGCGCAGCTACAACATAGGGATGCAAGAGGAGAAGAACCGCATCGCGGCCGACCGGCAGGCATCGGTGCTGCTGGCACCGACCCCATGGGCGGCCGATGTGCTTCAGGGCGAAGGAGCCGACCCGCGACGGGTGTTTGTTACCGGCAACACCATAGTGGACGCCTTGAAGCATTACCTCCCCATTGCCGAGGCCTCAACCACACTGGACAGGCTCGGCGTGAAGCCTGAGGGGTACCTCCTGGCCACCCTCCACAGAGCGGAGAACACCGACCGGCCCGAGGTGCTGGAGAGGATGCTGGCAGGACTGGAGGCGGCGGCTCGGGAGCATGGCTTGGCTGTCATATTTCCCATTCATCCCAGGACTGTGGCCTGCATAGAAGCTTACGGTCTGACCCTGGGCCCGGAACTGCGGACCGTCGACCCCGTCGGGTTCTTCGAGTTCCTGCTGCTGGAAAAGCACGCCCGACTTGTATTCACCGATTCCGGCGGAGTGCAAGAGGAGTGCTGCATACTGCGGGTGCCCTGCATCACCTTCAGGGATGACACGGAAAGACCCGAGACCCTCCAGATTGGGAGCAACGTCCTGGCTGGGACCCACCTCGCCAACCTGGAGGAGCAGGTACGTGGTATGCTTGAGAAAGACAGGGACTGGGAGAACCCCTTCGGCGATGGCCGGGCCGGCGAGCGCACCATCGACATCCTGCT
>JAGWBF010000045.1:0-3329 GCA_021296025.1 Dehalococcoidia bacterium | reverse complement strand
GCCGAGTACGGCCGCTGGAACGGCGAGGACCACTACGAAAACCTGTGGGCTGTCAACGTCATCGGCACCAAGAATCTGCTCCGTCTCCAGGAGAAACACCGCTTCCGCCATGTCTTCTACAGCAGCTGCGAGGTGTACGGCGACTACGACGGCACCATGTACGAAGATGTCATGGACAGGATTGCCATCAAGCAGCTCAACGACTACGCCGTGAGCAAGTGGGCCGGGGAGCTTCTGGTACTGAACTCGGCGGAGATGTTCGGCACCGAGAGCGTGCGGGTACGTCCCTTGAACTGTTACGGCCCCCATGAGTACTACAGTAGCTACCGAGGGGTGATCCCCATCTTCGTGTACAGGGCCATGAAAGACCTGCCCTTCACCGTGTACAGGGGCCACAAACGCATCTTCGACTACGTATCCGACACGGTGGCAACCATGGCCAACATCTGCGATAGCTTTCACCCCGGCGAGGTGTACAACATAGGCTCCCGCAAGGAGTGGGTTGTCGACATCGGCGAGCTGTCGGACATGGTGCTCCGACTCCTGGACAAGGACGACTCCAGAGTAACCTATAAGGATGCCGAACCCTTCACCACCCGCGTTAAGGTGGTGGACTCATCCAAGGCCGAACGTCACTTGGGCCACAACCCCCGAGTGACCCTAGAAGAGGGGCTGGGCAGGTACATCGAATGGATGAGAGGCATCTACGGAGATGCGGCGGGGAACCGGTTATGACCGACTACCTGGACAGCTACAAGGGGAAGCGGGTGCTGGTGACTGGCGGGGCTGGGGCCATCGGGTCCAATTTATGTAAAGCCTTGGCTGACCTGGGCGCCGAGCTTGTAATCATCCTGGACAACCTGGAAGCCTCGTACAAGTGGAACATTCCCTCCCACCCTGCTGTCCTTTTTGTGAACGGCGACGTTACTGACGAGACCAGCCTGAAGAGAGTGTTCAACGAGTCTCCAACCCATATCTACCACCTGGCGGCCTTCTTTGCCAACCAAAACTCGGTGGACTACCCGGAGCGGGACCTGCACGTCAACGGGCTGGGCACCCTCAAGCTCCTTGAGTACGCCTCCATCGCCTCGGTGGAGAGGTTTGTGTACGCTTCCTCAGGCTGCTCCATCTACGGAAGCGAAGCCCCCCTTCCCCTGCGGGAGGAGTACGTGTCCACGCACCTCACCTCCCCCTACCAGATCACCAAGATGCTGGGGGAGCTGTACTGCAACTTCTTCAGCCACCATCACGGCATGAAGGTGGCCATCACCCGTTTCTTCAACTCCTACGGGCCGGGGGAGGTCCCCGGGCAGTACAGAAACGTCATCCCCAACTTCGTCTATTGGGCGATGAAGGGGCACCCCCTGCCCATCACAGGCACCGGGGAGGAGACCCGGGACTTCACCTACGTCGGAGACCTGGTTGATGGGCTTCTCAGGGCCGGGTATTACGAAGAGGCCATCGGAGAGGCCGTGAACCTGGCTTCGGAGCGGGAGATCAGCATCGGCCATCTGGCCGAGGTGATAAACGCTTCGGTGGGCAACCAAGCCGGCATCCGCTACGCCCCACGGCGCAGGTGGGACACCAAGAGCCGCCTGCTGGCGTCGGTGGACAAGGCCAGGAAGCTCATAGGCTACCAGCCTCGCACCAGTTTCGAGGATGGCATCGAGTCCACCATCCAGTGGTTCCGGGAGAACCGAGAGGACATCGACAGGGACGCTTCCTTCCTGCCGGGAACATCCTCGGCGGTCCGGGGGCAAGTTACGGCCACCCGGGAAGAAAGCCCCTCATGACCTCGGGGCCTGGAAGGGCAAGGAACAGGGCACAGGTTACAGGCCCCTAGGGAGGGAACAGCCCTATGCGGGTACTCCACGTCACCATCAGCATGGATGCTTCCTGGGGAGGACCTTCCGCCTTTGTGGCCGGGCTGGCTTCCGCCCAGGCACAGCTGGGCGCCAAGGTCACCGTAGCCAGCAGCGCTCCGGCGGACAGCTCTTCGGGTGAAGTCGTTTCATGCGGTCCGGATGTGGCCGTCCACACCTTCTCCCAGGAACGATTTGCCAGGTTCTGGACAGGCTTCTCCCGCCCATATGCCAGGTTCCTAGCATCCCAGGCAGACCAGTACGATATCATCCACGCCCATGAGCTGTGGCACTATCCCCTGTACATTGCTTCCAAGCAGTCCCGAAAGCGAGACATCCCCCTGGTCATCACACCCCATGGATGCCTTGCGCCGCTGGCCCTTGCCAATGACAGGCTTCTCAAGCGCATCTACTCGCCCCTGGTGCAGAGGCCCATCCTCAACAAGTCCAACCTAATCCATGTCCTCACTAACCGTGAAGAACTGGATGCCCGGTCCTACGGGGTGTCGTCCCCTACGACGGTCATACCAGCCGGTGTAAAGGTCGGTCCGCTATCAGCCACCCCCGCAGACACTCACGGCGGATCATCGCCGGAAGAGACCAAGCAATTCCAAGTCCTGTTCCTGGGAAGAATTATCCCCAACAAGGGTCCAAGCCTTCTAGTTAATGCCATAGCCGCATTGAGGGCGAAGGGGCACAACGTAAGGCTAACCTTGGCAGGTCCCTGCAGCCCCGATTACACGTCAGACTTGCAAGACCAGATCGGCAGGCTCGATTTGGGTGATAATGTCTCCCTTCCAGGGTTTTTGACGGGCCATGAAAAGGCTGAGGTCTTGTCCAACGCCGACCTGTTCGTTCTGCCCTCCTACTCAGAAGGGTTCAGCATAGCTTCCCTGGAGGCGATGGCCTACGGCCTTCCAGTGGTGTTGAGCACCCAGTGCAACTTCCCCGAAGCTGCCCAAGCAGGGGCCGCCCTGGAGGTGGAACCCGAGGTAGGTCCGCTGACAAATGCGCTGGAATCTCTGCTGAAGGACCCGGAAGAGGCCAGGCAGATGGGGCTCAGAGGCCGAGCATTGGTGGAGGAACAGTACTCCTGGGAGGGCATCGCGGCCCAGTTCCTCGACGCCTATCGCCAGCTGGCAACGTAGCCCTTTCACAAGGGCCAACCTTCACGTCCACCCCAACTTCTGCGTTCCCCCTCATCCTGATCCCCGCCCCCAAAGGGGCGAGCATTGTCTAACCTTGGGCCTGGGCTGTGCGTTCGTCCTGAGGGAAATCGTAGGGCGAACGGACGGGTGTGACAAAGGGACGGCCCCGTCATTGCGGCATAACAGAGGGCTGGGCTTGAGGAAGGCCGGGCCACAACCTTGGGCCTGGGCTGTCCGTTCGTCCTGAGGGAAATCGTAGGGCGAGCGGACGGGTGTGACAAAGGGACGGCCCCGTCATTGCGGCGTAGGCCGCAATCCA
>JAGWBF010000044.1 GCA_021296025.1 Dehalococcoidia bacterium | reverse complement strand
CCGGCTCCAACTACCACCCCAGTTCCCAGGCCCGACCTGCGCCACATGGAAGAGAAGTTGTACATGCTAGAACTGATCAACGGGGAGCGGGTAGATGCCGGACTCTCCCCCGTAATCTTGGGAGACAACATAGCGGCCCAGCTGCATGCGGAGGCCTCGTTGAAAGGCTGCTTCTCATCCCACTGGGGTATGGATGGCCTTAAGCCGTACATGCGGTACACCTTGGCCGGCGGCTACCAGCCGAACGCTGAAAATGGCGCAGGTCTCGACTACTGCATCCAGTGGTACGAAAACTATGAACCGCTATCCGGCATCGAGGCGGAGGTCCGGGAAGCGATGGAGGGATGGATGAGCAGTCCTGGCCACCGGGACAATATCCTGCGTCCTGGGCATAGGAAGGTCAACATCGGCCTTGCTTGGGACCGGTACAACTTTGCCTCCGTCCAGCACTTCGAGGGCGGCTATGTGGAATACCAGCAGCTTCCGGCCTTAGAAGGGGGCTTCCTCACCCTGTCCGGAAACGTGGTCGATGGCGCAACCTTCAGAAACGACCGAGACCTGGGGGTCCAGATATACTTCGACCCTCCCCCGCATGAGCTTACCAGGGGACAGCTATCGAGGACCTACTGCTCTGGCCCCGGCACTCCCGTCGCCTCGCTGAGGCCCCCGCTAACTGGCAACATGTACTACCTCGAGGACCAGTTCACGAAAACGTATGAGCTGTGTCCCGACCCCTATGATGTCTCTCCTGATGCACCCCCTCCAGGGTCGGCAGATGAGGCGATAGAGTTCTGGCGAAGGGCATACAATGCCAGCCTCAGCGCTCCCGAAGAGTCCATCACGGTTCCCTGGGTTACCGCCCTGGATTGGGTAGCGGCAGGGGATCGTTTTTCCCTCTCGGCGGATATAGGCGACATTCTCAAGACCCACGGCCCGGGCGTCTATACGGTGGCCGTGTGGGGTCATCTGGACGGAGAGAGCGCAATGGTTTCCGAGTACTCAATCTTCCACGATGTGGTCCCGCCGGACACCTACGCCCCTGGCAGGTACGAGAGGGGGGGAAAGCACTCTGGGACTCCGGGGCTGGGTGTCGTTGTAGAACAGGGCACAGCTTCGACGCTCCTTTCCTGTATTTGTTAACTCTGCTATACTGCCCACGGCTTTTTTCAGCTTGCAGCTTGGGAATATGGACATGTTCTAAGGCGCAAGCTGACTTGTGGGTACGGCGAGGGTAGGAAGAGAATGCCGGCTTATGCTGTGATTGGCGCCCAGTGGGGCGACGAAGGCAAGGGCAAGATAATCGACTATCTTGCCGAGAAAGCCGACTGCGTTGTGCGGTACGGTGGGGGAAATAACGCGGGTCACACCGTCGTCAATGCCCAGGGAGAGTTCAGCCTCCACCTGGTGCCCTCCGGCATTTTCCGGCCCCGCTCGACCTGCATTATCGGCAGCGGGGTTGTTGTAGATCCCGATGTTCTTCTGAAGGAGTTGGACTACCTGTGTTCAGCGGGAGTGGAGACCAGCCGGCTGCAGGTCAGTGATCGGGCGCACCTGATAATGCCCTACCATGGTCTTCTGGACAATCTGGATGAGAGGTCCCGGGGTGATGCTGCCATCGGCACAACGGGCATGGGTGTTGGGCCTGCATACATGGACAAGACCGGGCGCTCGGGTATAAGGGCGGGCGATTTGAAAGACCTGCCAGCGCTCCATCCCCGTCTGGAAAAGGTGGTCGAGTCCAAGAACGCCATAATAACCCGGATCTATGGAGGCAGCCCCATTTCCGCCTCGGACATCTATGAAAAGTGCCGGGAGTGGGCGGAGAGGATGGGCAATCACATCCAGTCCGCCGAGGTGACGGTCCGGGAGTCCCTGGCCCGTGGGGAGAATATCCTCCTAGAAGGCGCCCAGGGCACCCTGCTGGATGTCGACCATGGCACGTACCCCTACGTAACTTCATCTTCGCCCTCGGTTGGCGGGGCCTGTACCGGCTTGGGCATCAGCCCCAGGGAGATAGTCGGGATTGTCGGCGTGTTCAAGGCCTACTGCACCAGGGTGGGCGGTGGCCCAATGCCCTCGGAGATGGTCGATGCCACGGGTGACGCCCTGCGGGAGAAGGCTTGGGAGTACGGGGCTACCACGGGGCGGGCTAGGCGCATTGGTTGGTTTGATGGGGTGGCAGGGCGGTATAGCGCAAATGTCAACGGTTTTACCTCCCTCGTCCTCACCCGGCTGGACGTTCTGGACGGCCTTGAAAGCATCAAGGTGTGCACCGGTTACAACGTGGGCGGCAAGGTTGTGAAGGAGTTTCCGGCCAGCATTTCAACCCTGGAAAACTGCCAGCCGGTGCTCGAAGAGCTGCCCGGCTGGAGCGAGCCGACGGCCAGCACCACCAGCAAGTCGGACCTGCCTAAGGCGGCTGTCGACTATCTCAACTGCATCGAAGACTTGATTGGGTGCCCGGTGCATCTGATATCCACGGGTCCAGGGCGCGATGAGACGATCCCGGTAGCGGAAATTCTCTAGCTCGCCGGGCACACGCCTCTGTTTGGACCGTAATGCGGCGGGCCGTCTCCTTCTGGAATTGGGTCCGAACCCCCAGAGTTCGCAGTAGGACCTGCCTATGCAGACACAGGCAGGTCTATCTCGTACTCCCCAAGCATATCTTCGATTTGCCTGGCTGATTTCTCATCGGGAATGACCAGGGGTAGCCTGGGCGCACCCACACCGAACCCGATGTGATTCAGGGCGTGCTTTACGGGGATCGGGTTGGACATAATGAACAATACCTTGAACAGGGGAAGAAGGCGGCGGTGCTCGGAGGCTGCCTTCTCTATCTCCCCTTCCAACACCATGCCCATCATTGCGCTGATCTGGTTTCCCACCAGGTGGGAGGCAACGCTCACCACTCCATAACCGCCTAGGGCCATTATGGGGAAGGTCTCGTTGTCGTTGCCGCTCCACACCCGGAAGCCTTCGGCGCAGCCGTTGATGATGCGCGAGGTCTGGTCCAGATCGCTGCCAGCGTCCTTTACGCCGACGATGTTGTCTACGTGGCTAAGCCTGATGGTCGTTTCGTCGGTCATGTTCAGGCTGGTGCGGCTGGTTACGTTGTAGAGCATGCAGGGAACGTGGACGCTACCTGCTATTGCCTTGAAGTGCTGGTACAGGCCCTCTTGAGGAGGCTTGTTGTAGTAGGGTACCACCAGCAGGACCCCATCGGCTCCGGCCCGTTCGGCCTCGATGCTCATCTCGATGCTCTCGGCGGTATTGTAGGTGCCGGTCCCGGCGATGATGCTGGCGCGGCTGCCCACAGCTTCCTTCAGCTCGGCGAACAAGCGGAGCTTCTCATCCTTGGTGACAGTTGGGCCTTCTCCCGTGGTCCCTGTGACTATCAGGCCATCGCTGCCCGAGTCCACCAGGGCGTTTGCCAGGTCCTTGGCCTTCGAGAAACTGACCTTGCCTTCGTTGTCGAAGGGGGTCACCATTGCTGTTAGCAGCCTTCCTATCTCGTTCACCTCAGACCTCCTGGCTTAGGAGTAAAAGACCTGGGACTCATTTCAGTCCTTGATCACCTGGCGGTATGCCGGCTTGGTAGCGAGGCCGGTCCCGTCGGTATAGATCTGTTTCACTTCGATAAAGTCATCCAGGCCGTAAGGGCCAAGTTCTCTTCCGACCCCGCTCTCCTTGAAACCTCCCCAGATGCCCTCAACCGGCTGGGCGTAATTATCCCATATCCAGACCGTTCCCGCACGGATTCGCCGGGCCACGCGCATAGCACGGACATAGTCCCCGCTCCAGACCCCCGCAACCAAGCCGTAGGGCACATCGTTGGCCAGCTCGACAGCCTCTTCCTCCTCATGGAATGAGGTCACCGCGACCACGGGTCCAAATATCTCCTCCTGGCCGAGGGCGGAAGAGTTATCCACGTTATCGAAGATGGTCGGGTTTACGTAGTAACCATGGTCGAAGAAGCTGCCGGTCAGCTTGTTTCCGCCTGTAACGAGAGAGAACCCCGAGTCCAGTCCGGTCCTTATGTACTGCTGGACGGTGTTTTCCTGGTTCTTGGAAACCAACGGGCCCATGTCGGTGGTCTGCTGTTCGGGCTGTCCCACCTCTATGGCCTTAGTCAAGGACACAACCTGATCCAGGAAAGAGTCGTGAATGTTGTCCTGGACCAGCAGCCTGGTGGTTGCCCCGCAGGCCTGCCCTGCATTTCGGAACATGCCGAACACAGCGGCCCGGGCGGCAGCATCCAGGTCCGAATCTTCGAAGACCACGAAAGGGGCCTTGCCTCCCAGCTCCAGGCTGATGCGCTTGACGTTCATCGCGGCCTCGGCGGCGATCCTCTTGCCTGTGCCCGTCTCGCCTGTGAAGGATATCTTGTCGATGCCCGGGTTTCGAACCATCTCCACGCCGATGACATCGCCGGGGCCGGTCACGAAGTTGACGATGCCCGCCGGAGCGCCTGCCTCATGCAAGAGTTTGACCAGCTCATAGGTGCTCTGAGGAGTGTAGCTGGCGGGCTTCAGCACCAATGTGCATCCCACGGCCAAAGCAGGGGCGACCTTGCGGGCGGTTTGGGTCAGAGGGAAGTTCCATGGAGTGATCAGGCCCACGACCCCCATGGGCTCCTTGATTAGGTTGATCATCGAACCACTGGGTTGGAAGAAGGATTCCCCATAGAGTTTTCCCGCATACCCGGCGTAAAAGTCAAAGATGTCCGCAGCGGCGGCCACATGCCCGGTGGCCTGCCTGATGGGCATTCCGACCTCCAGGCGGACTATGGCCGCCAGACGCTCTGCGTTGGCGCGAATGAGCTCGCCGGTCCGGTACAGCACCCGCTCCCGTATCTTGTGGTTGGTGGTCCATCCTTCTGCGTTAGTGTCAAAGGCACGTCGGGCCGCATCGATGGCCGCCCTCATGTCTGATGCAGTCCCCTCCTCAGCGGACGTAACCGTTACACGATTGTCTGCCGGGTTCTCCCGCTGGAACTGCTTTCCCGACGAGGATGATCCCTCCTCGCCGTTGATCACCAGGGGACATCTGAAGGGCATCTGCGTTTCTACAGGGCTCATCTGTTACGCCACTCCTAAGAGAAGTTAAGAGGGTCGGACACCATGGGTCGAGGTCTGTCCTACACGCGGGCCGATGAGATTCTACACGGAACGGGATGGGGCTGCTACCTGTGAGGGCGCGAGGCAGTTGAGACGCAGCACCTCTTCGGCGATCTGAATGGCGTTGAGAGCAGCCCCCTTCCGAAGGTTGTCGCAAACGATCCACATGGCCAAGCCGTGATCGGAGGAGATGTCCCGGCGGATGCGTCCCACGTAAACATCGTCGGTCCCGGCTACCTCCCAAGGCGTGGGGTAGCTGCTCTCTCCCGGCCCACCCACAACCTTTACCCCAGGCATTCCGCTTAAAAGCTCCGTAGCCCGTTCCGGGCTGATGGGTCCCTGAAACTCCAGGTGTACTGCGGCGCTGTGGGCGCCGAAGACAGGTACCCTCACACAGGTGGACGACACGGGAATGTGGGGGATGTGCATGATCTTCCGGGTTTCCTGGAGCATTTTCTGCTCTTCGAAGGTGTAGCCGTTGGCTGTGAAATCATCTATATGAGGGAAGATGTTAAAGGCGATCTGCTTAGGGAGGTTTCCGGGCTCGACGGTTTGGCCCTCCAGCACAGCCCGGCTCTGATTCCGAAGCTCCTCCATGGCTCCCGCCCCCGCGCCGGACACCGACTGGTAGGTGGATACCACCATGCGGGTGATGGCAGACTCCCGGTTCAGGGGATGGGCGACCATGACCAGGGGCGTGGTAGAGCAGTTGGGGATAGAGATGATTCCTCGGTGCCACTTTACATCTTCGCCGTTAACCTCGGGGACGACCAGTGGTACATCCGGGTCCATCCGGAAGCAGGAGCTATCATCGATGACAAGGGCCCCGGCTTCCACAGCCGCAGGTCCCAGCTGGGCGCTCAGCTGACTATTGACAGAGATGAAGGCTATATCCGCTCCGCTGAACTCGTTGGGCGAGGCCTCCCGGACTTCCAGGTCCTCACCGCGCACCTTAAATCTGGTGCCAGCGGAACGGCTGGATGCCAGCAGTCTGATTTCCCCGGCTGGGAAATCTCGCTCTTCGAGTATCCGCAGGAACTCCCGGCCTACGGCCCCCGTGGCCCCGACGACCACTATGTTGGGTTCTTTCACATTCATATCCATGCGGGCGACCTTAAAGCCCCATGATCTTGTCCAGGCCCACTACGAGACGGCCCAGCTTTCCGACCTCCCGGATTGCAAGGAGCATCCCCGGCATGCAGCAGTCCCTGCTGATCATGTCATGGCGCAGGGTAAGCGCCTGTCCCGCCATTCCCATGATAACCTCGTGATGGGCGACTCTGCCGGCCATGCGGATGCTGTGAACTCCCACGCCGCCCTGTTCCCCGCCCCTCACGTTGGCGATGTTCTCTTTCTCGGTGACGTTTCTGCGATATTCCCTGCCTTGAGTGATAGCGTTGACGATAACCAGGGCTGTCCCTGAAGGCGCATCTATCTTTGCCTCGTGGTGAGTTTCCACCACATCTACATAGTCGAAATAGGGTGCTGCCTTCTTGACCAGGTGGACAAGCAGGACGCCGCCGATGGACAGGTTTGCAGCAACAACTATTCCGACTCCGCGCTCCTTGGCGATGGCCTCCAGCCTGCTGAAGTCCTCTTCCAGGAGCCCCGTGGTGCCGGTTACGAGATGGACTCCTCGTTGGGCACATATGGGGGCTGAGGCCATCACTGAACTTGCGGTGGTGAAATCGACAAGGATTTCGGGCTTGGTGGAGTCCAGGATGGCTTCCAGGTCGGTGCCAAGGGGGACCTTCTCGGAAGTATCAGGAACCTCCAGGTAAGGTCCCCGGTCTTGCCGACAGGTTGCGCCGACCAGCTCCATGTCTGGGGCATTGGACAGAGCGATAACAGCTTCGCGGCCCATCTTTCCGGTTGCGCCGGCAACGACGACTCTTAGCGAGGCCATTGGAGACCCTGTCCCATTTTCACCGGGAGTCGGAGGGAGGGTTCCCTCCGTTGGGTGATAACTTTGAGGTTACCTGTTGGAAGGCCCACGATAAGGACGCCGTCCTGCGCTTTGCCCGCCACCCCTGCCAGGGTTGGACCCTCCCTGCCCGGGGGGCCTGCGGTCGTTGCGGAAGCCTCCGCCGCCGGGGCCGGAATTTCTGTTGAATGGAGCGGGTGGGCGGTTGCCTTGGGCCGCTCCTTCCTTGGCGGCATCTTCGCCGCTGAGGAGGGCCTGGCGCGAAACGTTGACCCTCCCCATGTGGTCGATCTCCTGAACAATCACGGTGATCTCCTGGCCTACCTCCACGTTGGCGGCTATGTCGCCAAGGTCCTCGGACCTGGCCAGGCCGTCCTTCCCTGGAAGGAGTTCCACGAAGGCCCCGAAGTTGGTTACCCGGGTCACCTTGCCAGTGAATATGTCGCCGATCATCACTTCTCTGGTCAGCCCCTCGATCTTGGAGCGGGCGCTCGCCATCATGTTATCGTCGGAGGCGGAGATAGTCACCGTCCCATCGTCCTGTACATCGATGGTGGCTCCGGTATCTTCTTGGATGCTGCGGATCATCCGCCCGCCGGGGCCGATGATTATGCCGATCTTGGAGACGGGGATGCTTATCCTCAGCATCTTGGGAGCATATGGGCTGAGGTTGGTCCTGGGCTGGTCGATGGCTGCTTCCATCTTGGACAAGATGAACATCCGCCCATCCTTGGCCTGGGCAAGGGCGCGCTCCAGGATCTCGTTGTTGATGCCCTTCACCTTGATGTCCATCTGCAGGGCGTTGATGCCCTGGGAGGTGCCCGCCACCTTGAAGTCCATGTCGCCAAGGTGGTCTTCCAGGCCTTCGATGTCAGTGAGTATGGTGTTGCGTCCGTCAGAGCCCATGATCAACCCCATGGCCACGCCCGCTACCGGCCGCTTGATGGGGACGCCTGCGTCCATGAGGGCGAGGGTGCTCCCACACACGCTGGCCATGGAGGTGCTGCCGTTGGAGCTGAGTACTTCGGACACGATGCGGATGGTGTACGGGAATTCCGTGTCGTCGGGGATGGAGGGAAGGATGCTGCGCTCGGCCAGCGCGCCATGCCCAACCTCGCGCCTGCCGGGAGAACCGACCCGCTTTACCTCGCCGGTGGAGTAGGGGGTGAAGTTGTAGTGGTGCATGAAATGTTTTGTGTCTTCAGGCCCCAGATCATCCAGGGTCTGCTTCATCAGGGTGGACCCCAGGGTAACGATGCTCATCACCTGGGTCTGGCCTCGGGTGAACAGGCCGGTACCATGGGTACGGGGCAGTACCCCGACCTCGCAGGAGATGGGCCGGATCTCAGTGGTGCCTCTTCCGTCGGCACGAATTCCTTGATTGAGAATCCTCTGGCGCATCTGCTCCTTCAGGATGCTCTCAAAGGCGGATGCAACTTCGCCTGCCGGGTGCTCATCAGCCAGGGCTTCCCGGGCTTCAGCCTCCAGTGCGTCCAGGGACTCCTCCCGCTCCACCTTACTGAGTCCTGCTTCCACCACCGAAGTCATCCTTCCGTTCAGGAATCCCTGAACCGAGTTTTCGACTTCCTGCTTGTGATTGTCGGTCTCGATTACCATCTTTTCCCTGCCCACAGTGGCGGCCATCTCTTCCACCATCTCGATGATCTGGAGGTTGGCTGCCTGCCCTTGGCGGATGCCCTCAAGGACGGTCTCCTCGGAGACCTCGTCGGACTCGGACTCGACCATCATCACCGCATCCTTGGTGCTTGCGATCACCATCGCCATGCTTCCCTCATCAATCTGGGAGTAGGTGGGGTTGATGATGTAGCTTCCATTGGAGTATCCGACACGGCAGGCCCCGATGGGCGTTGGGAAGGGTAGGTGGGACATTGCCAGGCATGCGGAAGCGCCCACTATGCCCAGGGTTTCGGGTGGGTTCTCCTTGTCCACAGACATGACGGTGATGATGATCTGGATGTCGTTGTAGAACCCCTTGGGAAGAAGGGGTCGAACCGGGCGGTCAATGAGACGACCGAAGAGTATGGCCTGCTGGGTGGGCCTGCCTTCCCTTCGGAAGAAACTGCCCGGTATGCGGCCGGCCGCATAGAGCCTCTCTTCGTAGTCAACCGTCAGCGGCAGAAAATCGATATCGGGTCGTGCTTTGGGGGCAACGCATATGGTGGCAAGAACTATTGTGTCGCCGGACCGAACGGTTACGCTAGCGTCGGCCTGTCCGGCATACTTGCCCGTTTCGATAAGAATCTGCTTTCCACCGACGTTCCGTTCCACAGAATGATACATAGTTGGAGATAAACGACCTCTCTTAAGGTATGGTGAAGGTGCCCGGAAAAGCAGAAAGCCCCGACGGGCGGGGCTATCTTCTCAGGCCAAGGCGACTGATAAGGGTGCGATAACGGCCAACGTCCTCGCGTGAAAGGTAATTCAGCAGACTTCGGCGTTGACCTACAAGCTTGAGAAGGCCTATCCGAGAATGGACATCCTTCTTGTGCTGGCGAAGATGGTCTGTGAGCTGCCTGATCCGGTCAGTTAGTACCGCTACCTGGACTTCTACAGACCCTGTGTCGCTGTCGTGTTGCTGAAAGTCCTCTATGATCTGGGACTTTCTATCCTTATCCAGAACCCCTCCTGGACCTCTTCCTTTTTACTTCGGCGAAATTATAGCACAACCAAGTAAGGCGCGCAATTAACTCCCCAGCTCAAAACCGAGGAGGGTTCCAGGGTGCCAACCTTCGGCGGTTACTTGGTCCGGGCCCAGTCGGCGTCGGTGGGGAATATGGTCGAGCACCTGGCTCGCACCGGCTCACAATCGAACCAGTCCTTGACGGTCTCCCGCCACTTCAAGAAATGTGGCGCCGCCCGGTGGGCTTCTATGGCCGCATCGTCGCGATACACTTCATACAGGAATATGCGGTTGGGGTCTTCATGGTCCTGGATGACGTCGAAGCGAAGGCACCCGGGCTCGTTGCTGATCGATCCCCGGGCATCGTCCAGCATCGACTCCATGAACGCCTCTTTGTGTCCGGGCTTTATCCGGATGGTCACCATCAGCGCTTCCATAGCCCCTCCTTGGCAATGATTCGGACAGATTATACACCTGCCGGCGGTGCACGATGAGATGCACTTGCCCTCACGCCCAGCCCCTGAACCACATGGGCGAGGACGAACGGGATGGCATGCTACAATTCAACTTCCTAGTGGGTTGGACCGGATAATTTGGGTCCTTCCCAAATTATGCTTGTGAGAGAAGAGCTTGGCCAAGAGCACAGTAGTAATCTGCATCGACGGCTTCGATCCTGAGTACCTGGATGCCTGCAACATGCCCAATCTCCGGGAGATTGGCAGGCGGGGATTCTCAACCATTGGCCGATGCATGATGCCATCTGTTACCAACGTCAACAACGTGTCCATACTGACCGCCAGTTACCCGGAAACCCACGGCATCTGCTCCAACTACTGGTACAAGGGCGAAGGGAAAGAAGCCGTTTACACCGAATCGGCGGACTACATCCTCGCGGAGACCTTTTTTCAAAAGGCTGCTAGGCTGGGCATGGACTCCCTGCTGGCAACCTCCAAGGACAAGCTGTGCAGCCTCCTTGGAGAAGGAGTGGGCACAGCCATCTCTTCGGAAGCGCCTCCCCAGTGGCTGGTGCATGCCGTCGGGGTTCCTCCGGAGATATATTCCTTGAAGGTGAACGGGTGGGTGATCGATGCGGCAAATTACGCTATGACGATGAGGCCCTACGACATCGTTTACATAACGACCACCGACTACGCTATGCACACCTATCCGCCCAGCCATCCCAGGTCTCAGCAGCACGCCTCGATCCTTGACGATGCGATCGGAAGACTTGCCGATGTCCATCCCGATGCGTCCATCCTGCTCAGCGCCGATCATGGCATGTCCGGCAAGACCCGCATGCTGGACGTAACCGCCCTCCTGTCCCGCTATGGGATTCCCTCGCTGGCCGTCCCCATCATCAAGGACCGCTACGTGGTGCATCATTCCAACCTAGGAGGGTGCGCCTACGTGTACCTGGATTCTAAACACTCCGAGGATGCAGTTTGGATACTCTCCAGCACCGATGGCATTCGGGAGGCTATGTCCCGGGAGGAGGCTGCGGCTGCATTCAAGCTGCGCCCCGACAGGATAGGCGACCTGGTAGTTACAGGTACGGAGGATGTTGTTTTCGGCGATCCGGCGGAGGTGGAGCTTCCCACCGGTCTGCGCAGCCACGGCTCTACTACCGAACAAAATGTGCCCATCTTTGGATTCAATGGAGACTTCGAGGGCTTCTCTTTCAGCGAGAACCGAGACCTGGGCCGATATGTCTTTGAGCGGGTGCTGGCTGGCTGCCCTCCCGTGGCCGGTAAAGTGTGTGCCACGCTGCCCGAATGATATAATCCAGTCAGCATCCAGCGTGCTTTCAGCACGTCCCA
>JAGWBF010000121.1:1508-3644 GCA_021296025.1 Dehalococcoidia bacterium | reverse complement strand
GTTCCCTCCAAGCTGCCTTCCACCTACCTTCAGAGTTTCTGGTATGACAGCATCCTGCATGGGGGACCTTCTCTCAGGTTCCTGTGCGACCTGGTGGGGAGCGATCGGGTGCTCTTGGGCAGCGATTACCCCTTCCCCGTTTACGACAAGGTGCCCCTGGACAACATCGCCGACACAAACCTCAGCAAGGAAGATGTGGCCAAGATAACCGACGGCAATGCCCGGCAGCTATTCAAGCTATAAGCCTCCGAGCAAGGCCGGGGATGACCAGGCCCTTTCCAAAAGGCATCCTGCGCCTTAAAATACTGCCAGCGATCAGCCAGGTTGCTACGTTCCTGTCTGTACCAACAGCTTCTGCTACCGGGAGGGAAATATGACCACTTCCGCATTCGGCTCCAGCGTAAAGCGCCGGGAAGACCCTAAGCTGATCACGGGAAAAGGGAACTACACGGGCGACATCAGCCTGACCAGGATGGCCCATGTAGCCTTCCTGAGGAGCCCCCATGCCCATGCCGGCATCAGGTCCATAGATGTCTCCCGGGCGGCAGCCCTGCCCGGTGTGGACTCGGTTGTAACCGGGGCGGACCTGCGTGACAGCCTGAACTCCATGCCGGTGGGCTGGCTTCTGCCGGAACTGAAGATGCCCTACCACCCCGCCGTGGCCATCGACACCGTGCGCTTCGTTGGCGAGATAGTGGCGGCTGTAATTGCTGAAAGTCCTGAGGTGGCCGCCGATGCTGCCGCCATGATAGATGTCCAGTACGAGCCCCTGGGCGCGGTCGTGAACCCGGAGGAGGCTTCCCGTGGCGGCGCTCCCCAGCTTCACTCGGATGCGCCCAACAACATCGCCTGGGAGTGGGAAGTTGCAGGAGGCGATATCGAAGCCGCGGCTGCCCAGGCAGATGTGAAGGTCAGCCAGACCATCGTGCAGCAAAGGCTCATACCCAACGCCATGGAAGGCAGGGCAATCGTTGCAGATTTCAACCAAGGCTCCAACCAGCTGACCCTGTGGTCGTCCACCCAGATACCCCACTTGGTGCGCCTTCTGCTGGCACTGGTTACGGGACACCCGGAGCACCAGCTAAGGGTTATCGCGCCCGACGTTGGAGGCGGCTTCGGCAGCAAGATAAGCCTCTATCCCGAAGAGATAATCATGACACTGCTGGCCAAGCGGTCCGGCCGACCCATCAAGTGGGTGGAGGGACGGCAGGAGAACTACATAGCTACCAATCACGGCAGGGACCATGTCCAGCACCTGGAGATAATGGGCAACAGGGACGGCACGATCACCGGCCTGCGGGCCGAGGTGTACGCCAACATGGGCGCCCACCTCTCCACCTTTGCGCCCCTTATCCCCAGCTACCTGTTCGGCCTGATGCTGGTCGGCGCCTATAAGCTGGAAAACGTTTCGTGCAAGGTGTACGGCACCTTCACCAACACCACCCCCGTGGATGCGTACCGGGGCGCTGGCCGGCCCGAGGCGACCTTCATCCTCGAGCGAATGGTTGACCTGTTCGCAGGGGAGATCGGCATGGACCCGGCAGAGGTGCGCCGGAAGAACCTGATTCCCCCCTTCGCCGACGGGCACGTCATCGCAACGGGGGTCGCATACGACAGCGGCAACTACGAAGGGTCCTTCGACAGGGCCATGGAGATGGTGGACTACCAGGCGTTCCGGCGAGAGCAGGAGCAGGCGCGCAGCAAGGGACGCTACTTGGGCATCGGGATGGCATCCTACGTGGAGATATGCGGCGGAGCACCATCGGCCATCGCCACTGCCCTGGGCGCCCAGGCGGGGCTTTGGGAAAGCGCCCTGGTGCGGGTGCACCCGACGGCTAAGGTGTCCGTCTATACCGGTGTTTCTCCCCATGGTCAGGGCAACGAGACCACCTTCTCCCAGCTGGTCTCGTCGGAGCTGGGCATACCCATGGAGGATGTGGAGGTGATCCACGGCGACACTGATAAGGTACAGTTTGGCATCGGCACCTTTGGAAGCCGCAGCGCTGCCGTAGGCGGCACCGCAGTGTTCCAGAGCCTGGGTAAGGTCAAGGACAAAGCCAAGAAGCTGGCTGCCCACATGCTGGAGGCAGCCGAAGACGATATCGTATTTGAGGATGGCAAGATGTTCGTCCAGGG
>JAGWBF010000121.1:0-1437 GCA_021296025.1 Dehalococcoidia bacterium | reverse complement strand
AGCTTCTTCGATCCCCCCAACTTCACCTGGCCCAGCGGCACCCACGTTGCCATAGTGGAAGTCGATGTGGATACCGGGGAGGTCAGCATCCAGAGATACGTGGGGGTGGATGATGTGGGCGTGGTCATCAACCCGATGATCGTCGATGGCATGGTGCACGGCGGAGTTACCCAGGGCATCGGCCAAGCCCTCCAGGAAGAAGCTATCTACGATGATGAAGGCCAGCTCCTTACAGGGTCCATGATGGACTATGCGGTCCCCATGGCGGAGGTGCTGCCTTCCTTCGAGACAGACCGCACCGTGACCCCCTCGCCGGTCAACCCGCTGGGTATCAAGGGGGCCGGAGAAGCAGGCACCATTGCAGCGTCCCCCGCCGTGGTGAACGCAGTGATGGATGCCCTTGCTCCCTTTGGTGTCAAACACATCGACATGCCCCTGAAGCCAGAGAAGGTGTGGAGAGCCATCCGGAGCTCCCGGTAGAAAATAGATGTTCCCGTCAATACCCGCTGTCCTGGAGCGGCTGGAGGAGGAGCGGTACATTGCCGACCCGGCCATCGCTACCTCCATCTACCTGGCGTCCAGCTTGGGACGAGGGCAGGGCAGGCGTCGGCAAGACGGAGATTGCCAATGTGCTCTCCCGCATTCTCGACACCAGGCTTATCCGTCTCCAGTGCTATGAGGGCCTGGACGTATCCACAGCCCTCTACGAGTGGAACTATCAGAAACAGCTTCTCTGGATAAAGCTGGCCGAAGGCTCCTCCATGGACGCGGGGGAGAAGGAGCAGCACATCTTCAGCCAGCCCTTCCTGTTGGAGAGGCCGCTGCTGGCGGCCCTGACCTGCCGGGAAGGGGCGCCGGTCCTACTCATAGACGAGGTGGACCGGGCCGACGAAGAGTTCGAGGCCTTCCTGCTGGAACTGCTCTCCGAGTTCCAGGTCACAATTCCCGAGGTCGGCACCGTGCGCGCTGAACATATCCCCCTGGTTGTCCTAACCTCCAACCGCACGCGGGACGCCGGCGGTGTCTCTACCTGTGGCTCGACTATCCCTCCTATGAAAAAGAGCTGAAGATCGTTACAGCCAAGGTGCCGGACATCGCCGGAGACCTGGCTAAGCAGATTTGCCGGTTCATGTCCGAGGCCCGCAAGCTGGACATGGGCAAGACCCCGGGAATCTCCGAGACCCTGGACTGGGCCAACGCCATGGTGATGCTGCACCACGACCACCTGGACCGGGACATCGTCCAGGAGACCCTGGGGTGCCTGGTCAAGGATGCCGACGACTTGGAGCGCTTGCGAAGCCACGCCCTCGACGATATTCTGGCCAAGGTGTGACCGGCCATGGATGACCGCCGGGACATGGTGTCCCACTGCATCTCCTTCTGCCGTGAGCTGCGGGAGCACGGCCTCCTAGTTGGACCTAACGAGACGGCCGACTC
>JAGWBF010000043.1 GCA_021296025.1 Dehalococcoidia bacterium | reverse complement strand
GGGTAGCCCCGGAGTATTTGAAGGCCAGCGAAGACGGGATAGGAGACCCGGACCCGTGGCTGCAGGCACGCCGGGAGAGCTACAGAAACATAGAGCAGGGAGTCCGGGAGAGGCTCCTGGAAAGGTCCGCCCAAAATGGGGCCGCCATTCAGCTTAACGACTACCAGTGCTGCGACAAGTTCGATCTAATGCGCGAAGTGGAGGATATCTCCCTTCCCACACATGCTATTTGCGGAACTGCGGACGCTATGACGCCGCCAAGGTACACATCCTACCTGGTCGAGAAGATTCCCGGGGCGCAGAGCACATTGGTGGACGGGGCGAGCCACTGGGTGCAGCTGGAAAAGCACCGGGAAGTCAACAAGGCTATAGAGACTTTCGTCGCCACCCTGGAGTAGAGCGATTCTACTTGTCTGCACCTATGCTGGTGTACCATTTGCGCTGGAAGAACAACAAGGGATCGTCGGCGTCGCCCCTGTAAACCTCCCTGACTGATGCGACGAAAATGGTGTGGTCGCCGTGGGTATGGGCGCTCTCAACCTGGCAGCCAAAGAAGGCCATCACCCCCGACAGGGCCGGGAGCTCGCTCTCCCTGGACAATGCCCACTGGTAGCTCACATCTCCCTTTCGGTCCTCAGGCGGGCGGGCGAAGTACTTGCCCACATCCTCCTGTCCCGCGCTCAGGATGTTTACGCCAAAGCAGCCCTGGTCCTCAACGTAGCGATAGGTCCTGGTGCTGTGTCCAACGCATATCAACACGAGGGGAGGCTCGAGGCATACGGAGGTGAAGGAGTTGGCGCTCATGCCATGTAATCCGCCGGACTCGTCGAAGGTGGTGATGATGGTCACGCCCGAGGCGAAACGGGACATACATTCACGGAGTTCATCCCTGGTTACCAAGGTGCTAGCCTCTGTATCAAGAATGGGCCATTATAACCCCAACCGGTCGAGAACTTGCCAATGGTATCACATTGATGATGGAAATGGCTTTGGAGCATCCGATTATCCAGTGCTTCTTTATTGCCCACCAAGCTGATGTGTGCTAGTGTTTACCACCATACTCCACCTGCGGTCAAGGCAGAACAGCCGGAGCCTGCCTGCCCGTGGCCGTGGTCGCTCCTCTGGATAGAGGGCGCCATACACAAGGCTGCTAGAGCTATGCCATCATGTTGAGCATGCTGTCCAGCTATCGGGAGCTGTTCGACTCGCCCTCCCACAGGCGGGTGATCCTGGCCCTCGCGTCCACCTACATGCTGGTTCAGGTTGCACGCTTCCCCGTAGCCCTCTCCATACCTTCCATCGCGGAGTACTTCGATATCAGCATCGCCACAGCATCGTGGATCGTCGTGGCGGAGCTGCTGGCCTTGGGCAGCACGGTGTTCCTGGCTGCCAGGCTGGGGGACAAGTACGGCCACAACCGCATCTTCTTCATTGGGGTGCTGGTCACAACCCTGGGGGCAGGCCTCGCAGGGTTCTCCCAGTCTTTTAGCGAGCTGGTTGTATACAGGGGCCTGCAGGGGTTGGGCGCTGCCCTGATCACCGGGAACTCCAACGCCATCCTGGCGGCCAATTTCCCGCCTGAGAAACGGGCGAAGGCCTTTGCCCTGCCCATAACGGGCGCGCGGATCGGCACCTTCTTGGGCCTCATCGTGTTTGCATTGTTCCTGCATTTCGTTAGCTGGCGCCTGATCTTCTACTCCTTCATCCCCCTGGGAGCCATTGCCCTACTGACCTCATGGCCCATGCTCAAGAGCGGGATGCAGGAACGGCCGGTGGCCAAGGTGTCCCTGGACCTGATCGGGGCTTTGATTTTTGTGAGCACTGTGGGAGTGCTCATCGCATCGGGGATGCACCTGCACGAAGGAGAGGAGTCTTTCACCAGCTCCGACGCCGTCGGATATCACCTGCCCATGCACTTGCTCTTCTTCGCCCTGGCGGCCCTGTTCGTGGTACTTCAGACCAGAGCGAAGAACCCGTTCATGGACTTCAACCTCTTTCGTTACAAGCACTTCACAATGGCCATCTTCTCCAACACTACCTTCCACTTTTCGATGCTGGCCATAACCACATTGGTCCCCGTGTTGGTGGAGAGAGGCTTCGGCCTGGGGCCCTTGTTTGTGTTGTACGTGCTTCTTCCCCATCAGTCCGTTGGGCTGGTCGTTCCGATTGTGGCCGGCTGGTACTATGACCGTTACCAGCCCCGGTTGATGCGTCCTATTTCCATGACCCTGATAGCCTTGGGCATCTTCCTGATGGGAACCTTCTCTTCTTCGGTACCCTTCTGGTTGATTCCCCTTCTCCTTGCTCCTACCTCCATCGGAAGCTCCATATTCAACACCATCAACAATGCGCTGATCATGAACTCTCTTCCCAACGAGCACCGGGGCTTCGCCTCGGGGATGATTGAGACGACCAGGCAGATTGGTCATACCCTGGGGGCTACCGTAGCGGCCTCGGCGCTGGGGCTGGCTTTGCCCGCCACGATTGCCTTCCTGGCGCCCGCCGAGTCCCAGGACTTTTATATCCGTGGTCTCCAGTTTTCCGCGTTTACCGTGGTCTCCTTCATAATGCTCGGGGCCTTCGTGTCTTTTTACCACAGGCCGATCCTGTATCCCCAGTCGGCCCGGTAACGGCAGAGGCTTGCCTGGTTCGGCCGCCCTCGCGGCAGCCTTTCTTCCATGGGTGTCCGATGCTAAACTCTATCGGCATTCCCAACGTTCCAAGTCTGGGCAGCGGGAGACGATCTTGGACATCTTGAGAAGCCTGATATTTGTGCCTGGCAACCGGGCCGACATGCTTGGCAAAGCGCGCCAGTTTGATGCCGACGTCATCGTGGCCGACCTGGAAGATTCGGTCCCCAATGACGAAAAGGACAACGCCCGGCAGATGGTCAGCGAAATGGGCCCAGCCCTGTGCCAAAGAGGCCAAAAGCTGGTAGTGCGAGTGAACTCCCTGGATACGGGCTTGACCCGTCAAGAGATCGAATCGGTGGCCGGGGACCACCTGTACGGAGTGAGCATCGGCAAGGCGGAATCGCCAATCGACATAAACGAATGCCACAAGCTTGCGTCGGCTGCGGAGAAGCGTCTCGGGCTGGCTCCGGGACATATCAAGTTCATTCCTTGGATCGAAAATGCCCGGGCCATCATGGGGGCCCTGGACATCGCCACCGCATCCCCTCGCATAGTCGCCATTGCCTTCGGCGCCGAGGACTACACCGACGATATGGGTGTGGAGCGCACCGAGGTGGGAGATGAGGTACACTTCGCCCGGTGCATGGTGGGCGTGGCTGCCAGGGCAGCCCGGATCGCGGCCCTGGACGGTCCCTTCGTAGCCTTTCGTGACCCGGAGGGCCTGCGGGCCGACTGCCAGACTGGACTGAAGCTGGGGTTCAAAGGAAAGTTCGCTATTCATCCTGCCCAGCTTGACATAATAAACGAGACGTTTACCCCCGGCGCCGAGGAGATAACCTATGCCAAGCGGGTGGTGGAGGCGTGGCTAGAGGCTGAGGAGGCAGGACGAGGGAGCACCTCCCTGGACGGAAAGATGATAGATGTGCCCGTAGTTAAGCGGGCGCAGAACCTGTTGGCCCTGGCAGAGAGACTTTCGAAGAAGTAGTCCTAGAGGGAGATATGCTATTAGCGACCACCAATGACATACCGGGGAAGCGCGTTGTGAGTACCCTGGGAACAGCCCAGGGTAGCGTAGTGCGTGTGCGCCACATCGGGAGCGACATAGTGGGCGCGCTCAAGAGCCTGATCGGCGGAGAGGTCAAGGGATACTCCCGTCTGATGGAGGGGGCGAGGGCAGAAGCAATACAGAGGATGCAAGACCAGGCAACGGAAATGGGGGCCAATGCTGTCATCGGCGTTAGGTTCACGACCTCCATGATAGCCAGCGGCGCCGCCGAGATCCTGGCCTACGGCACAGCAGTGACGGTCGAGGAATAGATGGACCGCATACTGCTCCAGGGAATGCAGTTCTACAGCTATCACGGCGGCAGCGGGGAAGAGCGAACGCTGGGGCAGCCCTTTCAGGTGGATTTGGAGGTTGAGAAGGACCTGGCCCCTGCCGGAAAGTCTGACCGGCTGGAGGACACCGTCAGCTACGCCCACCTGTTCCGCGTGGTGCGGGATGTCATGGCTGGGGAAACTAAGGAGCTGCTGGAAGCCCTTGCCCATGATATAGCTCGCCGGTGCCTTGAATCCTTCCCCATAGACGGCATACGGGTGCGGATTACCAAGACCAGACCCCCGATAAAGGGCGCAGTCCTATCCGGGGCAGCCGTGGAGATTTACCGCACCAGGGCCGAGGAGTCCTGCTAGGACCTTCACGCAGGCAGCTGGGAAGAGAGCTGATTGGCGTACACCGTGCCTTCCTTCATCACCAGCTTGATGCGCTCTTCTTCTTGAAGCTGGGCGATGTTCTTCAAGGGGTCTCCGTCGAAGAGCAGCAGGTCGGCGGCCTTGCCTTCCTGGACCGAACCTGTTTCGTCTTCCAGCCCGAGGCACTCGGCAGCCAACCCCGTTGCTGCAACTATGGCCTGCATCGGACTCATCCCTGCCTGAACCAGGCATTCCAGTTCCATCGCGTTGTTGGGATGCCCCCAGCCTCCAGCATCGGTGCCGGCGACCACCTTCACGCCAGCTTCCAGGGCCTTCTGTAGGCTCAGGATGTGGTGGTGCTTCAGGGCCTTGGCCCGCTCCTGGCCGTGGGGCGTGCCCCGTTCGCCGTGGAAGGTATAGACCGAGAAGGTGGGCACAAAGAAGATGTTCTTGTCTGCCATCATCTTCAGCAGCTCCGGGTCGTCGTCCAGGTAGCAGCCGTGCTCGATGGAGTTGGCCCCTTCTTCAACTGCCATGCGAAGGCCGGGGCCTCCCAGGGCGTGGCACATGGTCCGCCTTCCCAGGGCGTTGGCTTCCTCTACTAGGGTGCGCACCTCGTCGGGGCCGAACTCTACGTCCCTGGGGCCGTGCCCGGGCCGGGATGCGGCGCCTCCCGTGGTGGCAAACTTGATCACATCCGCCCCAACCCGCACCACCTCCCGTACCATGGAGCGGACCTCCTCCACCCCGTTGGCTATGCCGATGGGAAGCAGAGGGTCCGATGTATTGGGCTGGTGGTGTCCCGAAGGGCTGCACCGGTCGGCCAGACCGCCCGTTGGTGAGATGGGGCTGGTTGCCACAACCAGGCGTGGCCCCTTGGTCAGCCCCTGCTCGATGGCCATCTTGTGCCCGGCATCCATCCAGCCGGCATCCCGTACGGTTGTGTAGCCCGACCGCAACACCTTCTCCAGGATGGCAGCAGTCTGGATGTGCCGCAGGCTCTGGGGCTCGCCGAACTCCCACCTGCCCATCAGGTTATAGCCGTGGGATGACAGGTGATCATGGCAGTCGATGAGGCCGGGCATCAGCGTCATTCCTTCGGCCTGGATTGCCTCAGCATGCGGGGGTATGGCCGCCCCCGCTGCGAGGCCGACGGATTCGATCCGCCCCGAATCGCCGATAACGACGGCAGCGTTTTCCAACGGGGGTCTACCCGTGCCATCTATGAGGGTGGCGCCTACGATCGCTTTCATCCTCTGCCTCGCCGGTCAGGATAGATACCGCTTCCGTTACCGGTACGGCCTAAAGCACCCGGGGTTCACCCAGGGTCTGACGCCTTGGACTAGGTACGTTTGTAGAAGCGGTTGGCGTTGTCCCAGAAGAGCTTCTGACGTGTCTCGTCGCTCAGGCTGGTCCAGCCCATCACAGTGTCAACGGACTCGGGAAAGTGGCATTCGGAGTGGGGGTAGTCGGAGGCGTACATCAGAACACCATCCCCAAGGTAGCTGGTGACCAGGTTGAACATCTCCTCCCCTTCGTGCATCTCTATGCTGCAGAAGAAGCGCCCCCCGGTCACGTACTCGCTGCACTTGTGCATAAGCTGGGCGGTGGCGCCGACGTAGCTGGCCTGCTCATCCATTCTCCGCGACCAGAAGGGTAGCCATCCGAAGCCGCACTCCAGTATGCCGACACGCAGGTCAGGGTAGCGGTCCATAACCCCCGCGCCGATAATGGCGGCCATGAAGCGCATTCCTCCCCACGGGTGAGAGGCCAGCCTGCCGAGGAAGATGTTGTCCCACAGGTCCTGGTACCCTGGGAAGTAGGGCGGGGTCCATGTGAAACTGTGGTGCATGATGGGCAGGTCGTGCTCCGCTGCCGCCTTCCAGATCGGGTCCAGGTCAGGATGGTCAACAGGCTGGTCGTTTCCCACCACGGGCAGGACGGCTACAGCCCACTTCGATTTTCCCCAGTTCCTGATCTCGTCCACCGACTCTTCTACGCTTCTGGGAGAAACGGCGATGAGTCCCTTCAGCCTGTCGGCGTTCGTCCCGCAGAAGTCATCCATGAAACGGTGATAGGCCCTGGACAGGCCCATTTCCATTTCCCCATCCCCCAAGCCCGAAGCGCTGAGCCAGGACGTAGGGATGACGAAGTGGGTATCCGCACCTTCATCGTCCATATCCAGCAGCCGGTTCTCTGCATTGTCGTCCTGGGTTCCCGGGCGTGGTGCTTTAGACCCCATCCACTTGGTGTCTCCCCGTTCGCCGGTGAAGGTCTGGTGGGGAGCTCCCTGTCCCAGGATGCGCCGGAACTTTACGCTGTTCACCCGGTAGAGGTTCAGGTCCTCATCGATGCCAGCGGCCCTGCCGACGGGGAGCCGAAAGGGCGCCAGCTCTTCCAGCCGGGGCTTGAAGCTGGGCTCCACGTATCGTTCCAGAGTCTCAGCTGAAGGGAACACATGGGTATCGGAATCGAAGATCTTGTATCCGTTCCTCATGGCGTCACCTGCCTTATTGTCGGTGTGATCCCGCTGGCCAAGCTAGGGCCTGTATATGGCCATGCATTTGTTGGAGTTGAATATCCAGGTCTCGACGTAGTCCACGATCTCCGGCTTGCGTCCCAGCTCTTCCATGGCTCCGGCTAGGCACATCCAGTTAAGCAGCTCCTGTTGCCCCGCATCTTCTATGGTGGAGATGGACACATCCCGCCAGGCGTCATAGTCGCCGGCAGCCAACTCTTCCATACGTTGCCGGTCGGACTCATGGTCGGGCCAGAGCCAGTGGTTCTTCTCCGTCAAGAAGCCGTGGGACCAGCTTGAGGAAGCCACCAGGGCAACCCTCCACGGGCTTTCGACCAGAGCGCGGACGGTGGCTGCGCCCAACTCCATGCACCGCTTGGGCGACGGGCCGGGTGGGTCCGCTGGCAGATCCACTCCATTGGCCTCTTGGGGAAACAGGCTGCCGTGATTGCGAACCACCCTGCTGCCATAGCAGTTGATTGCGCACGGTACCACGGGATAGTCAAACCCCTGTCGGTCGTAGTCCAGGTAAAGGAGGGAGTTGATGAAGGCATGGCCCAAGCCCGGCTCGTGCAGGGGGCGGTAGGAGTAGGACATATCTATGCTTTGTTCGATGAGCTTGCCGGTCAAGTACCGGGCCGCCTCCGTATGTCCGGAGTAGGAAAAGACCTTGTCGCCAGGCTCATCCCAGACGTTGGGTCGGGCGTTGCCATCGCGGAGGGTCAAGGGGCGGCAGTGGATCTCATCATAGGCCAGCACGCAGAAGGGAGGAATGATGTCTTCCTTGAAGTTCTCGTACTGATCATCCCCCCACAGCACCATAAAGTCGGGGTTGAAGTCGTCCAGCTCCTTTCGGATCCTCCGAACGCTGTTGACCAGCTTTTCTCTGTGGACCCTGGCCGAAGCCACTCCCTCATCCTCCCCGTACTCGATGCGCATGGGTTCGGGCCAGTTGGTAGGTATCTTCATCTCCTCGGGCACGCCGGGATGGGAGGCGATAAGCCGTGGCAGGGGCCAGCTCTTGTTTTCGTCGGGGGCGATCAGGGAGGGATAGTGAGTCAGTCCCAGTCCTTGTATCTCTGCCAATGGGGCCCCTCCTGGGCCATTGTTGAAACTGGGTTATGTGACGCTTTCGCTAAGGGTACCCCAACAGCCTGAAACCTTCAATCCCAGCTTTGGGACGGTCCCCGAAATCTGATTTGACAGATTGGATTCTTGCTTATATCTTTAGGGAGCGCCGGCGGGAGAGCCGACTTCCAGAAGGCTGGCGCTGGGGCGAAGACGCCAAGGGCCTATGATCGAACCCAGCACAATGCAAATCAATGCCCAGTGGTCTCTGTCGCTGATGGTTTCCGCTTCCGCGGGTGTTTCCGCATCTGCCTATGCCCTGTCTCTTAACAGCACCTGCACTCACCACAACCGCCTCAAGTATTCCCTTCCCTGCGAACCTTAGCTTCTCCAAGTTCCCCTACGAACGGTCCAGTTTTTCTTCCTAGATAGACCGGCCTGCTAATAAGCCGCCTCTTGTGGAGAACTGGTATTCATTGCTGGAAAGCTAAAAACAACGTGTGGGAGGTTGATTATGCGAGAAGTACTACGTTCCAAGATTCACCGAGCATGGATTACCAATGCCGACGCGGACTACGTCGGCAGTGTCATCATCGATGGGGCACTGATGGAAAAGGTTGACCTGTGGGAGTATGAAAAGGTTCTCATCTGCGATGTGACCAATGGCAACCGTTGGGAGACTTACGCGCTCCCCGGCGAGTGGGGGTCGGGTGTAGTCTCCATACAAGGCGCCGGCGCCTTGCTGTGTGATAAGGGTGACTGCATCATCATCATGTCTTTCGAAGTCAGCGATAGTCGGGTGGACCCCAAGATGATCCTGGTCGACGAAGACAACCGCTTCGTCGAGTACATCAAGGGCGCTCACTATGCAGAAGTTCACTGAAGCTGATACCGAGTCTTTTTACGATGCGGAAGATGCCCTCTACCGGAGCTTCTGGGACAGGAGCGGTGGCCTCCACTGGGGCATTTTCGATGCATCCACTGGCGTGGACTTTCTGGAAGCCTGCGAGAACACCAACAAGGTTATGGTGCAGAAAGCGGGCATCGGCAGGGATTCCAATGTCTTGGACCTGGGCTGTGGAAACGGCACCTCGGCAGCTTGGCTGAACTCCATCACCGGGTGCAGGATTGTTGGTGTGGACCTGAGCGGTGTGCGCATAGCCAACGCCATCGAATCCTTGCAAAGCTTATCCAACGGCGCCAGGGAACGCGTGTCCTTCGAGAAGGCTTCGGCAACGGACCTGCCCTTCGAGCAAGGTGAGTTCACCCACGTTTGGAGCCAGGCTGCAATCTACCATTTCCACGAGAAGGAAAAGGCCCTGCAGGAAGCGTGGCGCGTGCTGCAACCGGGAGGGACCCTGGCCTTCGATGACCTTATAAAGCCGAGACCGGACATCAGCCAGGATTCCCGGACTTACGTGTACGACAGGCTGTTGTTCGACACCGACTTTAACTTCCAGTCTTACCAGTCCGTGTTGGAGGAGACCGGGTTCGAAGTCCTGGAGGCTGAGGACCTCTCCTCCCACCTGAAGACCACCTACCAGTGCCTGACGCTTATCACCCGGAGAAAAAGCTTCGAAGACCCGGACACATACAGGGTCCTTTCCGGGGCTTACGAGCGCATGGTCCAAGCGGTGCAAAAGGGTGACCTCGGCTGGGCTATGTACATCTGCCGAAAGAAAGCGGACTGAATCCTCCGAAGAGAGCAAAGGGAGAAAAATCATGACAGCCGAAAACAGGGTCCAATGGGTCTATTCATCCACCACAAATGAGGAGCTGGCCCAGCGCTACGATCAATGGGCAGGAGAGTACGATGCTGACCTGGAGCAGGAGTTCGGCTGGATCGCCCCTCAAAAGGCCGCGGAGATAGTCAAGAAATACGTCCCCACCGAGGCCCGCGTTCTCGATGCGGGTGTTGGCACCGGTCTTGTTGGCCAGTGTCTGTGGGGCATGGGCTACCGAAACATGGTGGCGATCGACCTCTCTCAAGGTATGTTGGAAGAAGCCCGCAAGAAGGGCCTGTACCAGGAGCTCCACCAGATGGTTCTGGGTGAAGAGCTGGATTTCCCCACGGGTTCCATGGGCGCCGTCGTCAGCTCAGGGGTTATGACCGTTGGGCACGCCCCCGCCAGCTCGCTGGATGAGCTGGTCCGGATCACCGAGCCCGGGGGCTATGTCGTTTTCACCCTCCGACCGGATGTGTATGAAGAGAGCGGCTTCAGAGAGAAGCAGGACAGCCTGGAGGAGGCGGGGAAATGGAGTTTGGTAGAAGCAACCGAACCCTATCAGACCCTTCCCAAAGGTGAGCCTGACGTTTATCATCAAGTCTGGGTTTACCAGGTCCGCTAACCAGCTTCCTTCCTGGAGGTCCTCTCAATGACCCTTGAAACTGAAGGACTGACCCTGTTCCAGGCCGCCCGCAACATGGGCGTGGACTTCCCTGCGGAGGTGCACCCCGAGGACCGGGAGGTGGTGCTGAACGGGCGTAAGTTCCACTACCTGGACTGGGGTTCCCCGGACAAAGAACCGATGCTGTTTCTACATGGTGTCCTCCAGCAAGGGCATAGCTGGGACTTTGTAAGCCTTGGCTTGTGCTCCGACTACCATGTGATGGCCCTGGACGCCAGGGGTCATGGAGATAGCCAGTGGGCGGAGGACGGAGACTACTCGCTGGATGCCCACCAGCGAGACTTGGATGCCTTCGCGGATGTCCTGGGTCTCCGAAACATCATCTTGGTCGGTCACTCCATGGGCGGGCGCAACAGCTATGTCTTCACCTCCAGG
Source organism: Dehalococcoidia bacterium (assembly GCA_021296025.1). Taxonomy (GTDB): domain Bacteria; phylum Chloroflexota; class Dehalococcoidia; order Lucifugimonadales; family JAGWBF01; genus JAGWBF01. The sequence goes on along the minus strand of JAGWBF010000043.1, from coordinate 1,276 downwards.
CGACCCGACGTCGTGAAGGCCCTTGTCATTGTTGATACAGGACCCAGGGTGCAGCGACAAGGCGTATCCCGCATCCAGCATTTCCGGGAGCTTCCCGACGAGCTTGACTCCTACGAGGAGTTCGCCGACAGGATCCAGGAGTACACTGGTCGCACCAGACAGCAGGTGCTGGGGGCTCTGAAATACAGCATTCGACGGCGGGAAGACGGGAAATGGACATGGAAGTACGACAAGATCTTGCGCTCTCCGGGATTTCAGGCTCCCAGCTGGACGCCGGATCAGCTATGGGAGTGCCTGGGCAGCATAGGCATCCCGACCCTGGTCATACGGGGAGATAGAAGCGACCTGTTCACCCAGGAGACCCTGGACAAGATGATGGAGACCATCCCTAACAGCACTTCCGCCGTGGTCTCGGGAGCAGGCCACCTGGTGGCTGGCGACAATCCGGCGGGTTTTATTCAGGCCTTGCGCTCCTTCCTCGACGGCATATAGATCCCGGCGGCGCTGGAATCCAGCCCCCTAACGCGCTCGCTACCCTAGCCAGTTTCCGCTGTGATATAGCGTTATTGCTTCCCGGCATTCCCAGCATAATGATTTAACCCACCCTACTGCATTCAAGGTTCTTATTAGGCTATGCTCAGTTGTAATATTAGTACAATCTAGGCAAATCCCTCAGGACTTCTAACAACCTCAGTAACCCATCTTCGCTTTCGTGCAATCTGATCGCAATCGCACGTCCCGCAAGTCTCTCTGCGCGTAATTCCGCTGACCCAATCAAACTCAAGCACCAAATTATATTATGTTGATCATCGACATCACTAGTTAGTGAGTATTGACAAGTATAATAACTTAGTATATAGATACTTTGTGCGCACCTATAGAGAAATTCAATCTGAAACCCTCTGGTAATGGCATCGTCTCAAGGACACAGGAGGTGGCCCAAAATGATGATAAAGGGGATCTTTAGCCTACTCGGTGGAGCGGCTCCCTGGACGGACGAAGGAACCGATACCCTTAATGGCGGCCACTCGAAAGCAGGACCCAGCATGTCTTGCCCGGTGTTCCTGCTGATGGAAGATGCATGTATGAGCGCGTGGGTCCACAGGCCCTCGATTCTCTCATCCTTGGGGGACTACGAAAGCCGGATGCTTGCCCGGGAGATAGGCTCCTGGAGAATGGACTGAATTCTGATCATTGGCCCTCCTCCCTCGGTTGATGTTCTACGTCAATGGGGATAGTCTGTAGTTGGAAAATGTGAACAGAAGGCCCCATTAGG
>JAGWBF010000042.1 GCA_021296025.1 Dehalococcoidia bacterium | reverse complement strand
CCCGGATGGGCCACATCCTCTGGTCCTGTTAGCTCCTAAGCGCTTCCAATAGTCGAAGCAAGGTAGGCATTCAGGAACTCGTCCAGGTTTCCATCCAGCGTACCTTGTGTATTGCTTGTCTGATGCCCTGTCCTGTGGTCCTTGATCATCTGGTAGGGATGGAGAACGTAGCTCCGGATCTGGTTGCCCCACTCAGCCGACACATGCTTACCCTTTAGCTTTGCCACCTCCAGGGCCTTTTCCTCCATCTGGCGTTCAAGCAGGCGGGCCATGAGTATCTTCATGGCAAACTCCCGGTTTTGGTGCTGGGAGCGTTCATTCTGACACGTCACCACTATGCCCGTGCTGAGGTGGGTAATTCGCACTGCAGAGGCAACCTTCTGGACGTTCTGCCCCCCAGGCCCGCTGGAGCGATAGAACTCCACCTTTAGCTCATCAGGCCTAACGCTGACCTCCGGGTCCTCCTCGGCGGCCGGCAGGACCTCGATCAGGGCGAAGGATGTATGCCTGGAGTGATTGGCGTCAAAGGGCGAAAGGCGGACCAGGCGGTGTACTCCACGCTCGGCCTTCAGGTAGCCGTAGGCGTACTCACCCGTCACCTCCGCCGTAGCGCTCTTCAGGCCCGCCTCGTCACCCTGGGACACATCAAGCATCTCGGTGGTGAAGCGCCTTCCTTCAGCCCAGCGGAGGTACATCCTTAGAAGCATCTCGGCCCAGTCCTGGGACTCGGTGCCGCCTGCGCCGGCATGTACGGATAGAATGGCAGCCCTGTTGTCGTAGGGGCCGGAAAGGGTAAGCTCAAACTCCTTCGCAGAAAGGGTGCTGCGGATATCCCCCACCTCGGCTTCCAGCTGTTCTTCCAGGGAGTGGTCGCCCTCTTCCAGGGCCAGGTCCACAAGCTCCAGTAGAGTTGAGGCCCTGGACTCTAAGTCTCGCCAGAAGCCGGCCTGGTCCTTCAGCTTGGCAAGCTGCTGCATCTTCTGCTGAGCTTCCTTGGGGTCGTCCCAGAACTGGGGTTCACCGGCCAGCTCCTCCAAACGCGCAGCTTCGGTTTCCTTGGCGGAGATGTCAAAGACGCATCAGCACAGAGTCAATGTCGTCGATCAGCTCTTTAACGTTCTGCTTCTGTTCCTGCATATTCAACACCTTTGCTAGCTTCCGATCTGGCTCCTATGCGCCCTGTCGGCAGCTTCATGGGCTTTGCGAGTAGGCTCCGGCATCCTCCTGCCCCTGCAGGAGGCCAGCACCCATTCTATCGAAGTATCAATATCTATTAAATGCCCAGGGGATACGTACATGGGCCTAACTTTGTCCCTGGTGCGCACCGCCGCACCAACCTCTTCACCCTTATGCTCCAAGCGGCTGTGGGCGCCTGCCGAAGGGGGAAGCTCGTGGTGGCTGCCGACCAGGATGGACTTGGCGCAGCCGATGGTCGGAGTGCGGGTCAGTAGGCCGATGTGGCAAGCGAGGCCAAATCGCCGGGGATGGGCCAAGCCCTGCCCATCGATGTATATGACGTCAGGATGGGTTTCCAACTGCTCCAAAGCCTCTAGAAGAACGGGAGATTCCCGGAAAGAGAGCAGACCGGGGATGTAGGGAAAGGGAGGCTTACCCCCGGCGGTCTTGACCTCAACTGGCTCCAGGGAAGGGTACTCCAGCACTACCGCGGCCCCTCTGACCACTCCTGAAGCGTCGGCTGGGGATATATCAAGCCCTGCTAGATAGCGTACCTTGTCCGGAAGGGCAGGGACCGTCGAGACGCTGCCTGCCAGCTCCTTTTGCAGTTCCCTGGCTTGAGAGGTGGAGATGTCCCAGGGATGCAGATGGTGCAGCTTCATTCTTTCTCCGGGTTTCCCCTAGGGTTGGTGCGAGGGGCGGAAGTCCAGCAGCTTCAGGACTACGACCCTGGTGTCGCCTCGCTGCTCGGTGCTGAGGGTGTATGCCGCATCAATGCGCGCGACACCATCGGGCCACCGCTCACCCAGGTCGAAGGCTGTTGCATCCCAGGTTACCCCCCGCTCCCTGAGACGGATCTTCAGGTGCTGGCCTCGCTCGCCAATGGGTCGCACATGAACGGGTTCCAGGTTGCGCGAAAGGAACACGGGTGTCCGGTTCGTAGGCCCAAAGGGTTCCATGGCCTCCAACCACTTGTAGGCCTCACCTACCAGCGTGGCTGCAGGCGCCTCTGCGTCAATCTCCAGACAGGGCTCCAGGTCCTGTGTTCCAATGGCATCCTCGGCCGTTCGCTGGAGACGCTGCTCCAGGGCCGGCAGCTTTTCGGGGGACACCTCCAGCCCAGCGGCCATGCTGTGCCCTCCATGTTGGAGGAGAAGGTCGCCGCAGCTGTCGAAGGACCGGGCAAGGTTGAATCCGGGAATGCTGCGGGCGCTTCCCCGGAGGGCCCCGTCTTTCTTGGAGAGGACCAGGGACGGACGGTGGAATCGGTCCACCAACCTGCCCGCAATGAGCCCGGCGATCCCGGGCAGTACATCGTCGTCGCCGTAGACTATGAAAGGGGGCACGTTCTCCCCCTCCAGGACAAAGGCTTGGGCCCTGCTCCAAGTCTCGGCGGTCCGTCTTTGACGCTCCCGGTTTAGCTGTTCCAGTTGGTCGGCTAGGGTTTCGGCTTCATCAAGTGAAGGGGTTGTCAGCAGCCGGTAGCTGGAAGAGGCGTGCTGCAACCTGCCCGCGGCGTTGAGCCTGGGAGCTATGGAAAAGCCCACGGTCTCGGCGGAGATGGCTTCAGGCCTGATCCGAGCCCGACGGAACAACGCCTGAAGCCCCGGCCTTCGAGTGTTCCGCAGCCGGGCGACCCCCTGCTGCACAATGTAGCGGTTCTCCCCGCGCAGTGGCACAAGATCGGCCACGGTGCTCATGGCTGCCAGTTCGTATAGGGAAGGACTCAACTCCTTTCCCATGGCCATGTGCGCGGCCTGCATCAGCTTGAGGGCCAAGCCCCCGCCGGACAGGTCCGAAAATGGTCCCGGCTCTCCAGCCATTTGGGGATTGATTATGGCCATGGCGGGAGAGTCCTCCACGAACGCTGGAGGCGCGTGGTGGTCCGTGACAATCACATCCATGCCCATGTCCTGGGCGAAGGCCACCTCGGAGGCGGATGAGATGCCGCAATCCACGGTAATCAGGACCGTGTTTCCCATCTCTTTCATTGCCTGAAGGGCCTCGGTATTCAGGCCATGTCCCTCGGCGACTCGATCTGGGATGTATGGGAATACCTTCAGACCCAGCTCCTGGAGCCCCTGCGCAACGATGGCGGTGCCCGCGATCCCATCCACATCGAAGTCCCCGAAGATGCCCACGTTTTCTTCGCGCTTCTGAGCAGCAAGAATGCGCTCTACCGCTGGGCCGATGCCGGGAAGGTCAAAGGGGTCCGAAGGGTAGTGGCGGGCGGGTTCCAGGAAGGCTTCCAGCTGGGCGGGGGTGGTTATACCCCGGTTATAGAGAAGCTGGGAGATGACCGGAGGAATGTCCCATTTCCCCATCTGCAAAGCCGGAGCCTTTGGGTGAAGTTTCCACACCTTGCCCGTAGCAGTAGTGGCTGGCATAGCTCCTCAGCGGATGGGGATTCCGACGTTGCGGGACTAGCGCGAGGCTGGTGAGCCGAATATGAGCACTGAATTGTGCCCGCCAAAGCCGAAGGAGTTGCTCATGGCGACGCTGACCTGCTTCTTCCTCGCCTCGGCCTTCGTATAGTCCAGGTCGCACTCCTCGTCGGGGTGCTCCAGGTTTATGGTGGGCGGGATGACACCGTCTCGGATCGCCATCATGCATGCGAAGGCTTCCAGGGCGCCGCCTGCTCCCAGCAGGTGGCCGGTCATCGACTTGGTTGAGCTTATGGGGACCTGGTATGCATGCTCTCCCAGGGCTGACTTAATGGCCCTGGTCTCCTGGCGGTCATTCAGGGGCGTTGAAGTGCCGTGGGCATTGATGTAGTCCAGGTCGTCTGCCGCGACGCCCGCTTGCTTCATAGCCATCTTCATGGCGCTGGCCGCGCCGCTGCCGTCTGGGGATGGCTCCGTAAGGTGATGGGCATCGGAAGAAGCTCCGTAACCCAGTATCTCCACCAGGGGTTCCGCACCCCTTAGGGAAGCGCTTTTTTCGTTCTCTAACACCAGCAGGGTCGCCCCTTCACCAATGACAAATCCGTCCCGATCAGCATCGAAGGGGCGGCTTGCCCGTGGGGGATCTTCGTTGTACCGGGAGAGAGCCCTCATGTTGCCGAAACCGGCAACAGCAATGGGACAGATGGGCGCTTCACTTCCCCCGGCGATTACTATATCGGCTTCCTGCCGTCGAATCATCTCCCATGCTTGGCCGATGGCATCGGCGCCGCTGGAGCAGGAGGAGACCACGCAGAAGTTGACCCCCATAGCCCCGGTGAGCATGGACACCTGGGCAGAGGCCATATCTCCTAGCATCATGGGAATGAGGAAGGGGCTGACCCGCCGTGGTCCCTTTTCCTGGAGGACGTCGTACTGCTGGGACAATGTGACGATGCCGCCGATGCCGCTGCCGACAACCACGCCCACCCTGAATGGGTCCATGGTGCGGGGGTCTAGGTTGGCCTGCTGCAGGGCTTCCATGGCGGCCACCGCTGCCATCTGGGCGAAACGGTCCATGCGCCGGATTTCCTTCTTTTCCAGGAACCCTTCCGGCTCGAACCCTTTGACTTCGGCAGCGAAGGTAGTATCGAACCCCTCCGTATCGAAGGAGGTGATGCGCGCAACGCCGGAGTTGCCGTTGACAAGGGATGCCCACGTGGAGGAGGTATCGAGGCCTACCGGGCTGATGACGCCTGCCCCGGTAGCATAGACACGCCCGCTCACCCCAGGTACACCTTCGCGGCTATTGGGTTGCCGCCAGCAATGATCTCGGTGATGGGGGCAGCTGGCATGGGGAGTACTTGATCAGCTCCTTAGCCCTTGGCCGTGTTCTTGGACAGGTCCGACAACCGGGCCATCGCATCGCTGACCGCATTGATGTGGGCAGCGATGTTGTCGCCCAGTTCCCTGCCTGTGACGGTGATCTGTTGGCGGTACCTGCCCAGGGTGTCCGATGCTTCCCTGATGTGGGTGGAAATGGCTTCAGGCAGCTCTCTGCCGGTAGATGCCAGCTGGCTCCTGTAGCGGACCAGGGTATCGGCCACCTCGCGCATGCGGGCCGAAAGGGCTTCGGGATGCTCCTTGGATGAGTCCGTTAGGGTCCTCAGGGTCTCGCTGAATTCGCTTATGCGAGCCGAGACGCTGCTGGTCAGGTCCTTGCCCATGGAGCCGGTCCTGAACCTACGGGTCTGCAGAATCTTGAAAATGCGCTCGTACAGGGTGTCAACGGGATTCAGCTGGGAATGGTAGCGGTCGAAGAGGGCGCGGGACTCCTGCATGGTCCAGCGGGGGTCCTGGTGGACGAACTGCCGTCCTGTGTAGAGGTGATAAGGCCTCTGCTCTCCAGGCTGCAGCACATCGCCCTCGGCGTTCAGAGGTACCAGGTCAACCCAGTTGGATGTGGCGGGGAGGGGGGTAAGCAGGTTGGCGGTCTGGTACTTGCTGACCTGGGTTACCCAGGCGGCCATGTCCATGATGCTCTCTTCGGTGTCATAGGGCAGACCGATTATTGTCATGGCCACTATTGAGAATCCGAAGTCCTTGAGGGTGACCAAGTCCTTGTGCATCTGGCCGGGGTCCTGACGCTTCTTGACCATCTTCAGGTTCTCTGCGTTGTCAGACTCCACGCCGACGTAAAGCATGCGTATGCCGGCCTCGTAGAGTGCCTCGGCCAACTCCGGGTCCTGGCCTATCTCACCCCGGGTCTGGCAAATCATGTACATGCCGTCGGTCTGTCCCTTCCAGGACTTCAGGCGTTCCAGCCGCTCATTCCGGTACTTCACCGCGCGCAACGGGGGCGGATGAAGGTCATCCGAGATGAATACGCTGAAACGACCGTCCAGGGAGGTGTGGATGAGGCCGTCGGCGGCGAGCTCATGGAGCTGGCGCAGTCGATTTAACTCGGTCTCCCGATTGATCAGGCGATACCCCAGAAACTGCTGGATCACCTGGCAATAGGTACATTTCTCGGTGCAACCCCGGACCGTCTCTAGGACTCCGGCTGCCATGGGGTTCGATGGCGTCAGGTCGCGGATGGCGCGGAAGTCCGGCAGCTCCACGAAGTCCGGCTCGATCACTCCCCTGCGGACGGTCTGGTGTACCTGGCCGTCCTTCATATAGGAGATGCCCGGGATCTTGGCTAGGGCCTGCTCCCTCTGGTAGCCCGAGTAGGCAAGGAGGGCATCGCACAGGGGGCCGACTATATCTTCCCCTTCGCGATTAACGATGACGTCGAAACACCCTTCCCTCATGGCTTCCTGGGGGAGGGGGCTCATTTGGGGCCCGCCTCCTATGGTTACCAGGTCGGGATGGTGGAGCTTGGCTTGCGCGCCCAGGTGGTATGCTCGGGGAGCCTCGTTAATGAGGCAGGTGATCATCAGGATATCGACGCCATGAAGGTCTTCGGCCGGGTCGAGGGGCCCACTGCGGTCTTCGAAGAAGATCTCGGTGTCGTACAGGTATGGGCCTTCCCACTGCTTCAGGGCGGCCGACATGAAGAGCATACCCTGCCTTGGAATGGCAACGTACTCAAAGTTGCCTCCCACCGACCCTGGGACCACTAACAGCACACGTTTGGTTCTGGACATCTTTTAGAACTCCAAACCTATCGCAGGGGGAATTTCCCTGCCCTTTCGGATAGCGTTCTTCTCCCGCCCGTCTTCACCCTTCCCATCCGGTCACACAGGTCCTATGGTTTGGCGGCCATATAATTTTACACCAGCATGCGCATATTTGAAATAGCCTGGTATTCGGGCAATTCAAATATTCGTTGGCCCCTTCCAATTGCCAGGGCTAGTGCCGTTCAACCAGCTCTATGCGCACATCATCGGGCGCCTTGACAAAGGCGATCTTGACCCCTGTGGGCAGGGTCCTGGGCTCGGATTCCAGCTCCGCTCCCTTGGCCTTCAAGTCCGAAACCGCCGAATCCAGGTTGTCCACCCTGAGGCCGAAGTGGTCCAATCCGTAATGGGGTCCCTCCACTCCCTGTACCTCGGTACCGGAGGGCATGGCTCCTGCAAGGAAAATTGTCAAGCCGTTCAGGTTCAGGTCGACCCTGGTGTTGCCGTCGGGTTGGGGAGTCTCGATGATCTGGGCATCGAACATCTTGTTGTAGAACTTGGCTGCAGTTGCAGGATCGGGGCTTCTTAGGTGGATATGGTCGTAGCTGTAGACCGCCATCAACCCTCCTCTTTCGCTATCGGCTGGTGCGCCCTGTTAGTGGCGACTTTAGTCACAGGGAAATGTTAACAGTACATAACGTCTGAAGCAACTGCAGCCGCTACCTGGTGTAAAGGCGCCGGCCGTTATTGTTAGCTGGCTGTGCCTGGGCTAAAGTAAGTGGACGCCATGACGGAAGACCCCAGGGGCCAACGCTACCGCTACGTTATAGGTGGGCTTGCATTTTGGGCCCACCTTTCCGTTGGACTGAACTTTCAGTCACTATCTCCTCTCCTTCCCCTCATCACCGAGGACTACAACATCAGCAGCTCTGCGGGAGGCCTTCTCCTTGCCTTGGCCCTGCTGCTGTTTGCGCTGTTCAGCCTGCCGGGCGGAATGTTGACTCCGAGTCTGGGAGTGCGGAGGGTTTACACACTTAGCTGGCTGATGGTGGGTCTGAGCACCCTGTCCGTCCTTGCCCCCAACTTCGGGAGCCTGTTGGCAATTCGCATCATCTTCGGCCTTGGCATGGCGCTGATAATGCCCGCCACCGGTCCCTTGATCATGGGCTGGTTCAGGCCCAACGAGGCCCTGATTCTGACCAGCCTGAATGTGGCGGCCCTGAGCTTGGGGATCGCCCTGTCCACCTCCACGGCTGCGCCCCTGGCCGGGCACCTGGGCTGGGAAGGAGCGCTGGGGGTGTTCGGTGCTGTGGCGCTGGCAGGGGCCATCGCATGGATGGTGTGGGGGAAGGTGGGGGTTGTAGCCTCCGGGTCTTCGGACAGGTTCTCTTGGCGCGATGTGTCGGAGACATTGCGGAAGCGCGCTGTGCTGATGCCGGGAATCGGGGATGCAGCGTGCTTTGCCCAGTACGTGGCCCTTACATCCTGGCTGCCCACCTTCTACAGCCAGAGCCGGGACATATCCCTTTCCCAAGCGGGACTGATCACCAGCGCCCTTCCCCTGGCGGGAGTGGCTGCCGTGCTGTTCGCAGGCTTCCTGGCAGTCAGGGTGACGTCCCGGAGGATGTTCTTCATCGTTCCGGGGGTCATGGCGGCAGTTGGCGGGTTGGGCACCGTTCTTGTGGACAACACAGCGATTGCGTTGGTCTGCATAAGCTTGCTGGGCATAGGATCATGGCTGTACGTTCCCATGCTGTTCGTTCTACCCATGGAGCTGGAAGGTATGACTCCCGGAAAAGTAGCGGTGGCGTGGGGATGGATCATGGCGGTGTCGGGGATGGGTGGGTTCGTGGCACCCCTGGCAGTGGGCATCCTGAAGGATATCACTGGCAGCTTTGTTCCTGGTTTCCTGGTGTTTGCTGCCCTGGCCTGGATGCTGGTTGTGGCCGGCCTGTCGGTGCCGGAGCCACGGTCTGCGCCGGAGCCCTCCTCCAGGGGCTGACCACTGCGTCCCTTTGTGGACTCAGCTTGGGCAAAGTATTATCATTACTGCCAGTTCAGCTATGCGGCGGGCAAAGCATGCCCTCATGTAAGTACGGGAGGAGATATGAAGGTCGTAAGGACGGCTGAGGTTGCGGAAGAGTCGGTCAACACTCCCCTGTTCACCGGCGGAACGGTCACCCGGCAGACCATCGTTCCCACCGAGGAGGCCAACAACTTCAATTGCGGGATCGTCAGCTTTGGTCGGGGCGCCCGGAACAAGTTCCACTCCCACACCAGCGACCAGGTGCTCATCATCACCTCGGGCATCGGCATTGTTGCCACCGAGAAAGAGGTACGGGAAGTGACGGTGGGCGATATCATTCACGTTCCCGCTGGCGAAAAGCACTGGCATGGAGCGAGAGACCAGTCGCCCATGGCCCACATAACCATTACCGCCAAGGGGAGTGAGACCACCCAGCTGGAAGAGTAGTTTGCCGGGTGGCTCGAGGACGTAGCATTGCCTGAGAGCGTAGTCGTAGCCATGAGCGGGGGCGTGGACTCGTCCGCTGCAGCCCTGCTTCTGCATGAAGCTGGATACAGGGTGCTGGGTGTCACCATGAAGCTGTACGACCTGCCGGCCACTCAGCTTCCCGCCAACTACCAGGGGTGCTGCACCGTCGATGATGTGGAAGATGCCCGGCGGGTGTGCCATCGCCTGGGGGTTGCCCATCATGTGTTCAACCTGCAGAGGGAGTTCAAGGCCTACGTCACTGACTACTTCCTGGGGGAGTACCAGGCGGGACGCACACCTCACCCCTGCATCGCGTGCAACGAGAGGATCAAGTTTGACTTTCTGTACCAGAGGGCCCACCTGCTGGGGGCCGAGTTCGTGGCTACGGGGCATTATGCCCGCATCTGCAGGGAGGGCTCGTCCTACCAGCTTCTGAAGGGGCTGGACCCTTTCAAGGACCAGTCCTACGTGCTTTATAGCATGGGGCAGCAGGAGCTGGAGCGCACCCTGATGCCCGTTGGTGGATATCCGAAGGAAGAGATACGCCGGCTGGCATCGGATGCCGGCCTTCCCAATGCCGACAAGCCCGACAGCCAGGATATATGTTTCATTCCCGGTGGAAACTACCGAGAGTACCTGCGGGACCACATAAAGCCCCAGGCAGGGAGCATCGTTGATGAAGACGGGCGGGTGTTGGGGAAGCATGACGGCATCGAACACTTCACCATCGGCCAGAGGCGCGGGCTGGGAATCGCCGGAAGGGTGCCCATGTACGTGATTGGCATTGATGCAGGCCACCGACGGGTGGTGGTTGGACCAGAGGAGCACCTGTACAGCTCCTCTCTATGGGCCTCAGGAGTGAGCTACGTTTCCGGCAGCCCGCCTCCTGTTGAAGAAGGGGTTACCGCCAAGATCAGGTACAAATCACCGGAGTGCGAGGCTGTCCTCACGCCTGCTGGCCCCTACGCAGAGATACGCTTCCGGGAACCCCAGAGAGCGGTCACCCCCGGCCAAGCCGTCGCCCTTTACCAGGGAGAGGTGGTGCTGGGAGGTGGGCGAATCGAGGCTGGGCCGCCGGCAGATATCGGTCTTTCCTCGGCGAGGCCCAGCGGTTCAGCTGTCGGGAGCTGAACTTGAGATTGGGCCGGTGCTGTGCCTACCTTCGAGCATGAGCTAAGGATATCCGCGCAGGGCTACCCGACGGTTGCCGGAGTGGATGAGGTGGGTCGGGGGCCGCTGGCCGGTCCAGTGGTTGCGGCGGCCGTACTCCTACAGCCCGCATTGGGGGTCCCTCCCTGGCTGGCTCAGGTAGATGACAGCAAGAAGCTGGCCGCCCAAGCCCGGGAACGTATGTATCCACTGATTATGGAAGGGGCTGTGGGCGTGGGATTGGGGTCCGTGTCCAGTGAGGAGATCGACAGCATGGGTATCGCCCCCGCCTGCAGGCTGGCCATGGTCAGAGCGGTGATGGACCTGCCCGAGGAGCCGTGCCACCTGCTCGTGGACTATGTTCAATTGAATGAGCTGGACATACCCTGCTTCAGCCTCGCCAAGGGTGACAGCCTGTGCTACTCCATAGCCGCTGCCTCCATCGTGGCGAAGGTGAGCCGGGACAGGCTCATGGTGGAAGCCGATTTAGAGTACCCGGGCTACGGGTTCTCCCGTCACAAGGGTTACGCTACCCTCGCCCACAGGCATCGCCTGATGGAGCTGGGACCGTCCCCAATTCACCGGCGGTCCTTCAGCTTGAAGCCGAGGCTGCCCGGTATGTGAGGCCGGCCGGATACCGGTCCGGCCCCGCAGAAAGATCAGTCCTTATGCCTTCTGCCAAAACGAAGCTCGGTAACCAGGGGGAGATTGCAGCCCGCAGGCTGCTGGAGTCCCAGGGCTATCGGATACTGGAGTGCAACTACCGGTGCCGGTACGGTGAAGTTGATATCGTGGCCATGGATGGGAACTGCACGGTGTTCGTTGAGGTGCGGACCAAGCGGTCAGAGAGCTTTGGGACCCCCGAAGAGTCGCTGTCCAAGGCAAAGCAACGCAGGCTGACCATGACCGCCCTGACTTACCTCCAGGCCTGCGAGACCCCACCCACGGACTGGAGAATAGACCTGGTGTCGGTGCGATTGCCCATGGGGAGTGGGTCTCCGAGAATCGATCACGTAAAGTATGCTGTCCAAGCGCAAAGTGACGGCTGTTGAGTGTGTTAAAATTTGACCGGAAGACCCCAGGAAGGAGTGCCGGGTAGAGGGTGCCACTTTACGAGTACAGGTGCCAGGAGTGCCGTCGAAGGTCCACGGTACTGGTCAAGAACATTAATGCCACCCCGAATGCTGTCTGCGACCATTGTGGCAGCGCAAACATGCACCGGCTGGTGTCCAAGTTCTCTTTCCGGCGGTCTTGGGGTTCCAGCCTCGACTGGGCCCCGGATACCGGCTGGCCGGAGAACATAGATAATGAAGACCCCAGGGCGGTTGCGGGCTGGATGCGCCGGATGCAGCATGAGATGGGCGGCGAGGTGACCTCCGAATTCAAGGAGATGGTCGACGAGCTGGAGTCGGAGGCCGACATGGATGACGGCGATGCTTTCGACTGCTAGACACTCCTCCTCGCCTTCCAAGGAATCCCGAAGGTCGGCCAGGTAGCAGTTGCCCATCTACGAGTACCGGTGCTTGACCTGCCAGGGTGTGTCGTCTGTGCTTGTGCGGTCGATGGAGAGTTCCCCCGATCCTACCTGCTCCCACTGCAACGGCACTGACGTGCGCAGGAGGATGTCATCATTTGCATACCACAAGTCGGCTTCCACCAAGGGGTCTGCCCCGGCCTTTGATGCTCCCGGCTCCTCCCTGGAGTACTACAGCGATCCGTCCAACGTGGGCCGGCGTATAGAGGAGTCCTTCAACTCCCACGGTGTCGAGATGCCTAACTCGGTAAAGGAAAACATCGACGCCGCCCGCCGGGGCAAGGCGCCCGAGGGCTTGGACATATGACCGGAGACAGGCCCGCCCCGGCAATGCAGGGGCTGTACGTAATTATCGACCCCCAGGTCACTGTCGCCAAGGCGGCGCTGCAAGGGGGGGCGCGGGTCCTTCAGCTGCGGGATAAGCTGCGAGACAAGGGAGAGACCTTGCCACTGGCCCGCACCCTGAAGGACCTGTGTACGGAATACGGGGCTACGCTGATCATCAACGACCATGCCGACCTGGCGTCCATAGTGAATGCCCATGGCCTTCACGTGGGCCAAGGCGACCTGCCGGTGGTAGAGGCTCGGAAGGTGCTTCACTCCTGGCAGGTCATAGGAAGGTCCAACCACTCAAGGGAAGAGCTCGCCGATTCGTTGGCCCAGGGGGCCGACCATGTGGCCTTCGGCTCCATTTACGCTACCTCCACAAAGGTCTCGGCAGACACCAGCCGGCCCGTGGGTCCCGAGGGCCTCGGGGCTGCCAGGAAGATGACGGACCTTCCCCTGGTGGCCATCGGGGGCATCAATGCAGAGAACATCGAGGCTGTGATGAAGGCCGGGGCGGATGCTGTGTGCGTTACGGCCGCTGTGGGACTGGCCGAAGACCCCGAGGAGGCGGCGCGCCGCTTGGTGCGGCGTATCGAAGAGGCCGGGGGCAGGGTGTGAGCACAGCGGCCAACCGGCCGGACCTGACCCAGGCGTCGGAACGGGCCCAGCAGGAGCTTTCCGCCAAGCATGATGCCAGGGAGACGGGTCTTCGTATCTCCAGGGAGGTGATCCGTCTATCGGCCAACGCCATCCGGGCAGTGCATCGCCATGACCTAGATGAGGCTGCATCCCTGATCTCCCGGGCCTCCCAGCAGCTGGAAGAGGCGGACGTGATCAGAGGCCGGAGCCCGGACATCTACTATTCGGGCTTCTTGGCTGATGCCCGCAAGGAGTACGCAGAGGCCAACATCACCCTGGCGCTGATATCCGGGAACCCCATTCCCCAGGCGGAAGACCTGGGAGTGGAGATGGCGTCTTACCTGAATGGCATGGGAGAGGTCATCGGCGAGCTGCGCCGTTACGTCCTGGACTCACTCCGGCGGAACGAGACGGAGCGGTGCGAGGAGCTGATGCAGGTCATGGATGACATCTACAGCCTGCTGGTCACGGTGGACTTTCCCGAGGGGGTAACCGGAGGCTTGAGGCGGACGACGGACGCAATGCGTGGCGTCTTGGAGCGCACCAGGGGCGACCTGACCATGACCCTGCGCCAGCTGGAGTTGGAAAAGCTTCTGGCGGGCTGGCAGGAGCGACTGGCCTCCGGGCCGAATTACCTTGACACCCCCTAGCATGTGTGCTAGCTTCTCTGATGCTCTCAAACAGGGAACTGAGAGATAGGAGACCACCCCATGAACTCAATGATAGTAGCCGGTGCCCTGGGCGTTTGTGCCCTCCTCTTTGCTGCGATCCTGACCCTGCGAGTGTTGAAGGAGGACGAGGGCAATTCCGCCATGAAGGACATTGGACTGGCGATCAGGGAAGGCGCGCTGGCCTTCCTGCGCAGGGAGTACCTGGTCCTATTGCCGTTTATCGTCGTAGTGGCCGTGGCCCTGTGGGCGCTGATCGACTGGTGGACCAACGACTCCCTGGTGCCCAAGACTGCCATCTCCTACCTGGCGGGCACGTTCTGCTCAGCCACGGCGGGAATCATTGGTATGAACGTCGCCATCAGGGCCAACGTGAGAACGGCTGCCGCCGCGATGCGGGGCCTGAACCCCGCGCTCCGCGTGGCTTTCAACAGCGGCGCTGTCATGGGCATCAGCGTGGTGGGAATTGGACTGCTGGGAGTGACCATCCTTTACGTCATCTGGCAGGATGTGACCTATGTCATAGGCTTCGCCTTCGGCGCCTCCTCCATAGCCTTGTTTGCCAGAGTGGGTGGCGGGATATTCACCAAGGCTGCCGATGTGGGTTCGGACCTGGTGGGGAAGGTGGAGGCGGGAATCCCCGAGGATGACCCCCGCAACGCCGGGGTGATAGCTGACAACGTGGGTGACAACGTAGGAGATGTGGCCGGCATGGGGGCCGACCTGTTCGAGTCCTACGTTGGCTCCATTATCGCTGCGATGACCTTGGCGGTGGCGGCCGGCGCTTCCGGATGGAAGGACGATGTGGTAATGCTTCCCCTGCTGGTGGCATCGGCGGGAATCTTGGCTTCGGTGCTGGGCACCTTCGTGGTGAGGACCGGGGAGCAGGCGGGCTTCAGCCAGCTTCTGTGGGCCCTGCGCCGGGGAATCATTGCTTCGGCGGTACTGGTGCTGCTCATGTCTCTAGGGGTTGTGTTGCTGCTGGACCTGGACGGGGTGATTGGGGTCAACGTTACCGGGTTTGATCTGTTTGCGGCCATAGCTTCGGGCCTTATTGCCGGGGTGATAATCGGGCTGGCCACCGAGTTTTACACATCCTACGACTATCCTCCCACCAAGGGAGTGGCGGAATCAGCCCAGACTGGCGCTGCCACAACGATGATCACGGGAATCGCCACGGGAATGCAGAGTACGGCCATCCCCGGGCTGATTATTGGTGGAGCCATCCTGGCTTCCTTCGAGCTGGCGGGCTTCTACGGCGTTGGTTTGGCAGGGGTCGGAATGCTTTCCACTTTGGGCATAACCCTCGCAACCGATGCATATGGACCGGTGGCTGACAACGCTGGAGGAATAGCGGAGCAGGCCCACCTCGACCCGGAGGTGCGCCAGCGCACCGACTCCCTGGATGCCCTGGGCAACACCACGGCGGCCACGGGGAAGGGCTTTGCCATCGGTTCGGCAGGTCTAACAGCCCTTGCTCTCCTGGCAGCCTACGCAGAGGCGGCCAACCTGGACGGCCTCATCAACCTGCTGCAGCACACCACCCTCGTGGGTGTTCTGATTGGAGGTATGCTTCCCTTCCTGTTTTCGGCAATGACGATGCGGGCGGTGGGGCGGGCGGCTTTCTCCATCGTGAACGAGGTGAGGAGGCAGTTCCGGGAGATACCGGGGATCATGGAGGGAACGGGACGCCCGGACTACGCCAGGTGCGTGGACATCAGCACCCGGGGGGCGCTGAGGGAGATGATCGTCCCCGGACTGCTGGCGGTGGCTGCTCCCCTTCTGGTGGGGTTCATCGTGGATCCCGTGGCCCTGGGAGGGCTGCTTGTCGGGTCCATAGCGTCGGGCTTTATGTTGGCCATCACCATGGCCAACGCCGGTGGCGCGTGGGACAACGCCAAGAAGTACATTGAAGTGGGCCACTACGGCGGGAAGGGATCGGACCCCCACAAGGCTGCTGTGGAAGGCGATGTGGTGGGAGACCCCTTCAAAGACACATCGGGGCCCTCGCTGAACATCCTACTGAAGCTGATGGCGGTGGTCTCCCTGGTCTTTGCCCCCGTGTTCCTGAAGGTGGAGCCCCTTATAGGCTAGGGAACCGGGCGGGCACCAGGCATCGCCTTTCACATCCGGTAGATGTGTCCTCGCGCTGGTTGACTCGCAGGTCCGCCCCAAGGACTCACCCCGTGGACCATTCCTCGATGCCCGCGAGCCAGCGGACGATTACTGGCCGAAGCGGCAGCCAGGGGTGGAACAATAGCCTCTGAGGGCATTATACTTTTACCGACATCTGTAGGTGCGTCTCGCTTGTGCAACCCCGCACCTACGATGGATGCCTGGCCTCGAAGCGGGTGTAGCTCAGTGGTAGAGCGCTAGCCTTCCAAGCTAGCTGTCGTGGGTTCGATCCCCATCGCCCGCTCCAATATCCTCTGCCGATCCTTTGGTGACCCACGTTGGAATTCGTGCTCAATCTCATGGCTGAAGCAAGCGGTGATCCCGGTCCGGACACTTGTCCTTGATGGCGACTTCCTTTGCCAGGACGACGGGGTAGATGCACAGGGGCAGAGGCATCACTACCACGCCGAATCCTGTCCTGCCGGTGGCTCCGGCCATGGGGTAGTAGTCTGCCATAGTCTCGAACTCATTGGGGTCCAGGGTGTCGCCGGGATCCTTGAGGGAGCCCATGCCTACTGGTTACTGTTAGTGGCGCTGTCTTTTCTTCCGTTCCCATCCCCGGCATCTACTGTCAGCGTGTAGGACGACTGCATATTGTAGTTCAGCCCTTGGGCCAGCTTGCTGGACTCGATAAGTCGGTCCACGCTGCACACGGGGCCTGAAATGGGGATTCTTGCTCCGAATCTTGTGCCCGGCATAACTCCTCCTTCGTTAAGAGTTACCGGGGTGTCACCCCGCCGCAAAGCTCGGAGCTACCCTGTGTTAGTATTGGTAATGTACTGTAAAGTTGGGGAATTGCAACGCGAGGGATCTTGGGTAAGCTGCGGGCCCCCAAGTAGGCTCAAGGATCGATTTCCCTCGATCGCCGGGAGATAGAGTGGCATCCAGACTGGGACAGATTCCTGAACGCCTGCTGGGTCAGCTATGGAAGGAGCGGGCCGCCCGGCAGGGGGTGTTCAGGAGCAAGAGCGGGCGAAGGTACCGGGTGATATACCCCGGTCGAAGCAGCTCCGGGGCGGGGCCGGACTTCCGGGGCGCGGTGCTGGAAGAGGAAGGTGTGGGCCTGGTGACCGGGGATGTGGAGCTGCACCTGGATGAGAAGGACTGGCGCTCCCACGGGCACGGCACCGATCCACGTTACAACGGGGTGGTGCTGCACGCGGGTGTGGAAGGTGAAAGCGGGACCACCACCCTGCAGAACGGTAACCAGGTTCCGGTCATCACACTTGAGGGGATGCTGAACGGCGGGGGAGGAGAGAGCAGCCCGTCCCCTCTGTGGGAGCTGCTTTCGGTGCGCGGATATGCCTGCCCCGACACTCCCGGGGAACTGGTGGAAACACTGCGGCGGGCCGGAGATGCCTGGTTCGACGAGGCTGCTGGCGGGTTCCGCATTCTGCTGGATGCCGGTGAAGAGCCGGAGGAGACCTTGTATTCGGGAATCATGGAGGCCCTGGGCTACAGTCAGAACAGGCAGGGGTTCCTGGATCTGGCAAGGATGGTGCCCTATCAGCGTCTAAGAGCATGTGCGATGACGGGCGGTGGTGACGACGGGGCTTCCCCCATCGCCCATGCGCTGTTGAAGGCGGCCGGCCTGCAGGATGCAGGGACGCCGAAGGCGGGTGACGCTGTTCTGGGGGGTGAGAGGCAACACCTTAAGTGGAACACCTTCCGGGTGAGGCCTTCCAATCATCCCCGGAACCGGATCCTGGGGGGTGCCCGGCTGTTGGAGCGGTACATGCCCGACAGTGCTTGGTAGGGTCCTTGCGTTGATGAAATTCCGGGGAAGGGGAAGGGACTCCTCGGGGGACTGAAGGAGGTCCTGGAAGCTGCCCCCGATGATGGGCGGGGATGCAGAGTACTGCTGGACGGGTTGATGGTGGCCCCTTTACAGAGACGCGGTCCGGCGCGGCGTGGTGCAATAGGCAATGGCAGGGCGGCGGATATTGCGGTGAACGTGGTGCTGCCCTTCTACAATTCCCTGGCGGAGCGGGAGGGATTGGAGGGCCTTGCGGACAAGTGTGCCGGGCTGTACCGGAGGTTCCCGAAGCTCCAGCCTAACGAAATCACCACAGAGATGGAGGAGCAGCTGGGCAGGCACCTGTCAAGGAACGAAGCCGATAGCGGGTCGGCACTGCCCGGAACCAAGGTCCGCTCTCTAGCAACGGGCGCCCGGGAGCAGCAGGGCCTCCTTCATCTTCATCATCTCATCACGTCCCCCTCGGTTGCCCGGCGTTAGAAACCGGCTCCACATTAAGCCTGAACAGAGGGACACTTTAGTCCTGCACGAATGGTAGAGCCGGGCTGTTACCAAGGTCGCCAGGTATCAGGCCGGAAGCACCCCAGACAGTCTTTTCACGAAAGCGGCATCGCGTCGGAATGAGGGCTTGGGGGCATTGGACTGTCCTTGAGCATGGCGCCGTGGGGATGCTATAATCCGAGAGGGATGGGGATTCGTCTAGTGGTAGGACGGCAGACTCTGGATCTGCAAGCCGTGGTTCGAATCCACGATCCCCAGCCAAAGCAGGCCGGGACTCCGGCCAGCCCGATGGCATCTTCCCTTCGGGGCGCATTCGTCTAGTGGCCTAGGACACCGCCCTCTCAAGGCGGAGATCGCGGGTTCGAACCCCGCATGCGCCACCAGTAACTTATTAGTCCGTCACCTTCCAATGCCACCCTCTCGGGCTTTTCGACCCTCCTGTTTGTGTACAATTTGCCGTTGGCATCATCGACTTCTCGCAGTCCAAGATGCCACGGCGCATCGCCGAACACCTTGATGCATCATTCCCGGTAAGGGCAAGTACTCGTACCCGACCTCGACGTTCCGGCGGGACGCACCTGCAGCCGCTTCGCAACCAAGTGGCTCTCGTCGCTGGAGCGACGCGTGGGGCAGGCCGCGGCATTGCCCGTATGCTGGGGGCGTCAGGCGCGACGGTCTACTGCACCGGGCGCAGCGTGCAGGGGAGGCCTGCGACGCCTGGGCGTCCGGAAACCATCGAGGAGACGGCTGAGCTGGTCACCCAGGAGGGAGGCCAGGGCATCCCCGTCGGCACCGACCACACAGTCGAGTCCGAAGTGGAGCAACTCTTCGCCCGGGTGCGTGCCGAAGCAGGTCGGCTCGATGTCCTGGTCAACGAGATCTGGGGAGGAGATGACCTGACAGAGTGGGGAAGGCCTTTCTGGGAACTCTCCATTCCCCAGGGGCAGCAGCTGCTGGAGCGGGCGGTGCACAGCCACCTCATAACCAGCAGACATGGAGTGCCGTTGATGATCGAGCAGAATTCCGGCCTCATCGTTGAGGTCACCGACGGCGACACTCTTGGCTACCGTGGCAATTTCTTCTACGATCTGGCGAAGAGCTCCGTCATTCGACTTGCCTACGCAATGGCGGCCGACCTGCATGGCCACAATGTGACGGCCCTGGCTATCACCCCCGGATTCCTGCGGTCCGAAGCTGTCCTCGACTATTTTGGGGTCACCGAGGCGAACTGGCGCGATGCCATCGGCCAGGACTCCTACTTTGCGGAGTCTGAATCGCCCTGCCTGGTTGGGCGGGCAGTGGTGGCGCTGGCCGTCGACCCGAATGTGGGCTCCAAGAACGGAGGCTTGTTTTCCAGCTGGGCGCTCTCCAAGGAGTATGGTTTGACCGATTTGGACGGACGCCAGCCCGACTGGGGGACGTTCTTCCCCAGCAAGGTGCGGGAGATCGTCGACAGGGATGAGCCGACGGAAATGGACATCTTCATAGTCCGCACCCGGCTCTACCAAGCGGAGCTTGATCCTGCCGCCAACCAGGAAGCCGGGCAGCTTCGGGCTTGGCTTGCCCGTCATAAGTGAGGCGGACCGGAATATCCTGCGAGTTGCCGGGTCTAGAGCGTTCCTACCCCGGAAACCAGGGCCATCTCCAGCTTAAAGGATTGCGTTAGAGCGCCGCTGGGCCCATCAGTTTACGCGCCCGTCCGGTGAGGTCTCGCCCCGAACCTAGCTTTAGCTAAGACAGGGCGCAGAGACCGGACTTTCCGTCATACAACCAAGCCGTCCCGGTAAGGGCTGTCAGAGGAGCCCCGACATCGCCATCCCTGGGTAGGCTCCCCAGGCTCGTCTCTGTCCTTATGGATGATGTCACGCCCGGGACATCTATTTGCGACAGACGAAGAGTCCCCACCCAAGCTCGTCCTTATCGACGGCTGCTGCGGTCTCCACGTAGGCTTTGGCCAGCCATTCGAAGTGCTCGGCAGAATCGGACGTGTCGTTTTTCGGTGTCCGGTCGGCAAGGCAAAGGTAGCTCTGCCTCAAGTGGGCAGACAGGTCCAAAGCCTCCAGCACCTCAAACCCCTGGTCCTTTAGCGCCTGCTGATAGGAGGAGAATGTGAACTCGGTGTCGAAGAGAAGCCTGTCATACACATAGGTCTGGGCTTCGGGGGTGATGTTTCTCTTGGGCCTGAGAAGGTCGTCGAACACCAGAATTCCGCCTTCCGACAAGACCCGATGCACCTCTTTCAGCACGCTGCGCTTGTCGGGCACATGGTATATCACCGCCTGGCTCCAGACGTGGCTGAACGTTCCATCGGGATAATGCAGGGCGGTGGCAGATGCCTTCTTGAACGCCAGGCGCTCTCGAAGACCAGGTTGCAGGCGGGCTAGCTCCTCCTGGGCATTGGTTATCCTGACCCCGCTCAGGTCAATACCTGTGACCCTGGCGCCCGTTTCCCGGGCCAGCCACATAGCAACCGTCCCGTTGCCGCAGCCGACGTCCAGCACGTTGGATTCTTGATTGATCTTGCCTTTCTCAACCATCATCCGGTTGAGCTTTTCGCAGGCAGCCAGGAAATCTGTCTCTTCGGTGTCGTCGAAAAAGCCCCAATGGACCATGCCGTCCTCATCCCAGATCGACCGATAAATGACATCCTGTGCGTCGTAATAGGTTTCCGTCTCCAGCTCTGTGAACCTGCTCGTCATGGCGGTATTCCTCCTGTTTGTCATGAATGGGCAGCCTTCTCCTACCAACATCCCCGGACCCACGCCGATGGGTAATTGAGGCGGCCCAATGGGAAAGGGCCTTGATAGCTACGGCGTCAGGTTGCCCTCGGGACTGGGTTGCCGAGTGTGTCCCTTTTCAGGGAGCTGAGCACCTGGCCTCGGAACAGACCGAGCGTGCCTGGCGTTAAGCAAGGCGCTGGGTCAGGTGCCAGAAGCAGGGGTAGATGGCAGCCCACTCTCAAAGGCGTGGAACAACCATGGTTAGCCTTGGAGAGGTGGAACTATGAGGGCCGATAGATGCCGTAGCAGATTGGAGGGAAAGAAGCTAAGGTTCGCAGGGGAGGATGTGGCGCCGTCGGTTCCGACGCCCCGAGGATTCTGTATGGGAGAGGC
>JAGWBF010000041.1 GCA_021296025.1 Dehalococcoidia bacterium | reverse complement strand
TAGCGGTTATGAAATAGACTGCCCATAGTTTCTTGAAGTCTTATATTGACGAGCTCAACTGCCTTAGGTGATATGTCGATGCCTACCCACTTGCGCCCCAGTTTGTCAGCAGCAACGCAGGCAGTGGCACAGCCACAAAAGGGGTCCAGCACTACATCGCCTTCGTTGGAGCTTGCCTTGATAATCCGCTCCAGGAGCACTAACGGCTTCTGAGTGGGGTAGCCTGTACCCTCTTTAGAGTGAGGCGATACCATCTGAATGTCGTCCCACAGATTCTGTAAAGGCATACCCTTCAATTCGTCACTGAAACTCTTCCTCCGAAGCCTACCATCCTGGTTCTTGGGGAAATGGATACGTCCCTCTTTGTCCCATTGTTCCATTTTCTCTCGAGTAATCGTCCATCCATTCTCCGGAGGAGGGTATCCTTTGTACTCATAGATTAGATTGGGCCTGTAATTTGGATTCGCCAGATTATTTGCTTGATACCTGCGCCCATGCTCATCAACCTGAGTAAAATGGTTCTCAACATACGTTTGGTATTCTGATGAATTGGTGTTGTATTGGGGATAGAACTTAGTATCTTCCGACTTGGCGTAAAACAAGAGAATGTCTGTGCAGACTCCAAATCTCACTGACTTGTGCACGGCACTAGAAAATCCATGTCGCCGCTTCCACGTAATTTCATTCCTGAAGTTCCTCTGCCCGTAGATAGCGTCCATTAGCATCTTGAGGTAATGACTGGCAGTGGGGTCGCAGTGGACGTAAATGCTGCCTGGAGGCTTCAGCACTCGATTCATTTCTATCAAACGCACCGCCATCATGGTCAGATAGGATTGCATCCCCTTACCATGCGTCAGCCCAGCAGTGCGGAGAAGATGCGCAACGGCGGGCTGTTCATCCGCGATCAATCCCATCCAAGCAACATCAAGGTCTGATAGCGTCCATGTGTCCTTAAAAGCCGCACCAGCAGCCTTGCTACCCACTGGGGCAGCGTAGTTCTGGTTGGAGTTGAAGGGCGGGTCTAAATAGATAAGGTCAACACATTCCGAGTTCATACCCCGGAGAATGTCAAGGTTGTCTCCGGTCCAGATGGTCTTATCGGTGAAGTTGGCGGTGCCCATGGATCAAGATTCCTGGGAAGGCGAAACATCAAATGCAACTTCCAAAACAAGCTGCACAGGCAATGCTATTTCACCGCCGTTACCATCTCGGAGCATCAATCGAGTCGTCATGTGCCCGTGCACCGTGGACGAGGGCCGTGCCCGTGCAACAGCTTCTAAATCAGACTCCTGACCCGCTTCCGGCCAGTTAAGCACATCATCCACCAAGTCATTCACTGATGACCAGACCTTTACGACATTAGTAATTACTTCTTTGGCCATATGATGGGGCAGCTAACTAAACGATGGTTTTTCGTAGAGCTATCATCAAGAACAGCATCGACAAAGTCAATCCAACAAGAGCCCCAGATTTGTCTTAAACTAGGTGCGGCGCCAGATCAGAAGGGCAGACCATCAGAGGGAAACAACTCTAGTAGCACACGATGCGTCACCAGCAATGCCTGTTGCGCCTCTTGGTGCCCTATTTGGTCTGTCCAATCGGCCTGGGGATGGCCACCCTTGCCGCCCAAAAAGACTGCAACTGTGCAAAGCTGCTTCACCATCTCTGACAGAATGCCACAGTTACGTGCCTTGTTGACCATGCTCTGTGGTTGATCGTCGGGTATACCTTTTGCCAGCAACGCACCCTGAACTGCCGAACGGCACATGACTGCTGCCGCTCGAGGCATACCATAGTCAACACAATGGCTTGCATCTTCGAAATCCTTGAGGATGCCTTGCGGTATACCAAGTTCTTGCAGACCCTCAAGCAAATCAGGGTTACCGATTGGCCGTATAGGTGCAAGAAGTTGACCGCCTTCTAAGTAGTTATTCCAACTGGAGCCAGATTCATCACCGAATTCCACGTAGAATCTTCGCTGGCACACACGACATGTAACCGGGCCTTTGTAGAATGCGTAGGTTCTGGCATCTAAATCGTGTGGGCTCGCACAATGTGGACATTCTGGCTTGGGCATGGTGTAGCGGCGTTCCTTAAGACTGGATTGCATTGACCATTCTATCTCCCTCTTGTTACTGCCTCAAGTAGACTAATGCTCTGGAGGTGGATGTTCCGCCATATAGGGGGCTGCTGGGAGTAACGTCCAGCCAGCTTGGCAGGCTGATTCCCCCACCATTTCGACCGGAGCGCTCTCTTCCCAGCCCCCGGGCCCATTGCACATCCCTCATACAACACGCAAGGTTGCCGCCCCTCCCGCCACGGGTTAGACTGGCAAGCGGAGTCCCATACTCTCTCCCAAGGAGCCATCTCCATGTCCCAGGTGTCTTTCATCGCCGAGTCCCTCGCCAGCCTCCACAGCTCCATCAACGATGCTACCAAGGGGCTTACCGACGACCAAGCCCACTTCCGGGCCGGCAGCGACTCCAACCACATAGCCTTCGTTGCATGGCACTACGCCCGCACCGTGGACAACATAATCCGGTTCGTCCTGCAACGGAAGCCGACTATCTGGATGGAAGGCAAGTGGGACGAGCGCTTCGGGCTGGACTCCAAGGCCCAGGGCACCGGCATGACCCGAGAGGAGGCCTCAGCCCTTCGCATCTCCGACCTGGCGGCCTTTGGGGAGTACATGTCCCAGGTCTGGGAGGACACCAGGGCGTACATGGGGACCATCACCGAGGATGACCTGGCGCAGCAGATGACCATTCGGCCCCTGGGGGAGATGACCCTGGGCCATGTGCTGGGCACGGTGCTTCTGACCCACGGCTACACCCACCTGGGGGAGATATACACGCTCAAGGGCATACAGGGACTGGCGGGCAGCCCCATCTAAAGACGGCGCCGGGGGCGCATTAGGAGCCGCGGATTGACCAACCGGGATGTGGAAGCTGCTATCGCATACCACAACGACACCAAGCACTCGCTGCTAAGCATTCACAGCGAACCCCACTATCTTGACTTCAGCAACCAGCCCCTGCCCTACAAGATTTACACCGAACTTGACCCAATCCCTCTGCCCAGGGAGATACCGCCTTCGGGCGTGGGCGCCCTGGATGCTGTGGCCAGCGACGGCAGCTTCGAGGGCGAATCGGTCCCCGGCCTCCCCATCCTCGCCAGCCTGCTGCACCATGCCGCCGGCATTACCAAGAAGCGCACCTTCCCCGGTGGGGAGATACACTTCAGGGCAGCCGCCTGCACAGGGGCCCTCTACCACGTTGAACTGTACCTGGTGTGCGGCGACCTGCCCGGGCTGGAGGCTGGCGTTTATCACTTCGGCGTCCATGACTTCTCCCTGACAAGGCTGCGAAGCGGCGACTACCGCGCCAACCTTGTGCAGGCCAGCGGGGGCCAGGAGGCCATAGCCCAAGCCCCCTCCGTGGTGGTGTGCACCAGCACCTTCTGGCGGAACTCCTGGAAGTACCGCTCCCGGGCCTACCGCCACTGCTTCTGGGACAACGGGACCATCCTGGCCAATCTGCTGGCTATGTCTGCAGCCCACCGGATTCCCACAAGCATAGTCGCCGGCTTTGTGGACTCGATGGTCAGCGAGTTGCTGGACCTCGACACCCAGCAGGAGGTGGCCCTAACCCTGGTCCCCCTGGGCAGGGCCACAGACCCGACGCAGGGTGAGGCGCTGCCGACTCCCGGGCTGGGCCTGGAGACCATGCCCCTGTCCAGGACCCAGGTGGACTACCCGGCTATCCGGCAGATGCACCAGGCTTCCTGCCTGGACGACCCCGATCAGGCACGGGATGCTCGGAACGGGCCGACGGAAGCCCCGCCCCCTCCCAGCCCTTCGGGACGGGAGTTCCCATTGGGGCCGCCCTCGGTGCTCGATGCAGCAGATACGGGCCTGGAGGCGGTGGTAAAGCGCCGGGGCTCGTCCCGCCAGTTTGCCAGGGAGCCGGTAACCCTGAAGCAGCTGTCCACCATCCTCACTCAGTCAACCAGGGGTGTCCCTGCCGACTTTCTCGACCCCCTTGGGACCAGCCTCTGCCGCCTCTACCTCATAGTCAACGATGTGATGGGCCTCCCCTCGGGGAGCTACTTCTTCGACCGGGAGGCGGGCTCGCTGGAGATGCTGGAAGAGGGCGACTTCCGAAACGCCGGAGGCTACCTGGGCCTCCAGCAGGACATACCCGCCGACGCCAGCGTGGATGTGTTTTTCCTGACCGACCTGGACCATGCCCTTGCCCGCTATGGGAACCGGGGCTACAGGGCAGCCCAGCTGGAGGCGGGGATAGTCGGAGGAAAGATGTACCTGTCGGCTTATGCCCAGAGGCTGGGAGCCAGTGGGCTGACCTTTTTTGACGACGATGTTACCAGCTTCTTCTCTCCCCACGCCGAGGGCTTGGCGGTCATGTTCCTGGTAGCTCTAGGGGTGCCCGCGCGCAGGCGGTGAGGCCTGCGGCCGCTAGTTATGTTTACTTGACAATAAACTAGCGAGATGCTAACGTCGGAAGCAGCCCGCATAGCTACGTTCCCCGTACTTTGTCAACGCTCCGAAGGGTACGAAAGATTGCGGGCAAGTGGTGGGCTTGATCACGGAGTCAAGACTCGATAAGTGGTGTTAGTATGTCGGCTGATCAACAGGACGCGCGTTGGTCCCGGCTGCGGGGCCTGTGCGAGGATGTGCTGGCTGACAAGAACCTGATCCTCGCCAGCAACCGAGGGCCTGTTGAGCACCACGCCCTTCCCGACGGGCGAACGGAGGCCAGGCGGGGCAGCGGGGGCGTTGTCACAGCGCTCAACTCCCTGGCCCAGATGCTGGAGTTCACCTGGGTGGCCAGCGCCGTCGGCGAAGGCGACCGAAGGGCCTCCGACGGAAGCAACGGCGCCCGCATCAAGTCCCCCATCCCCGGCCACAAGATATACACCCGCTTCGTCGTCACCCCCCGCAAGGTGTACCACAAGTACTACAACATCTTCTGCAACCCCCTGCTCTGGTTCCTCCAGCATTACATGTGGAACTCCCCCTACAACCCGAATCTGGATGCCAACGTTCATGATGCATGGAGCGATGGATACGTGGAGGTCAACCGGGCCTTTGCCAACGTGGTGGTCGAAGAAGCGTCCACCAGCACGAAGACGCCGGTGATCATGGTGCACGACTACCACCTGTACCTGGCCCCCCACTACATCCGGGAAGCCTTGGGCAACGCCATCATCCACCATTTCACCCACATACCGTGGCCCAGCCCCAGGTACTGGCAGCTCCTTCCTTCATCCATCCTCCGTAGTATCTGCAGGTCCCTCTGCTCCTCGGATATCATAGGGTTTCAGACTCCCCACGATGTCCGGAACTTCCTGGACAGCTGCGAAGAGTTCCTGCCCGATTCCCAGATAGACCATGTGGAACGGTCAGTGCTCGTGGACGGGCACAGGACCCTTGTGCGGGCCTACCCAATCTCCATCGATGCTGAAGAGATCGATCGGATTGCCAACTCACCTCGGGCCCTGGACTACGAGCAGAAGCTGAAACCTATGTGCAATGAGAACACCATCATCCGGGTGGACAGGGCGGAGCCCAGCAAGAACGTGGTGCGCGGGTTCAAGGCCTTCGGGCTGCTCCTGTCCCGCTACCCCGACCTTAGGGGCCGGGTGAACTTCCTTGCCTTCCTGGTGCCCTCCCGCACCCACATTCGACAGTACCAGCGATACATGGATGAGATCCAGCAGACAATCCGGGACATCAACGCCACCTACAGCACCGATGAGTGGACTCCCATCTCGACCTTTATGGAGAACAATTACACCCAGGCCATCGCAGGGATGAAGCTCTACGATGTGATGCTGGTCAACTCGGTCATAGATGGAATGAACCTGGTAGCCAAGGAAGGCCCCATCGTAAACGGCCGGGAGGGTGTGCTGATCCTGTCCGAGACCACGGGGGCGTACAAGCAGCTCCACAAGGGGGCGCTGACCGTTTCCCCTTCGGACATCGAGGGCACCATGCAGGCGATGTACCAAGCCCTGACCATGGACCCTGAGGAGCGCAAGAGGCGTTCGACCGACCTATCTCAGAATATTGAGCGGGAAGACATCAACAACTGGCTGTGCACCCAGCTTCAGGACATCGGGGCCCTTTCCTAGCCGGCGTTGGCCGACAGCCAGTCCAGGAACCAGCCGACCTCCCCTACACTGCCAAGGGTGTAGTCTGCCTCGTCGGCGATCTCCCGGGGGGCATCGGCGCCTACAACCCCGATCTTCAGACCTTCACAGCGCCCATCGTTGACCAGGTCGTCAACGGCCCGGAAGGCGTCCAGGTCGGTCAAATCATCCCCGATATACATTGCAGCCTCCAGGCCGTGGCCTTCGGCCAGGTCGTGGACGGCGGTTCCCTTCGTGAGGTGGACAGGTGGAAGGATGTTGATCACCATCTTGCCGGGCACCAGCCTGAATGCCCCTCCGCCCTCCCGGTCGATGGCCTCTTGCACCTGAAGGCCAGCCGCCTCCGGGTCTGGGGCGTTGCGGTAGTGGATGGCGAAGGAGACACCCTTGTCCTCAAAGGAGACCCCCGGGATTGCAAGCTCGGACTGAAGGACCAGCTTCAGGTCGTTCAGGGGCTGCAAGTGAGGCTGCACGCCTACGGGGACGGATAACTCCCCATTCCTCAACTGCTCCAAGCCATGGTTTCCAACGTAGAGGAGATCATCTATGGCTACTATGCGGCGGGCTTGAAGGGCTGAGCGTCCCGTAATCACCGCCACCAGGTGCAGCTTTCCACACAGCTCTTGTAAGGGGTCTCTGATGTGGGGGGAAACTTCCGAGTCCTCAGGGTTGGACACCAGCTCGGAGAGGGTGCCATCCAAGTCTGTGAGCAGCCCAAATCGTCTGCCGCGCAGCAGCGATTCGACATGGTCCAGATGGTCTGCAAGGTGCTTTGGCGAGATGCTTTCCTACCTGATCGTCAGCATTGGGGGAGGGTCGTTTCCCTTTCTACCATTTTACACCTGTGATAGAATTGGTGGGCAAGCTGATGTGGGGAGAAGGTATATGGAAGAGCTGTTCCAGCTAGGACACGAAAGCTCTGAACCCGCCGACATAAACCTGTGCATTTTCCTACATCTTAAGGAGTTCCTGGTGATCGACCGCCGGGACCCTGGAACATCCATCTTCCACCTGGATTCGACGACAATCTTCGACGAGAGCTTCATATCGAAGGTCGAAGAAGGCTTTGCCAGCATTCTCAGAGAGCCCTGTGAGCACCCATTCGTCCAGTTTATGGACCTGCCCCTGCGGCTGGAGGAGCACTTCCGAGAGATGGCGATTGCCAAGATACTGGAGCACCTGGACCGAGGCATCACCATCGATGGGCCTCCCAACATCGCCGTCTATGTCATCGGAGGGCCATCGGGAGACATGGGTCCCCAGGATGTGCACCTGGCCTGTCGCTCCCTGCTGGGGGAGCACAGCAGCTCGGCTGTGATGGAAGAGCTGAGCGGGCTCCTAGCCCAGCTCATGAAGCAGGAACATCGGGTCATCCGCAACCTGAATCGCGAGGAGATCAGGGAAATGCTGGGCGACCAGTCCCCCAACTTCTTCACCCTCTGGGAGAGGCGGAACTAGGCCACCCCCCGACGCCAGCCCTACGGAACAAACCGCACTAAAGCTGTGACATCGTCCTCTTTGAAGCTGCCATAGGCGCCATCCCTACCCATCTTCGACCCGCGCTTCTCTATGAACCTGTTCCGAAGCCGCTCGACAGCTTCCGAAGCTGACTTGCTCCCCTCCAGGGCTGCGCACACTTCGGTATCCATCAGGTTGCTCAAAAGCCCGTCGGTGGCAAGCACGATCTTGTCCCCCGGCTGCACATCAAGGGTCGTTGAATCGTGTTCCAGAATATGCTTGAGCCCTATCGCCCCGCCAACCAGCGTGGCCAGCTCCCCGCGTTCCCTGGTCGGTGTAAGGGTGGTAATAGCGCTATCCCTAACAAGGTACACCGCGCTGTCGCCGACGCTGAGCACACTGGCGCGTTCCTGCCGGTAGAACACCAGGGCCACGGTGGTCAGCAGGTTCCGGCCCCTCCCCGCATTGAACAGCACATCGTTGGCCTGCTTCAGAAGGGCTAGGGCGTCGTCCAGACTCTCGATGTCTCCCTTTGCCAGAATGTCCTTCGTGAAGCCGCTGGCATAAGCCCCCTCGCAGTGGGTCGCCCCGTCGAAGACGCAGTCCATGGCTGTACCGGGCCCAAGCTCCCGTACCAGGAACGCATCCTCTCCGTGACAGGTGTTGTCCTGGAAGATATCTACTTTGCGATCATCCATTAGCTGACCTACGGGGGAAGCAGGCTCCTGGGTCTAGCGTTCAGGCCCCTGGGCTCTCCTCAAGCAGGAAGCGTTTCCAATAGGGCGCCTCCAGGAGCTTCCTGGCGTTCCTCCAAGCATCCAAGGCCGGGTTGCCTTCCCCATGTAGATTGTCCCTGTTGGATGCTGCCTCCAGGCAAAACTGCAGGTCCCTCCCGAACCCCTCTACAGAAGTGTAGTTCCGACTCCGAACCTTCTGCAGCGTCTCTGTCGCCGTATGGCCCAGATCCCCGTCCTCGGCCTTAAGAAAGGCGTCAATCATCCCGTCCACCTGCTGGCCAAAGTCCGGTGCAGCCCGCATCCCGTAAGGCTCACCGTAGCCCGCTGGGTCAAGGGGCGGAGGAAATGGGGACAGGTAGAACCGGAAGACCTCTGCAAAGAAGTTGTGGAGGTCCTGCTCCTGCCCTCCTGAGCTTGCCTGCCCCTGGGAAGCCGGTCCGTATGTGGGTACGGCACCCACGTCGATGACGGATATCCTGCCGACGGCAGGGTCGTAGTAAATGTTCTGGGGGCGCATATCCAGGAGTAAATGCCCAGCGGCGGCGAAGGACCCCTCGACATGTAGAAGCTGAGTCTGCACCGGGGAGGCGCCGTCGGGCACCTCCGTGGCTGCAGGGTGCAGGGCGAACAGGTTCTGGCCCAGCCCGATGGGTACTCCCTTGAACTTGTCCCCAATGTCGGCCACCAGCGGTATGCCCCTGGCCCTTTCGAACACCAGCGCCCGGTACTCGGCCGCTATCTCATCATCGAAGTAACTTCCGTGGCTGCCAACGTCGGTGTATCCCAGCATCCTGCACACCCCTGGGACCGAGTTGGCGACGGATGCGTGGATATCAATCAACGCTTCTGAGAGCATGTCAACGCCGCTGTGCAGCTCCCGGGAGATGTAGTCGGGCTTGGGGCGCTTGACAACCACCAGCTGTCCCGTTTCCGCGTCAGTGGCGGCATGAACTTCGTAGTCAGACCCCGACCCCAGAAACCCCTCCGGTCGGAATCTGTCCAGGGTAATCCTCTCCATAACCGCCGCCTTTGCCAAGACCTGGAACATCGGGGTCAGGGTTGGGGCGCCAAGGCCCGTAGGGTGCTAAGGACTACTTCGGTGTCGCAACCGTGGGGGCAACCCACCGCCGGCGATGTTGCGCCGTTGTCCCTGTACTTGGACAGCTTTTCTCTGCACTCATCCTCGTTGCCGGTAATGGTGATGTTGTCCAGCATATCCTGGGACACCATGGAAGCTGCCCCGCTTCGGTCGCCAGACATCCAAGCCTGGCGAATGAGGGACGCTTCTTCACCGTAGCCATACCTGGTGAACAGGTCGTAGTAATAGGTACCCATCCCACCGACATAGTACGCGATGTGGTCGCTGAGCAGCCGGCGGGCTTCTGCCTCCTCCTCACTACTGCCGGAGACGTAGCAAAGAATGCTGGGGGCGACGTCGATATCGGCTGGGCTCCGATGGGCTTCTACGGCGCCCTGTTCCACGATGCGAAACATATCCGGGAGATGGCTCACGTGGGGCCAAGTGGGAAGCCACCCATCGGCCAGCTCGCCCGTTAATGCCAGGTTCCTGGGACCCAGGGAAGCCACGTAGATGGGGATACTGTTCTGAATGGGGGAGAAGGGCAGGCGGAACCGGGCGAGGTTGAAAATCTCGCCCCGGAAGTCCACTCGCTCACCACTGAGGATCAGGCGGATGATATTTATGTACTCCCTGGTGCGCTCCAGGGGCCTGCTGTATTCGACGCCGTGCCAGTCTTCGATGACGATGCGCCCGCTGGTCCCCAGCCCCAGCGTGGCCCGTCCACCGGAGATAACATCCAGAGAGGCGATGCTCTGGGCGGTCATGGCCGGGCTGCGGCTGAATACGGTGGCAATGCCCGTGCCCAGTCTGATCCGCTCAGTGTGGCAGGCGATCATCGTCAGCGTGGTGAACACATCCCATCCCCAGGACTCACCCACCCAGATGGTGTCGTAGCCCAGCTCATCAGCGAGCTTGGCTGAGGCGATGACCTCTTCGATATTGGAATCCCGGCGGCTTCCGATATGGAAACTGGTGGCAGGATGCTCCACGTGAAACGACCTCTTGCTAAGAATGAAGGGGGACGCAAGGCGCGACGCCCCCTATTCTAGGTTTGGGAGTACCTTTGTCAAGGACGGCACCATCAATGTAACGTATAGGTCTCAGGTCGCCAGCCGGCTGAAATCTGCGTACAAGAAGAGGAGGCAAAGACGATGACCTTAGAGTCCCTGGGAAGGCGAATTCAAGCCCTGGAAGATGTCGAGGCGATCAAGAACCTCAAGGCCCGCTACTGCACCTACTGTGACGACAGCTACGATGCCGACAGCATCGCCTCCCTGTTCGTGGAGGACGCCATCTGGGACGGGGGCATACGAGGTAAGGCTGAAGGACGCGAGGCTATCCGGGACTTCTTCCTTCGCGCTCCCCAGCGCCTGTCCTTTGCGGTCCACATGGTGATGAACCCCATCATCGAAGTGGACGGTGACCAGGCGACGGGGATCTGGTACCTGTTCCAAGCCTGCACCTACGCCGAGGGGCAGCGTCCGGTCTGGGGTTCTGCCCGGTACGATGAGGAGTATGTGAGGGTGGATGGGCGCTGGATGTTCAAGACCCTAAAGCTCACCTCCTTCTTCTGGACACCCTTCGACAAGGGCTGGGTTAAGTCCCGTTTCGCCTGACCGCCAGGGATGGGGCTCTTATTGACGCCAAATACTGCTGCTTTGTAGAATACCGTCAGGTACAAACTCCTTAGACTCCTATCCTGACCCGGCAATAAAGGAGCGCACCGGTGGCCCAGTATGTGCTGATCGAGTCCCGAGACCCCTTCGAATACGGAGACCCCCTGTACATCTATGATCTGGCCGGCGACCTGTCCGCCAAAGGTAACGACGTTACCTTGTTCCTTGTACAGAACGGGGTCTTGACCACCCGCAACGGGGTGAAGGACAATCCGCTGCCGAAGCTCCGCCAGAAGGCTCCCGGCGTCTCTGTGCATGCCGACGATTTCTCCCTCAGGGAGCGGGGCATATCCGCCGCAAACCTGGTGGAAGGCGTTTCGGTTTCCAACATAGATTCCCTGGTGGACCTGCTCGTGCAGGACGGGGCCAAGATAGTCTGGCACTAGGACAGAAAGGAACGCACCATGGCTACCTTGACGATTGCATTGATGGACTCTCCCTATGAGTCGGGGACTACGACCACGGCACTGAGGATCATTGATGCCGCTGTCCGAAAGGGCCACAGGGTAAACGTCTTCGCCTACGAAGGGGCGGTGAACCTCACCATGGCAGACCAGAAGCCCCATCCCAACCCGGTCAAGGGGACTTCGGTGGAGGACCAGCACCATCCCACCACTTCCGAGTGGGTGGCAGGTGTACTCAAAACCGAGCTGGTGGACTGGATCAACTGCGGCCTCTGCGTGGATGAGCGAGGCGCTGGGAACTGGATCGAGGGCGCCCGACGAGGAGGTCCTCCAGACCTGCTCAAGTGGTCCAACGAGAGCGACAACACCCTGATCATAGGAACAAGGTAGAGGAGGAAACGGTGGCATCTATCCTGTCAGTTGTCGAGCGGGCTTATCATGGCACCATCGAAGAGCAGGATGATACGATCCTGTGGCTAAGCCACATGATCAAGAACGCTGGCGGTGATATCTCCCTCCTTCTGCGAGGTAATGCGGTCAACTATGCAGTGCTGGGTCAGGATGCCACGGGCCTGTCTTTCGGAGATGTCAAGCTCGAGGTTGCGCCCACCCTGGACAAAGATGTGGAGAACCTCATATCGGCAGGCGTAACCACCTACGTGGTCCAGGAAGACCTGGAAGAACGGGGCATCAAACACGAAGAGGTCGCCAAAGGAATCAGCATGATCGGCCGTGCCCAGGTTGCCGACCTGTTTGACTCCCACGACTCTATTTGGCACTGGTAGTCTTCGCTACGACCCTTGTCCCAGTAGCTCAGTGGAAGCACAAGGTCGCGGGTTCGAATCCTGCCTGGGACGCCACCATTCTTAACAAGGCACCGGCGCGGCATGCCGGGGACAGACACAGGCGGACACATGACCAACCAAAAGGAGACCTGATGGCAAATCCTGTAGTGCACTGGGAAATCGGGGGCCCAAACGGAGAGCAGCTCCAAGCGTTCTACCGGGACCTGTTCGGCTGGAAGGTCCAGGTGATGGAGGAGATGGGCAACTACGGTCTCGTGGACCATGAAGATGAAGGCATCGGTGGGGGCATAGTTCAGACGGAGGAAGGCGCGCCTCCCACCATGGTCACCATCTACATCCAGGTGGACGATCTCCAGTCCTACCTGAACAAGGCAGAAAGCTTGGGAGGCAAGACCATCACACCTCCCCTGAATATCTCTGATGAGATCGGTTCCGCAGCCATGTTCAGCGACCCCCAAGGCAACATCATCGGTCTGTTCCAGTCAGCCTAGAATCTCCGGTGCTCTGTCCCAACTCCCTGGGGTCGCAAACCCCGGGGGATAGATAACCCTTGATTAGAAACCTCCGCACCGCCAAGTTCCTCCAGGAACACTCCGTCCTAGTCGTCTCTGTCCTCGTGGCGATCACCCTCCTGCTCATCGTTCCCATGCTGACCATGCCTGCCAGGGAGATCCCATCCCTAGACCCGCCGGGAGAGGTGATCGACCTTGGCGACACCATTGAGCAGCGCTTTGCCTTTCCGTTCCACGCCAACGCCTTTATAGCCGAATCCAAGAACGGAGATATGTTGACCCAGGCCGCCCTCTGGGAGCTGTACTTGAACGAGGGCATCCTGCGCGCCATGGACCTGGAGGGTCGCCTGAATCCACAAGACCTTCCCAGCCAACCCTACCTGTACCAGGGTTTCGACACTTTCGTCGGTCGCAGCTTCACAGGCGTGATCACCATAGCCGATGCGGTGGAAGCCATCATGGCTGAATCACCTCTCTTTGAATCGACCCTGGAGAACGCCACGGACGAAGAGGTGAAGCTGGCCGTTCACATTCTCCTTCAGAACCCTACCACCAGCGGGCTCCGTGACACTTTTTCTGCAGAGGCTGCCAGCAGAAGCATGGTCGCCAACGGCATACCTATCGAAGCGTGGACCTCCCCGGCCTTGATCATGAACGTGATAGCGGACAACGACAAGCTGGGAGGAGGCTCCTCTCGCGCTGCTCTCAATGTCAGTGATGCGATCCTTCACAAGGAGGAGTTCGACCGAAACGTCCAATCCGTGCTGCGGGGCGAACAGTCCAGCTACCTGCTTTGGGGAATAGCCATCGACCAGAACCTGGAAGCCGAAGAGGAAGGCTCAACGGCCGGCATATATATCATGCTCACAGTGATCGCCGTTTTGGCGATTGTGGGCCTCACTCTAAGGTCTTACTGGGCGCTGGTGCTGACGGGAGCCGGGCTGGGCATCCTGATGATTTGGCTCCGGGGTTTCTCCAACCTGGTGGGGCTCAAGGGAGGCAGCCTTATCGAGCTCCTTGTCCCCATCGCCATGATCTCTCTGGGGGTGGACTTTGCCGTCCATGCCCTGATGCGGTACCGGGAGGAGCGAGGCAACGGGCACGCACCCAGGCTGGCCATCAGGATCGGTTTTGCCGGTGTGCTGGGAGCCCTGCTCCTGGCGATGCTGAGCGACAGCATAGCGTTCCTGTCCAACCTGTCTGCCGGCATTGAGGCCGTCATCCACTTTGGGAGCGCCGCCGGCATTGCAGTAGCCTCATCCTTCCTGGTCCTGGGTATAGGGGTGCCCCTGGTGATGTCATGGGTTGACGGTTCTTCGCCCTCTCCCCAGCCTGCTCCAGGGTTAAGGAACTCCCTCTTCGGCCTGATAGCCGGCGCCACCGCAGTAGTCCTCTTCGCCCTGAGCATCATCCTGATGGTCGCGGTCAGCCAGGGGATCGGTGTGCTCCTCCTGGCGATCACAATCCTGACTGTGGTGGTGGCTCCTGCTCTTCTGTTTCGGCGAAAAAACTCGGAGGCAGAACAGGAAAGCTACCGCGCCTCGAAAAACCTGTTTATCCATGGCGCAGACCGGTGGGTTTCCTCCATAGTCACAGCCTTGGCCCACATGAAATACCTGGTAATATTCGTTGCCCTGGCAGCCACCATCATGGCTGGCATCCTGGCCTTCCGGCTGGAGCCCCGGTTCGATGTAAAGGACTTCTTCGACCACAACTCGGACCTGGTCATAAGCCTTGACAAGCTGGACCAGCATGTCGGGCAACTTGGAGGTGAGCCAGCGACCCTGTACATCGAAGGAGACCTGGCCAACCCCGGGGCTGTAGCAGCCATAGACAGGTTTGTGGCCGGGTTGTCGGACAATCCGTACATCTCAAGGGACACGGAAGGCCAAGGCAGCGTGCGGGAATTCAACCTGCTGCACATCCTTCGCTATGTCATGACCAACACCTACGCCCTTGGACAGGTCGAAGAGGCAGCCGGCCTGGTAATCACGGACAAGGACGCCGACGGCTTTCCCGACTCCAGGGAGCAGATGCGAGCCATCTATGACTACATCGAAGCCAACGGGGTCCCCCAGGATGAAGACACCCTGGTCTACAGCCCCGACCTGGTTAGGTGGATACTATCCCTTGAGCCGAACGAGAATAACATCGCAACCTTGCTGACAACGGGAATCCCCGGCTCCCGGGAGCAGACCACGGTTGCGGAAGCGCGGCTTTCCCTGGAAGAGGATCTGGAAGTGCTGGAACAGGACAGTACAATCGCTCGCGCAGGACTCACCGGCTCGCCCTTTGTCCGGGAAGCGCAGCTCGATGCAGCTACCCGCACCATCCAGCGCTCCCTGCCCATTGCCGCCGTGGGAGCCCTCGTGTTGCTGCTGGTAGCGATGCGATCGGTGCGCTACGCAGTGGTTACTGTGTTACCGATTGGTCTGGTCATTGTGTGGCTTTACGCCCTGATGCACCTGGTGGGCTTCAGCCTGAACTTCGTGACGGCCACCATCGGGGCAGTGTCCCTGGGAGTGGGAATCGACTACTCCATCCACCTGACTCAGAGGTTCAGGGAAGAGATGGTATCCGCCCAAAGCAAGATGGAGGCCCTGCGCAGGTCTGCCGGGGGCACGGGGGTCGCCCTTCTGATCTCCGCTTCATCCAGCATCGTGGGATTTACGATCATGGGCTTGGCGCCCTTCCCACTGATCTCCACCTACGGTTACCTGACATCTGCCATGATCGCCCTAGCCCTTATCGCGTCCCTGGTCGTTCTGCCATCGCTGTTGATCCTTGTAACCAGGGAGAAGTTGGCTGGATAGGAGCTATTGGAAAGAACGGCAGCGGGAGCACACCCCGGCAACTGTGAAGTTGTCCAGGTCGGGTTCGAATCCGAACTCTTCCACCAGCGTTCTTTGGAACTCCTCAAGGTAGTGGGGACTGAGGTTGAATGCCCCCGCGCAGACCCGGCACACCATATGGTTGTGCTTCCCGTTGGGGTCCGTCAGCTCGAAGTGGCGTCGGTCCCCTATGGCAACCTCGGTAACCACGCCCAGCTCCCTGAAGAGATGCAGAGTCCGGTACACGGTAGCAAGGTCCATTGACGGGTACGTTTCCCGGGCCTTTCGAAAGACCTGGTCCACGCCCATGTGATCATCGCCGTCGGCAACTATGGTCAGGATCAACATCCGCTGCGGGGTAAGGCGGTAGCCTTTGCTCCGCATAGATTCAAAGGTGTGCATAAGGTGAGGCATGGCGTTGATTCCGAGACAGGTGTCCCCGCAGTATAACCCAACAATATCTTGAATTGCACCCGCGCCATAGACGAGTAGTACGCCCCTTTGGCATGAGGGCCTAAACCCAGATTTGGTATATTAGGACTGGGTATTTGGGCCGGTGAGACCTTTGATCAGAGGCATAGGTGGCAGGCAAGTTGTGGCGCTTTCTGATACTAGCGGCTATTGCGGCTGCCCCGGCCGGATACCTGTCGAAGCGCAGGAAGGCTGGAGACTCCTAGCCCTTGAGCTCCCGTCTGAGGACCTTCCCGGCGGCGCTTACGGGCAGGGAATCTCGGACTTCCAGCAGCCTCGGCACTTTGTAGGCGGCGAGCTTGCTGCGGCAGTGCCTCAGCAGGTCTTCCCGGACCTCACTATCGGGGCGCCCTCGGAACTCCTTCCTTAGCACCAGAACCGCCTTCACCGTTTCGCCCCGGTACCTGTCAGCAACTCCAACGACGGCAGCCAGTTCCACCATCCGGTGTTCGAACAGGACCTCTTCCACCTCCCGGGGCCACACCTTAAACCCGGCGGCGTTAATCACATCTTTCTTGCGGTCGACGATGTAGAAGTATCCCTCATCGTCCATTCTTGCCAAGTCGCCGGTGTGCAACCACCCATCCTGCAGCACATCGTTCGTTTCCTGGGGCTTCCTCCAGTAGCCAGCCATCACCTGGGGGCCCCGGATGACCAGCTCTCCGATTTCGCCGCCGGGCACTTCATCCACGCCGACTTGAGGGTCCACGAATCTCGCCTGAGTAACGGGCAGGGGCACACCTATGGAACCCTCCATGGCCCTCGGGATAGGATTGGCGAGGGTGAGAGG
>JAGWBF010000040.1:17065-18510 GCA_021296025.1 Dehalococcoidia bacterium | reverse complement strand
CAGCCCTTCAGCTACTCCTTTGACGCAGCCTCCGACCACGACTTGCACCAGCTCAGCTTCTCTGCTTTGCTGCCCGAGGGCTCCCCCCTTCCCTTCTGGCTGACGTTGGACGCCTCGGCGCGCACCTTCAGGGGCACACCGTTGGAGCTGGACTCACCCAAGAGACATCAGATCAGCGTAACGGCAACCGACGACGGGTGGCCAACCGCCTCCTCCCAAGCTGAATTCGAACTGTGGGTCCCCGAAGTGGACTCGCCCCCGATTGCC
This sequence comes from Dehalococcoidia bacterium, assembly GCA_021296025.1. GTDB lineage: Bacteria > Chloroflexota > Dehalococcoidia > Lucifugimonadales > JAGWBF01 > JAGWBF01. The sequence continues at coordinate 18,243 of JAGWBF010000040.1, read as the reverse complement.
GTCGCCGTTGCCAAGCTAGGCCAGCCGCCTCTGGAACCGGGTGATATCAAGTCAGACCCGCTGCTGGTAAAGCCGGGCGACAACGTGATCCTGAACGGCTCCAGGAGCTATGACCCGGAGGGCCAAGAATTAACCTATATTTGGACCCAGATCGCCAACGGCGCTGCCAATGTCGAACCGAGAGGCGAAGAACCTCAAGATCCCCAGGACCCTCAAGACCCCATCTCCACCTTCATAGCCCCCGAGGTCGGGACACTCGTGTTTAAGCTTGTTGTCGAAGACGAATATCTCTCCAGCGACCCCGACTTTGTCAGTATCACTATAGAAACCCCCGGAAGCCAAATCCCTCCAACGCCCTCCTTCGGCTCAGGAACTATCAGGGAGCAGACCTACTGGGTAGGCCAGGACGTCGGGGCTGTCCAGCTTCCTGCAGCCTCCGGTGGCTTCGGAGCCCTGACTTACACCCTGTCGCCGGCGCTCCCCTCTGGGCTGACCTTCGACCCAGTTGCGCATACCATCACAGGTACGCCAGCAGAACCATTGGACCGAATCCAGTTCACTTACACCGCGACCGACACCTCGGGGAGCCTGGCCTCCCTGCTCTTTTACTTGTCGGTCAAACAAACCGCTGCGGATTTTGAGGTTCATTCAGACGGGACGGTCACCATTATTGCCCGGGCTGCCGGAGAGTCCGACCTCACAATAATGCAGGGAGGAAATACAATTCAGTTGATGGTGCGGGTAGACGAGGAGAGCGTTGGGTCCCGGATCACGTTGCGGTTTGGTCCTGCCTTGTCCACATTGGCCCTACTTGAGTTTTCGGCGGCCCCTATCGACAACCTGCCTAATCTTCCCACTCCGAGAGGTTTTCAATCGTTCGAACACCCCAAGAGCGTAACTATAACGTTGCGAGATAGTGGGGGAGCCATAATCGGCAGCCTGACCAGCCCGGCGACGGTCTGCCTGCCCCTACCTGGCGACGTCGGTCTCAATCTGATTATGCTGAGATACGACGCCGCCCGAGGCTGGTCCACCCTTTCTGACGCTGTTGTGACCTCGGCTAATGGAGGAACCACCATCTGTTCCGATAGCGCCAGCATATCGACCTTCGCCGTGGGATATGCTGAGCCCCTGCCATCACCCTCTCCGCCAATCAGCACCCCAGATACCGCAACTAC
>JAGWBF010000040.1:2788-16754 GCA_021296025.1 Dehalococcoidia bacterium | reverse complement strand
CAGGCCACCTCTCTCCTGCTGGAAGAAATCAAAGTCCCGGACAACAGGGCTCGCATATGGATCCTAATCGGTATCCCCCTAGGAATACTGGTGCTGGCGGGTACATTCTTCATCTACCGGCGCAGCCTGAACTCCTAACAAGGCCTTCACGTTCATACAGATGGCATCTGCCTTTCATCGGTTCCCAGCCCGCACCCATGGTTCCTACAGGTATTTGCCCAATACTGCTCTTTAATCAGCTATGGCTCAGGGTTGGTGGTCGCCCTCCCCTAGTTCCCTGGACACCAAACGATCGCCAAATTGCGTCAACTGGCTTAGCTCTTGTCTCATTTCCTCGAAAAATACCTTGACACATGAACCCTAGACTGATAGCATGTCCATTTAAGAATATTAATGATACTAAGTACCATGACTAACGAGCAGGTTGTACGCCCCAATATCATGGCCGTCTTGGAGGACCGTGGCTATCGGTCCACCAACTCAAGACGGAGTATCGTTCATATTCTCGAGGATAAGGGGAGCGGTTTCACCGCCGAGGAGATCGGCAGAGAGCTGCCGTCGGTGGGCAGGGCAACCATCTTCAGGACCCTCAAACTTCTGTTGGAGATGGGTGTCATCTGCCGTCTGAATTTGCCTGACGGGCCTCCCAAGTACAGCCTCTCCCGGGTGGAGCACCACCACCACACGGTCTGCGTCGTGTGCGGCAACGTGGGAGAGTTTCGCGCTGCCACCATCGAACGTCTGATGAGGACCCTGAGCAACGAGATTCCAGGCGATGTCATTGGTCATCGCATCGAGCTGTACATCACCTGCGACCTTTGCTCCAAGGAAAACACCAACTAGAGAACGCCATGACCTACACACCGACCTAGTATCTTCTATAGTGATACTGAATCGCATCTTAGCGTTTCTACTCCAGACTCGACGCTTCCAAGCCCAATACTCTACCGGAAAAAGGAGACGGAAAACACATGATACTCAATCGCGTTAAAGGTATACCAGGTCTCTTGAGCGGCTTCCTTTTGATCATTGGCCTGCTCTTTGTCACTGCTGCCTGCTCGGGGGAAGCCAGCACTGCGACCCCGACAGCCACTACTTCCCCGGACCCCACCCCGACCTCGACACCCACTCCCGTACCCCCAACACCAGTTAAGGTGACCACCACAACCAACATAGTCGCCGACTGGGTGGAGAACATCGGGGGTGATCATGTTGACGTGTTCAGCCTGCTGCCCGTCGGGGCTGATCCCCATGGGTTCCAGCCCGGCGCCCGGGATGTTGCCAACATCGCCGATGCGGACCTGGTCTTGTCAATTGGGTTGGGGCTTGAGGAGTCCTGGATGAGAGACCTCCTGGAAAGCGCCGCCCGGGACCCCTCCAGCTTCACGGAGCGGGGGAATATGCCGAAGTAAATATTGACGAGGGCGAGTTCCTTGAGCACGTCGGCGAGGTCGTCCACGAGGTAGAGGAAGGCGAGATGACCGCCGAGGCCGGCCTGGAAGAGATAAAGATGATTCTCGCCGGCGTTGAAATCCACGAGGATGAGGAAGACGAGCCCCCTGCTATGACCCTGGACATCATTGCCCAGATAGACAGCGGCCAGATAGACATCGAAGAGGGGCTCGAGGAGATCGAGCATATCCTCGGCGGTGGTGAGGAAGAGCACGAGGGCCACGGGCATGGGACCGAGGACCCCCATTTCTGGTTTGACCCCATCCGGGTCCAGATAGCCGTCGACGAAATTGTCTCCCTGCTGTCGGACCTGGACCCTGAGCAGGCAGACACCTACGAGGCTAATGCTTCCGCTTTCAAAGACGAGCTTGACGACCTGCACATCTGGACCGAGGAACAGGTTAGCACCGTGCCCGAGGAAAACAGGCTGCTGGTCACTTCCCACGACAGCCTCGGGTATTTTGCCTACCTATACGGGTTCGAAGTTGTGGGCGTGATCCTCTCCGGCACCACCGAGGCCGAGCCGTCGGCGGAAGACCTGGCGGAGCTGGTCCACGAAATAGAGGAGACCGGAGCCAAAGCAGTGTTCGGCGAGACCACCGTCAGCGAACGCCTTGCCAGTGCAGTGGCTGCAGAGTCCGGCGTCGAGCTGTTCAGGCTATACTCTGGCTCCCTCGGCATCGAGGGCAGCGGGGCGGAAACCTACATCACCATGGTGCAGACCAACGTCAACCGCATAGTGGAAGCCCTGCGGTAACATCAAGAAGTATGCTGCAGGGAGTGGCCGGGTTTCTGGGCCCGGCCACTCCCTGCAGCCAATCATCACCACTTTAGAAGTAGTACCGAGATGGCAGTGGAATCAGGCATTGCACTCAGGGACGTGACCGTCGTGCGAGGCGGGCACACCGCCCTGACCGACGTTACCTTCGATGTTGAACAAGGCACTCTGATGGGAGTGCTGGGCCCCAACGGAGCAGGGAAGAGCACTCTATTCGACGCTATTGCCGGCGTGCTGCCGCTGACCCGGGGCACGGTTGATCTTTATGGCGACGCTTCCCGCAGGGGAGCGCTGGCTTATGTCCCCCAGCGGGACAGCATAAATTGGCGCTTTCCCGCCAACGTTCATGATGTGGTGATGATGGGATGCTGCCGCACCGGGTGGTTCAGGCAGACCGGCAAGAAAGACAGGGAGCTCGTCAGGCTCTGCCTGAACCGGGTGGGTCTGTGGAATCAACGCTCTGCCCTCATGACCGAGCTTTCCGGAGGCCAGCGCCAGAGGGTTTTCATCGCCCGCGCCCTGGCGCAGGAAGCAAGCGTCGTATTGCTGGACGAGGCCTTCAGCGGCGTTGATGTTGGGGCCCAGGAAGGCATCATAGAGGTGCTCCAGTCCCTCCGTGACGAAGGAATAATCGTGCTGCTGGCTACCCATGACCTCACCAACCTTGCCGACCGGTTCGACCAGGTGCTCTGCATAAACCACCATGTGTGCGCCTGCGGCTCCCCCGACCAAGCTTTCACCTCCACAGTCCTGGAGGAGCTGTACGGCTCCCACGGCATAGAGTTCACCCCCGACCATTACCGCCCAGTGAGGCGCGGATCATGATCGACTACATCGTAGGCCCCTTCGAATACAGCTTCATGGTCAGGGCCCTCATAGTCTCAGTCCTCGTCGGCGTAATGTGCCCGGTGCTGGGGGCATACGTCATCACCCGGGGACGGGCATTCATGGGAGATGCCCTTGCCCACTCGGTCCTGCCCGGTATGGTGGTTGCCTTCCTGCTGGGCATCAGCCCGTTCCTGGCGGCCGTCCCTGCGGGCATAGTAATCGCCCTGCTAATGGGCAGCATCGCTCGCCGCACCGGGGTCAGCGAGGACACATCCATAGGCATTATCTTTGCAGGCATGTTTGCCCTCGGCCTTGTGATGCTTTCCAGGGCCTCCAACGTCACCGTCAACATCGAAGACCTGCTTCTTGGACAGGTGCTGGGCGTTTCCCAGAATGACGTTTACACTTCCCTTGGACTGACCGCCCTAGTGTTGGTAGGCCTGTTCACCTTCCATCGGCAGCTTGTATATACGACCTTCGATCCCGTGGGCGCCAAGGTGGTCGGAATAAGGACGGGGTTCATCGAGTACGTGCTCCTGGCCCTTTTAGCTTTGGTCATAGTCATCGGCATACAGGCCGCGGGCATCGTGCTGGTCATGGCCATGCTCATCACACCTGCCGCTACCGCGTACCTCTTGGCCCGGCGGTTCGTCGGGGTTATGATCCTGGGAGCAATCCTGGGAGCGATTTCGGCAGTGTCAGGCCTGTACCTCTCCTATCATGTGGACCTGCCATCAGGCCCAGCCATGGCCCTTGTTGCGACACTGATGTTTGCACTGGCAGCCCTTGCGAAACAGCAGTGGAGGGTGAAGGAGGCAGTGGCCTAAGGCCGACCTCCTAACCTGGGTCTTGGGGGTGCACCCCGCGGAGGAAAGTGAGGTCACTTGCCTATGAGGGTTCCCCTTCTGACTCCCTTCCGCATACGTTCGAACTCGGAGCAGAACTCGGCCCCCAGTATGAGTATGAAGGACGAGATGTAGGTCCACACCAGGAAGGAGACGACTGCCCCCATGGACCCATACACGTTGGCATAGTCGGCAAAGTTGTCCAGGTAGTACAGGAACGCCGTCTTTCCAGCCTCGAAGGACACCGCTGCTACTAGAGCCCCAGGCCAGATGTACCTCCATCGCGTAGTAGTGTTCGGGACGTGCTTGTATAACATCAGAAATATCGCCAGGGTGAAAACGAAAGGCAGTGCGCGGGCCACCAGGCCAGCCAGACTATCATGCAAGAGATGGAAGCGGTCCAAACCCAATGCGCCCGCAAACTGAAGGGAAGAAGTGGCCCCCAAAGACATCAGGAAAAGGAGTCCCACCGTCATAGCCATAACCAGATGGCGGACCTTGGCAATGTAGAAGGGCCGGTCTTCATGTACATCCCAAGCCCTGTCCACCGCCCGGCTGATGGCTCCGAAAAGGGCGCTGGCGCTCCAGAAGAGACCAACGACACCCGCAACTCACAGTACTCCCCGAACACCCTTCACCGAGCCAACGTTGTCGGTCAGAATATCTTCCGTTCCGGGAAGGTAGGTCTGGAAGAAGTGGAGCATCTCCCTCTCAACTGTGTCCGATTCCAGGACAAAACTGAATACGAAGATTAGTCCAATGACCAGGGGGAACAGGGAGAGAATTGCGTAGTAAGCTACGCCGGCGGCCATGTGGGTGGCATCATCGTTTCCCATCTCCCGGAACACCCGGACGGTTAGCCTGATGATGGGAATACCGAACAGCACCCACCAGATGGGCTCTGCAATACTGACAGCTCTCTCTGCCAGTCCACGAGCTTTGCTGGCGATGGACAAGTCTAATTCCTCGAATTGTGCTCACTTGGCGCTGGAGGCCTCAGGTTTACCTCTTTGCCTGCAAGGAGAACGCTACCGACCTCAAGACAGATGGGCTCCCATTTTTCTGGGAGCCCCTCCATCTGGTCAGGCCCACCAAACTCCCGGCCTGTATCGCGCCGACAATGGGGTGCCAGCTAGCGGGAGTCCGGCTCTGGCACCCGGATTGACAAAGGACTAGCTCCGGTCGTCATTCTTGTACGGAGCCCTGAGCACGACGGTGATGCCGGAGATGGTCCCGGATACAGCATCGGTTACAGCCTTCACCGTGGTCTCACCAAAGGCTCCTGCAGCACTGACAGCCCCATTGGCCGTCGCCGAAGCAGCATCCTCTGCGCGGACCCCGATCTGTTTCGCGCCTTCGATGGCCGACTCCACCGCGTTGCGCGCCACGTTCGCCACGTCGCCTCCGACCTCCGCGGTCCCCTTAACAAGGCCCCTGGCGCTATCTTCAAGGGCTGACACAACGTTGCCGCTCACCTGGTGGGTGCCCGTGATGGTGCCACTGATCGCATCCCTGGCTGTAGCACCCAGGTCTCCGCCTACATCCCTGGCACCATGTATAGTGCCCCTGGCTGCGCTGAAGGCCGCATCCTGCAGCTTGACAGAAACGCTTCCTGTGGCTGCGATAGCGCCCTCCATGGCACTACGGGTAACCGAGGCCACGTCGCCTCCTACGTTGGAAGCCCCACTAACCAGGCCCCGGGCGCTGTCCTCGACAGCCTCAATGACGCTGCCTCCGACCTCCTGGGTTCCGGTTATAGTACCCTTTATCGTATCCTTTGCGGTGGAGGCCAGATCTCCTCCCACATCCCTCGTGCCCTGAATGGCGCCCTGGGCAACGCTGAATGCCATATCTTCAGCCCGCAGGCCCAAGCTCTTCGTGGTCTCCATTGCGCCTTCAGCCGCGCCTCGGGCCACCGTCGCAACATCGCCGCCTACCTCACCTGTGCCCCTTATAGCTGCCCGCACGGTGTCGCTCACCACTCCCACGGTCACCGTGCTGACCTCGCCGGCGCCTCGAATAATCCCGATGACGCTGCCCTTGACGGTGGAAGCTAGCTCGGTGCCTACATCATTGGTGGCCTGGATGGCCCCCTTGATAACATCTCGCACCAGCTCTTCTATCCCCGTTAACGTTTCTTTGGAGGTCCGGAGCGCGTTGATGGTGGAATTGCGAGCGGCGTCGATGGTGCTTTCGACCACGCTTCCAGCGCCGGTGATAGAGCCTGTGATGGCATCCCTGATCCCTCTACCTATATTCCCTAGGGTCATCGACAGTCCTCCTTGTTCGGTACACTTGCCTGCACTATGTAAATCTGTTCTGACCTAAGAACAACCTTAGTTACATAGCGGGTGCCCGAGGGCCAGAAATGATAATAAGACACACCAAGCTGGATTGTCCAGCTACGGGAGGTCCGGCAGGAGGCAAGGCAGGAGTATCTAGAGGGAACTCAAGAGCTTCAGCTCATCGGCCACGAGACGAGGAGTCAAGTAGTGGCTGCGGATGTACCGGTGGCCCCGCTCCCCCATGGCTTTGGCCTGTTCCGGATCCTCAAGCAGGTGAAGCACCCTGTCGGCGCACTCATCGACGCTGTCCACCAGGTAGCCGCCACTACCGTCCCGCAGCTGCATGGGGATGCCTCCGACCCTACCGGCTACGACAGCCGTGGACTTCCACTGGGCTTCCGCCACGACCAAGCCGAATCCTTCCCGGATGGACTTCTGGATGACCACATCCGACGAGCGCTGGAAGGCATTCACTTCGATGCTGCTTGCAGCAGTGAAGTTGGTGTACATGTGCACATCGGGGTCGCTGCCCGCGGCCTTCCTGGTAGCCTCGTACATCTCCGCGCCCTGGGGGTCGTCCATGGCCAGGTGGCCCAGCATAGCCAGCTGGACCTCCGGCACCTGCCTCTTCACCCTGCGGTAAACCTCCACCACGCCCAAGGGGTCCTTCCAGGGATCGAAACGGGAGACCTGGGTCACGAGGGGCCTTCTGGTATCGATGCCCGCAAAGGAGAGAATGTTCTCGCACAGCTTGGGAGGGAGAGAGGTGTTCTTCGGGGTTGTCGGGTCAATGGCCGGCGGGATCAACCGCACCTTCTCCGGCGGCAGGTCTTTCATGGCGTACTCGGCCATCGTAAAGATTACTGCATCGTAGGCATCGACGTAGGGGCGCAGAAAACGCCATACCTGGGGGTTGGGATCGGACAGGTCTATGTGACACCGCCACACCCATTTGGCCTTACTGGAACCGTACATGGACCGGATGGCTGCCGGCTGGGGGTCGTGCACGATGATGTAATAATAGTCGTCATAAGAGAATGCTGTGTTGGGGGAGTTGGTGTCCAGGTAGGCCCGCTTCGCCGCCCCGGTCAGATGATACTCGGCGCCCTGAAGGGCGTTGTGGAAAGCCTTGGTAACGCGAAAGAACGGGTCGTCCCCGGCGATGGTCATCCAATCGGCATGGATGCCGATGTCTCGCATCAGGGGGATATCGGAGCGAAGGATTTCGGCAACTCCGCCGCCGTAAGCGGTAGAGTTGAGGTGCAGAACCCGGGCGCCCTCCAAGGGGGACGCCAACCTCCTGACCTCCTCCAGGGCCTTCCCGCCGGCTGGCTTACGGTAAGAGTCCAGGGAGGCGTTGCCAACGGAAACCAGTTGCAGCGGACCTGTATTCCTCTCTACCAACGGGGCTAATCGAGCAGAATGTTCGCGTCCGTTTAGTCCAGACTTCGCACCATTGCGAGTGAAGCTTTCAACCTTATTTCCTGTCGGCGTCCGTTGCGCCAATTCGCCCCCAAACACATTCCGATTTGCAGCCTGCTATACAGGTTATCAACAATATCATAGAGAACAAGCCCCTTTTCAATAGATGCCTGTCTAGATTAACGACATTTTCGACATGGGCGGAGGCAATGTTACACTGCACTAAACAAGAAACCGGGTAAGGAGTAGATATGGCCACCCTGGTTACCGGCGGCACCGGCTTTGTAGGCAGCAATATTATCAGGGCGCTGGCCCAGAGGGGGCACGAAGTGGTGTCCCTGGACCTGTCGCCGCCCGATGAGATGGTTCTGAAGTTCCTCGAACCCTGGGCCTCCCAGGTCAGCTTTTCAACGGGAAGCATCCTGGAGCCCGGTGACCTAAAGAAGGCGGTGGAAGGGCAGGCCATCGACAAGGTCGTTCACGCCGCCGTTTTCACCGCCACCCGGGAGGATATAGAGAAGGAGAGCAGCCTCTCCATCGTCAATATCAACGTAGTGGGCACAACCAACATGCTGGAGCTGGCAGCCGGACTTCCCTTGCGCCGGTTCCTGTACATCAGCTCTGGGGCTGTGTACGGAGAAGCACGCGGGTCAGAAGAGCTCCTGGGAGAGGATGTGAAACTCTACCCCCGAACCCTCTATGCCTCTACCAAGTATGCCAGCGAACTGCTGACTCGGCGCTACGGTGAGATGCACGGATTCCCTTCCGTCAGCGTACGGCTGGCATCGCCCTACGGTCCCATGGAACGGATCACCGGTCACAGGGCGGTCATGTCGGTGTTGTACGAGTGCACCGGGAAAGCAGCCCGGGGGGAGGCCATACCTGTCGGCGACCGCAGCCTGGGGAGGGACTACACCTATGTCAGCGACACAGCTGCAGGCATCTGCCAGGTGCTTGATGCGCCCACCCTGTCCCATGATGTGTACAACATCACCACAGGCAGGAAGGTAACCCTTGGCGATGTTGTTGACGCCCTCCGGGAAGTGCGCCCCGGCCTGGAGTTCTATGATGACCCAGCCAAGGTGTACGGAAACCTGTACCCGGGCTATGTACGGGGCATACTGGACGGCTCTCGCCTTTACCAGGACACCGGCTTCCAGCCCGTGTTCGATCTTTCGATGGGAATCGCCGACTACATGGGCTGGAGGGATACTGCACCTTTTCTGGACTAGAAGCCTCTTAAATTGACAATCACACTGCCCTATGCTAACCTGCGTCTAAGTCGTTAGTGAAATTTTTAACGAACTTTTCAGGTAGGACCATCCGAATTTCCCGATAGCTACTGGCTGGTCATACCCGCAGACCTAGGTTCTCGGATCTGCCCTATGAGGGCAACGGGGTTGCATCCCATAGACGCTGGAGTGCAGGCGGCGGGCGTATGGTTGGGCCCAAGCTACAGGTTCTCACCGTTTCCACCGTTGTTTGCATCTTTGCGCTGATAACCTTGGGAGGAGTGGTGAGGCTCACAAACTCGGGTTTGGGATGTCCGGATTGGCCCCTTTGCCACGGTCAGCTTTTCCCACCCATCGAATATCATGCCCTCATCGAATACTCTCATCGCACGCTGGCTGCCCTTGTAGGTGTGTTGGTAGCGGCCCAGGCATTCATAGTCTGGCGTTGGCACAGGGACCGACGCTGGTTCCTGACCTTCAGCTTGCTTGGGGTGGTCCTGGTTCTCGTCCAGGGCGCACTGGGCGGGGTAACCGTCCTGACTGAACTGCCTGGAGGCCTCGTCCTAGCCCATCTCGCGACCGCAGAAGCCCTGATCGCCTGCATGGTGCTGGCCAGCGCGCTGGCTCTTAGCACCCCCCGAAACGCCCAGCATTCCGACGCAGGACGGGCACCTCTGGTTGGCCTGCGGCGCATAACCCTGCTGACCACGGGAATGGCGTACGTGCTGCTGATCACCGGTTCCTACGTCACCGTGTCGGGAGCAACCGCATCTTGCGGAGTATCGTGGCCCTTGTGTGATGGCAGTTTCATCCCAGAAGGACACCATGCCTCGGTGCATATGGCCCATCGCCTCGTGACCCTGGTGGTTTCGGCCCTGGTGGCCGTCGTTCTGGTGCGGGCATGGCGACAGGGGAGGGACTGGGGCCACCTGAGGTGGACAGCAATAGCCCTGGCCGGGCTGCTTGTACTGCAGGTGGGACTTGGAGCAGCCGTGGTCACGGGCGGGTTCACCGCCGAGCTGCGGGCAACCCACCTTTCCCTGGGGACCCTGATGTGGGTGTCCCTCGTTATCCTCGCCATCATGGTGGTGATGGGCAGGCCGAGGGAGTTGAAGGGAAACGGACATGCTTAAGCTGGGTCATGAAACCTTCACACGCTCGTCCGCCCCGGGGCAGGTGCTGTCCATATTTTCCGACTACGTGGCCCTTACCAAACCGCCCATCGTAGTCCTTCTGCTGATAACTGCCCTCGGCGGCATGTTCCTGGCTGCCCAGGGTGTTCCGCCCTTGTCGGTGGCCACCCTACTGCTGCTGGGAGGCGGAAGTGCGGCCGCAGGGGCCAGCTCAATCAACCACTACCTGGACAGGGATGTGGACAGCATGATGCTCCGCACCAATCGTCGTCCCATCCCCGGACGAAGGGTGAGTCCGAATTCAGCCCTTGTCTTCGGGATCTTGCTGAACGTTTTCGCCTTTGCCCTCCTGGCATCGACGGTCAATCTGCTGAGCGCCCTCATAACCCTTGGCGGGACCCTGTTCTATGTGCTGGTGTACACCCTCTGGCTGAAGAGAATGACCCCGCAGAATATCGTAATAGGTGGCGCCGCGGGAGCAGTGCCACCTTTGGCAGGCTGGGCTGCGGTGACCGGCGGTGTGGAGCTTCCTGCTCTGTACCTGTTCGGCATCATCTTCTTCTGGACACCTCCCCACTTCTGGGCGCTGTCGCTCCTTATGAAAGACGACTACGCCAGGGCAGGAATACCCATGATGCCCGTGGTATATGGAGAGACCGAGACCCGGAGGAACATCTTCCTGTACACGATTATCCTAGTGGCCCTGACCCTGCTGCCCTTTACCGTCCAGCAGGTGGGATGGATATACTTCAGCTCCGCCGCTGCCCTGGGAATCGTGTTCCTCTACTATGCATGGCGCCTTGTCAGCATTGGGGAAGGCGCTTCCAGGCGGGACGCCTCCCAGCGAGAGCGCCGGGTTTACCTGTTCTCCCTGTTGTACCTCGCCCTTCTGTTTGCAGCTATCATGATAGACACGACGGTCAACCTGGGATGAAGACCGCAGGTTGGGAAAAACTCGGGACATTGCCCTTGAAAGGGGAAGGTTCCCTTGGTAAACTCTTAGCCGCTATGCGACCCTACGTCAGCACCTGCCTACACCCGTGCCCGGCAACCCCAACGGGAAGGGTAATCGATCAAGGAGACCCTGGTGATACCCAGACAGCTTAAGAGCAGGGGCGTCCTTGCCCTCTTGTCAATGGCGGCCCTCTTGGTGCTGCTGAGCTGCAACCCAGCGGACAATCAGTCAACTTTCGAAGCGGCATCCCCGGAGGCCCAGAAATTGCTGGACCTGCTGGCCATCATCGGCTGGGCAGCGGTAGCGGTCTTCGTGGTGGTCGAGGGGATTCTGATCTACGCGGTCATTCGTTACGCCCGTCGGCGTAACGACAACACCATGCCGGCCCAGACCCACGGCAACACACCCCTGGAGATCGGCTGGACCATTGCCCCTGCAATCGTCCTGGCGGTAATTGCAGTGCCCACCGTCATCTACATATTCGACCTAGAGTCGGAACCTCCCGAGGACTCCCTTAACGTCATCGTTACCGGGCACCAGTGGTGGTGGGAGTTCGAGTACCCAGAAGAGAACGTGATCACCGCCAACGAGCTGCGCCTGCCCGTCGAAAGGCCTGTCCGACTGCTGCTCAGGTCCGACGACGTTATCCACAGTTTCTGGATACCGAAGCTGCAAGGTAAGGTCGATGTGATACCTAACAACGAAAATTGGTTGAAGTTCACGCCGATGGAAACGGGCGAGTTCTACGCACAGTGCGCCGAGTTTTGCGGAGTCGCCCATTCCCACATGAGGTTCCGTGTAATCGTAGAAGAGCCTGATGAGTTTGACGCCTGGGTGGCAAACTACCATGAGCTGGCCACCCGTCCGGCGCCTGCCGATGGCTCCGATGAAGCCCAGGGAGCCCAGCTCTTTGCCAGCAGGGGATGCCTCCTCTGCCATGCCGTAAATGGGCCCGCCTCTGCGGAGGCACGTCTCGCTCTTAAAGAAGGGTTCGAGAGGGGAGAGCTTCGATTCCCGGCGCCGAACCTCACCAATTTCGGGACCAGGGGCACCCTGGCGGCAGGACTCCTGGATAATGATGCAGGCGGAGAGAACCTCAGAGCTTGGCTCAGCGATCCCGACAGCGTCAAGGAGGGGAATCGTATGGCCGAGCTAGCCACGGTCTACATCGATCCCGACTCGGAGTTGTCGGCCCTAGAGGTTTCCCAGCTTGCAGCTTACCTGCTGAGCTTGAAGTAATGGTGTACCTTGAATCAAGAAGAGGCTGGACTGCGGTGTTGAGCACACATAACGAGGGAGGGCACTTCGGAGGTGAGCCATGGTGACCTTTGGTGACGCCTTAAGCGGGGCATTACGCCGTCCCAGCGGCTACCACGGCGTGTGGAGCTGGATCACCACCGTTGACCACAAGCGCATTGGCATCCTTTACGGTGTCACGGCATTCATCTTCTTCCTGATCGCCGGCTTGGAAGCCCTGCTGATGCGCACTCAGCTTGCAAGGCCCGAGCAGGACATCGTCAGCCCCGAGGTGTTCAGCCAGCTCTTCACCATGCATGCGCTGACGATGATCTTCCTCGCCATCATGCCCCTGACCGCCTCCTTCTTCAACTTCCTGATTCCCCTGATGATCGGGGCCCGGGATGTGGCCTTCCCCCGCCTGAACGCACTGAGCTACTGGATATTCCTGTTTGGGGGCATCCTGCTGAACAGCGGATGGCTCATGGGAGGATCGCCCAACACGGGATGGTTCAACTACGCCAACCTTTCCGAACCGCCCTTCAACACAGGCCATGGTGTCGACTTCTACGTGGTCGGGCTGCTCGTCCTCGGCACAGCCTCCATGGCTGCAGCCTTCAACTTCATCGTTACGATTCTCAACATGCGCGCCCCAGGGATGAGCCTGATGCGCATGCCGGTGTTCGTCTGGATGACCCTAGTGACCTCCTTCCTGATAATCCTGGCCTTCCCAGTGATCACCGTAGGCCTGATCGAGCTCCTCTTCGACCGGCAGTTCGGCACCGGTTTCTTCAACCCGGCCCTCGGCGGCGATCCGGTCCTTTGGCAGCACCTGTTCTGGGTGTTCGGCCATCCCGAGGTATACATTTTGATCCTTCCGGCGATGGGCATCATATCTGAGATCCTGCCGACCTTCTCCCGCAAGCCCCTCTTCGGGTATCGGGTGGTGGTCCTGTCGGGAATAATCATCGGGTTCATGGGTTGGGGTGTGTGGAGCCACCATATGTTCACAGTCGGCCTGGGAGCTTGGTCCAACTCGGTGTTCAGCATCGCCACCATGGCCATCGCTATCCCGACGGGAATCAAGATATTCAACTGGATCGGCACCCTGTGGGGAGGGTCAATCAATATCAAGACCCCCCTGCTCTTTGCGGTGGGGTTTGTGTCCCTGTTCATAATCGGCGGGCTCAGCGGGGTTATGCACGCCTCTGCTCCCGCCGACGCCCAGCAACAGGACACCTACTTTGTCGTCGCCCACATCCACTATGTCCTGTTCGGCGGAAGCATCTTCGCCATCTTCGCCGGCCTCTACTACTGGTGGCCCAAGATGACGGGCAGGATGATGGACGACAACCTCGGCAAACTGCATTTCTGGGGGATGATGATTGGGTTCAACGTCACCTTCTTCCCCATGCACTTCCTCGGCCTTCAGGGAATGCCCCGGCGCATACACACCTTCGATTCAGCCATGGGCTGGGACTTGTGGAATATCGTCGCCACCGTGGGCGCCTTCTTCATGGCGGCCTCTATCCTGATCTTTATCCACAATGCACTCCGGAGCTTGAAGAAGGGCGAGATCGCCCCCAGCGACCCTTGGGACGGCAGGACCCTGGAGTGGTCGATTCCCTCGCCGCCGCCCGTCTACAACTTCGCCGAGATTCCGCAGGTGCATGGTCTGGACGCCCACTGGAGCACCAAGTATGGCGATGATGGACATTCGGCCCCAGTAGCGATAGGGGGCGGCGCGAATGGACATGAGGCGGCCAGCCATGAGCATGCTGAAGAGCACGGAGATTCCGG
>JAGWBF010000040.1:0-2735 GCA_021296025.1 Dehalococcoidia bacterium | reverse complement strand
CCTGGTGTTCCACCAGACAGTTACCTGGGCAATGGCTATCGGCGGGCTGGGAATAAGCGTAGTTGCCGCGTACCTCTGGTCCATCGAACCTGCCGAGGAAGATCATGAGTCCGATGATTGACGTTCCCAATTCCGCGGGAAGGGCTGAAGACTAGCCGTGGAGAAAGGTTAGAGTTGGAAAACCCGACCGGGCAAGGCCATTCCATGGTCGAACAGACGACAACGGGACTGAACCATCGCAAGATGCTGATGTGGCTGTTCCTGGGTTCGGACTGCCTGTTCTTCGGCTCTTTCATCGCCACCTATCTGATATACCGGGGAGAGAGCCTCGTGGGGCCCTTCCCAGAGGATGTTTTCAGCATCCCGGTTACGACAGTGAGCACCTTTGTGCTGCTGATGAGCAGCATGTCCATGGTGCTGGCCTACTCGGCAATCAACAGGGGCAACATGCGGGCCTTCCGGGTATGGCTCCTGTCCACATGCCTGCTCGGCGCCACCTTCCTGGGATTCCAGACCTTCGAGTTCTACGAGTTCGCCAACCATGAGAAAACCGTTGAATGCCAGCCGGGTTCCCAGGTGCCCGAATGCGTGGCGGGAGCCAATGAGTACAAGGAAGATTACGGCCTGACCCCTCAGACTAACCTGTTCGGCACGACCTTCTTCACCCTGACGGGCTTCCACGGCGCCCACGTGACCGTCGGTGTAATCTGGCTGCTATCTATCACGGGCTACTCCTTCATCGGAGGGAGGAAAGCCCAACGGGTGCTCACCGACAAGCAGGCGTTGAGCGTTGACCTGGCCGCCCTGTACTGGCACTTCGTGGATATAGTTTGGATCGTCATCTTTGCAGTCGTTTATCTGATCGGAGTCGGGGTCACTTAGGTCGCAGCGAGATGGGAAACGTGATAACTGACCAGAGGATCACAAATGGTGGATAGCCCAGGACATAGGGAGGGAGCGCACCCGACAGCCGCTACCTACATCAAGGTAGCCTTTACGCTGGCGGCGCTGACAGCCATAGAGTTCGCTGTATTCTATTTGGATATGCCGAACCCGGTGCTGATCACCGTCTTTCTCCTCCTTTCCCTCGTCAAGTTCGCCCTGGTTATCCTCTTTTACATGCACCTGAAGTTCGACAGCCGCCTGTTCTCAGGGGTGTTCATCGGAGGCTTGGTGCTGGCGGTAGCCGTGTCGGTAGCTCTCATGGCCATATTCCAGGCCCGATGGACCAATAACAGAAGTTGCGCCCACCCCCACAGTGCCTGTGACGGGCGATGAATGCGCGGTTGATGACCTGGAGTGCCAAGGTCGTCAGCTATTCCTAAACGTCCCAGCCAGCGCCGCTCCTCAAGCCCTGTGGTGCAGCCAGTGCCACACCCTCGGCGACATTGCCAACGGTGCAATCGGGCCCGACCTAACCAACATAGCCGTCGATGCCGAGTCTCGGAAGCCCGGCACCACGGCCAGAGAGTACATCCGGGAGTCCATCAGTGAGCCCGAGGCCTTCCTGTGTGAAGTAGAGCTGTGCACCCAGGGTCTGATGACAGCCTCTGTCACCGGAGGCTTGACCGACGAAGAGGTTGACCTCCTGGTCGAGTTCTTGATGAGCGCTACAGCCGCAACAGAGATGCAGACCGCCGTCGGCGACGTGGTGGTTCCGACGACGCCTACAGATACACCGGCCGATGCGCCCGCGCCAGCCGGGGGGCTCGTAGCTGAAGGTCAGGCCTTGTTCATGGCCGCCCCTGCCAACGTAGGCCCTCAGGCACTGTGGTGCTCCGAGTGCCACAGGATCGAGGGACTGGCCGAGGGACTGATCGGCCCCGACCTCACCGACATCGGCTCCGTCGCAGGCACCCGAAAGCCCGGCACCTCAGCCGAAGAGTACCTGGTCGAGTCGCTGCGAGACCCAGACGGCTTCATTCCCGACGGGGTGGAGCGCGCCACACCCGGCCTCATGACCCTTGCCATCGTCCAGGACCTGACCGACGAGCAGGTCGATGCGCTGGTGGCTTTCCTGCTAGCCCAGCAGTAACCGTGGCGTTGGCTGTCCAGTGTTCCTCAGTGGGCGGCCCAGACCATGCACCGCTTTTGCTGACCTGAGATGATAATTCTCCAAGTAGCGGACTTCTCCTGGGCCCAATGGCACGCCCACCCCAGCATAATCCTGGGCCTCCTGGCATTCGGCGGTGCCTACATGCTGGGGGTGGGGCCGCTGCGCCAGCGTTTCCAGCTGGGCCCTTGCGTCGAAGGATGGCGGGTCTCCGTTTTCCTGCTGGGTGTGGTGGTGCTGATGGTTGCCCTGCTCTCCCCCATCCACGACCTGGGCGAGAGATATCTGTTCAGCTTCCATATGCTCCAGCACATGCTGCTCATGCTGGTCTTTCCGCCCCTGGTGCTTATCGGCACGCCGCCGTGGCTGCTCAGGCCTTTGCTCAGGAGCCCAGTGGTGAGGAAGGTTGCCTCCTTCGTTACTAGGCCAGTGGCGGCTTTCCTGATCTTCGATGCAGTCCTGGTGTTCTGGCACGTGCCGGGGCTGTACGACCTGGCCCTGCGGGAGAGGAACATCCACATCCTGGAGCACATCACCTTTATGGGCGCCGCAGTCCTCATGTGGTGGCCGGTCCTCAGCCCAATGCCAGAGCTGCCGCGAGCGCCGTATATTGGCCAGATGGCCTACCTGTTTCTGGTGCCCACCGTCTCGGCCATCTTGGGAGCATTCATAACCTTCTCGG
>JAGWBF010000120.1:2506-3089 GCA_021296025.1 Dehalococcoidia bacterium | reverse complement strand
CAATCGCCCCGAACGTTTTGACGACCCCCCAGACCCACGACCTCTTCCTCTAGGACATCCCCGCCGAAATGACAGATCAAGTGCCCTAGAGACCCCCGAGACCATCGCCCCTCGACAATCCCTGATTTTCGCTTTTTCTTGGTGGTTCGAACAAAATAAGTTATGTAATATTACATACGACTCTAATAGACATAATATCCGACCCTTCTAGAATCGACGGAGAGGCCCTGAAAGATGCAGGAGTGGTTACTGGTACCACTTTAGGGTCTGGAAGAGAAATTTCCGGGAGGAATCATTGCCCGAAACGGGCCGGTTGTGCAGCGGGACGTCATGCGGTAAAGGATTGAGCATCGCATTCGCGGTGGGGCAATGAGCGACGCATCAAAAAGGGTGGTACCACTCGCGTGATACCACCCTTTGATCTAATCGAGGCTCGGGGACACTTCTTGAGGGGCTGGGCTTAGTTCTCCCGGCCAAAGACCGCGACGGAGGCTGTGAAGGAACCCGGGCGGCCTCCAAGGTTGTGAGTCAGCCCCAGGTCCGCCTTCTTGAGCTGTCGGTCGCCTGCCTTTCCCTGGAGCTG
>JAGWBF010000120.1:0-2449 GCA_021296025.1 Dehalococcoidia bacterium | reverse complement strand
GGCAGGTCACCCTCCAGGGTGAAGTTCCCCGCCTCAACATCCTCCCGGCCACGCCCCCTGGGGCTGAACCCCAAGTCCTCGGCAATGACCAGCTCCGTGATGGTGAAGCAGTCGTGGACGCAGGCTAGGTCGATCTCCGACCTGGGATTGGAAATGCCCGCCTCCTGGTATGCAGCCTGTCCCGCCCTGACGTTCTCAGGGAAGTGGACGAAGTCCCAGTCGTCCCGCAGGATCCCGAAGGAACCCACCGACAAGCCAAGGGCCTTCACCAACACATAGTCCCGGCGCAGGGTGCGGGCGATCTCCGGCGTGGTGATGATGGCCGCCGCTGCTCCGTCGCTGACGCCACAGCAGTCGAACAGGCCCAGGGGCCACGCCACCATGGGCGCGTTCATCACCTGGTCCACGGAGACTTCCCGCTGGAAGTGGGCCTTGGGGTTTAGGGTGCCGTTATGGTGGTTCTTGGACGCGATCTGCGCCAGTACCTTCTTACCCTCTTCGTAGGGAATGCCATAGTGATGGAAGTACCTGGTGGCTGCCATTGCAAACTGGGAAGGAGGCGGAGTGGGAGGGGCTGTTTCGCTGCCCACACCCTCGGATATGGCGAGCCCTGAAAAGCCCGAGTCCTTGAGCTTCTCGACCCCCAGGGCCAGCACGATGTCGTAGATGCCCGCAGCTACCGCATAGCTGGCATTGCGAAAAGCGTCGGTGGCCGTGGCGCAGGCGTTCTCCACACGGGTGATGGGCACATAGTCCAGTTTCAGGGCTTGGGCCAGGGGTTGGCCCGTCCTAAAGGTCTGTACGGTCCCCAACCACGCGGCGCCTATATCCTTTGGATCGATTCCCGCATCTTCATAAGCTTCGTAGGCTGCTTCTACCATCAAGTCCGCGGCGCTGGCATCCCAACGCTCCCCGAACTTTGTGCACCCCATGCCAACTATGGCCACCCTGTCTTTTATTCCTTGCACGATCTACCCCTCCAAAGCTTATGTTAATTATTGCTGCGCCTGGGCATGGACTTCCAGTAGTAGTTGTGAATCCCATTGACCACTCGCAGCTTCCGGAAGGTCATCTCAACAGGCATCCCGACCTGCACCTCATCCAGCTCCCTATCGGTCATCATGCAAAGCATGCGTCCACCGCCCTCGAAGTTGATCACGGTAACCACGAGGGGCACATCAGTGGTGCCTGCAATGTAGTCCATGGAGTAGGTGTACACCTCTCCTGACTTGTCCGATAAGCGGACAGGCTCGGATGTATCCTTGGCCAGGCAGATGGTGCAGACCCTTTGGGGCGGGTACTGCATCGCATCACACTGGGTGCACTTGGCCCCGTATAGGCGGATATTCTGGTCCGACTCCCGCCAGAGGGCCGTCACCGAAGGGACCGCCGGCGCGGGTCGCCGGGATGCAGCATCCGAGGTCCAAACGTCCCGCCACCGGGCATAGGTCTCGTAGCTGGAAATGAGGACCTTGCGCTCGATCAGCTCTGCGAGCCTGGTCCTGCTGCCATTGGTTCCGTCGGAGCCATTGGCTCGGAAGGACATGACGTCGCTGCCGTCTCCGTAGCTGGCCACCAGGACAAGGTCGCCCTTTTGGGCATCCTCCAAAGCTCCTACCAGTCCCAGAATAGGGTGAGCTGCCCCGGTGTTGCCCACACTGCCGAACAGGGGGTCCTGGAGCTGCTCCTCCGAGAACCCCATCCTCCGGCCCAGCTGGGTATGGCGGCGGGCATCGGGGGAGTGGAACACCGCCTTGGCAAACTCCCCGGCCTTCACGTTGTGCTTCCCCATGAAACCGGCGACGGCATCGGGCAGTATCCGCTCTAAGCCTTCCTCGGTCATGAACCGGTCTTCCCAGGTGCGAACAAAGGAGTCTCCCTGGGAGCGCCACATATCCAGCATGTTCTCGCTGATGGAGTAGCTGCCTTCAAGGTCGGCTGCATTGCTGTCGGCGGATATCAGGACGGCCGCAGCGCCGTCTCCCATGTTCCGCTCCAGGTCTCCCCTGGGTCCGGCGAGGCGGGCATCGGCAGCTATGACCAGTACCTGCTTGGCAGAGCCCGCGTTAACAGAATCCATAGCCAGTTTGAGGCTGCTGGTCCCGGCCCTTAGTACACCAGTTATGTCAGCTGTGTTTATCTCCCTGCGCAGGTCAAGAGCGGTCGCGATGATGGAGGAACACTGCTTTTCAGCATAGGGGGGAGTCGTCGTGGCAAACAGGAGGCCGTCAATCTTTTGAGGGTCGATGCCCTTCAGGCAGTTCCTGCCGGCAGTTACAGCCATGGTCACGCTGTCTTCGTCGAAGTTGGCAACAGCCTTCTCCGCAGAAGTGCCCCAGCCGGCCGTTTCCTTTCCCATGCGATAACGGGGCACATAAGCCCCAAACGCCTTGTTTCCGACCACGCCCTACTCCTAGCTACGCTTTGGGCTCATCCTATCAGCCACCCT
>JAGWBF010000119.1 GCA_021296025.1 Dehalococcoidia bacterium | reverse complement strand
CCAGACCTACTGGATTTACCGGATGGTCAAGACCCGGCGACCCCTCGAGGAGAAGATCGCCCTTTTCTGGCACGGGGTGTTTGCCACCGGCTACACCAAGCTCAACCAGCCCAAGGTCATCCTGAACCAGGTGGATATGTTTCGCCGCTGCGGGCTGGGCAGCTTTCGCACACTGCTGCTCCAGGTTTCCAGGGACCCCGCCATGCTGTTCTGGCTGGACAACAACCAGAACCACCATGACGCCGTCAACGAAAACTACGGTCGGGAGCTGCTGGAGCTCTTCTCTATGGGAGTGGGCAACTACACCGAAGTCGATGTTCGAGAGGCATCCAGGGCCTTCACCGGCTGGACTCTCTACAACCTGGGCCTGCACACTTCCAGGGTAGTCCAGGACTCGGTGTGGCCCTACGGCAGGCTGGACTGGCAGTTCGACTTCAATAAAGACGACCACGACGCCACGCAGAAGACCTTCCTGGGGCAGACGGGAGACTTCGATGGCGAAGAGATAATTGACATAATCTGCCAAGACCGGGCCACAGCCCGGTTCGTCTCCCGTCACCTGTACAACTTCTTCGTGGCCGACGAACCCCAGGTGCCAGCCTGGAACACGGTGCCGCCCCGGGAGCCCGGTGCCATTGAGGCCATGGCCGATGTTTTCGTTTCCAGTAACTATGACATTTGCTCGGTCCTGCGGATGATGTTCAACTCCGACTTCTTTAAGGAAGCTGCCTTCGCCAAGGTAAAGAGCCCCGTAGAGCTTGTCGCTGGGGCGGTGCGCATGACTGGAGGGCACCATATGCCGGCCGTGGAGGATATCAGGGTCGGCACCGCGGCGGGGGTGATGGGGCAGCAGGTCCTTGACCCGCCAAGCGTGGAAGGGTGGCACACCGGAGTTGAGTGGGTCACCACCGGAAGCTTGGTTGACCGCGTGAACTTCGTGGTCTCCCAGCTTGCTGATGCCGGCAAACCCGGTGTTAAGGCTCTTATCGACCATGTCAAGAGCCAGGGGCGCTCCCTTACACCTGCCCAATTGGTTGATTCGTGCCTGGACATCATGGGGCCTCTCAAGGTCAGTGAAGACACCAGGAGCCAGCTCTTGGACCATGCGATGCAGGCCGGAGAGCTCGTGACATCTACCGACGATACCCCCGGCGCCACGGCACGCATCGTAGAAATGCTTCAGATGGTTGCTTCTACCCGGGAATTCCAGCTGGCGTAATGTTTCAGTTCATCCTGAGGAGAGGGCGGTCATGATCGTTCAAGAAGCGCGCCGGTGCGTTCAGACCATCGGCTTCTATGGGCTTTCCGGCCGGGGGTTCAACAACCCCGTGGATATGGCTATAGACAGCAGGGGGGTCCTTTATGTCCTCAACAGGGCGGGGCCGGAAGTCGAGTCCCGCATGAACTACAAGCGAATCACTGTGTGCAACCTGGACGAGGATTACCTGGGCACCTTCAGCACCGGCGGTACGGCCGATGGTCAGGTCATGTGGCCCTGCTCCATCGCAATTGACCGGGATGAGAACCTATACATCTCCGATGAGGCCCTGCACCGTATATCCATCTTTGACAAGGAAGGCACGTTTCTGGGCAAATGGGGCACATTCGGAGATGGCGACGGCCACTTCAGCCGCCCCGCCGGCATCGCATTCGATCCCGACGACAACTTGCTGGTGGTCGATGGCGCCAATCATCGAGTCCAGCGATACGGCAAGGATGGGACGTACATAGGCTCCTTCGGTTCGTACGGCAGCGGAGAAGGCCAGCTGTCCACCCCATGGGGCATCTGCCTGGACGATGCGTCGAACATCTATGTGGCGGACTGGAGAAACGATCGCATCCAGAAGTTCAGCTCCGAGGGGACCTGCCTGGAGACCTTCGGGAGTCCGGGCAACCAGGATGGCCAGTTCACCAGGCCCTCAAGCGTGGCGGTGGACCAGTCAGGGAACCTCTACGTAGCTGATTGGGGAAACGAGAGGGTGCAGGTGTTGGCCCCCGACGGCAGCTTCCTCGCCAAGATGCGGGGAGACGGCGGGATGTCCAAGTGGGGCCAGGACTACCTGGATGCAAACCTAGAGGAGCTTGAGGAGCGGGCTAAGGCTGACCTGGAGCCCAAGCCCAACGCCTCTCCCAACGACTCCTTGAGAGATGAGTCGGCTTCCATAGAGAAGCTGTTCTGGGGACCCATCTCGGTCAAGCTGGATGCCCAGGGCAGGTTGTACGTCGTAGAGAGCTGCCGGCACCGCATCCAGATTTACGACACCCGCTCCTGGAAGATATGAACGCCTGCCAGCGCTGGGGTGAGATGGTCCGACTTGAGCATGCTCAGTCCGAGCGCATGCGGGGAGAGCCGAACCCCCAGGACTACTGGGTAAACTACGCCCAAAACTTCGTCGCCGACCCTCGACGTGACAACGATGTGCTGCTGGATATCTTAAAGCAGCAGGTGAATCCGCACCATGTTGTGATGGACGTGGGGGCCGGGGCAGGTCGCTATGCCATTCCCCTGGCAATGATGTGTCGCCAGCTGATCGCTGTGGAGCCCTC
>JAGWBF010000039.1 GCA_021296025.1 Dehalococcoidia bacterium | reverse complement strand
TACGCAATCCCGACACAGGTGTGTGCGTGGCGCCTTCTTCCGAGAATGTAGAGAATGGTTCCTACCAGCCCCTTGCTCGTCCCATCTTCATCTACGTGAATGCTGACATGTTGGACACTCGTCCGGAGGTTGCGGCCTTTGTGGAGTTCTTCCTGGACAATGCTCCGACGATAGTGCCGGAGGTTGGGTATGTGCCCCTGCCTGCCAGCGTTTATGATTGGGCGAGAGAACGGATAAGCAGTCGTGCTACCGGGTCCGTGTTCAACGAGGTGGAGCCCGGCACATCTATCACCGATGCGCTGAGCAGGATACAATAGTTTAGTGGCCCAGCTGGAACAAGCACAGCTGAACAGGAGGCGCCTCCAACGGCAGGTCCGGGAGGCGCCCATCCTGTTCCTTCTCTTTGCCTGCGCCTCCCTCTCCGTCGTAACCACAATCGGGATAGTGATGATCTTACTGTCCGAGGCTATCCCCTTCTTCCGCAGCGTTTCCATATTTCATTTCCTGTCGGGGACGGAGTGGGCGCCCCTCTTTTCTGTGAAGGTCTACGGAGTGCTCCCGCTCCTGGGAGCAACCATCCTTGTTGCCACCATAGCATTGGCCATCGCTTTCCCCGTCGGACTGCTAGCGGCGACATATCTCAGCGAGTATGCCCCCAACCATGTTCGGTCCGTTATCAAGCCTACCCTGGAGATACTGGCGGGAATACCCACGGTGGTGTATGGCTTCTTTGCCATCGCCTTCATCAGCCCGATCATCATAAAGCCCATCTTCCAGACCGATTCCATTTTCAACGCGGCCACGGCCGCCCTTGCCATGGGGGTGATGCTGATTCCCATGATCGTATCTCTCAGCGATGATGCCATGCGGTCCGTGCCGTCTAATCTCCGGGAGGGGGCCTATGCCTTGGGGGCAAGCCGCTTCCAGGTGTCGGTCCGGGTGGTAATACCTGCGGCCCTGTCCGGGATAGTTGCGTCGGGACTCCTCGCTCTGTCCCGGGCCGTTGGGGAGACCATGATCGTGACCATTGCAGCCGGGGGCATACCTAACCTCTCGATCAACCCCCTGGAGGCGATGCAGACCATGACCGCCTTCATCATGGAGGTGGCAACGGGAGACACGCCAAGGGGAACGGTTGGGTATGAGAGCATCTTTGCGGTGGGCATGCTGCTGTTCGTCTTTACCCTCACCATCAATCTTGTGGCACAGGGCCTGTTGTCTAAGTTCAGAGAGGTGTACGAATGAGCCTCGCCCCTTCGCACCTGGCGAGCGAAAGGAGCAACAGCCGTCGCATCTCCAAGATAACCGCCAACTCCTTCCTGGTTGCGGCCATGGGCTGCACCGCCTTTGGCGTACTGGCGGTAGGTGTGCTGCTGTACACCGTGGCGTCCGATGGCTTCGGTGCTCTAAGCTGGAGTTTCCTGAACAGCTTCCCCTCCCGATTTGCCGAAAATGCGGGAATAAAGTCCGCCCTGCTGGGCACCTTGTGGGTGATGGTTATGACTGCCGCCTTCGCGGTCCCGGTGGGAGTCGGGGCTGCGATTTACCTGGAGGAGTTCGCTCGCAGGAACCTCTTCACCAAGCTGATAGAGATCAATATCAGCAACCTGGCCGGTGTCCCGTCGGTGGTGTATGGCCTCCTGGGTCTGGCCCTGTTTGTGTACTGGGCGAGGATGGGGCCCAGCATCATCGCCGGCGCCCTCACCCTATCATTGCTCATCCTCCCCATTATCATCGTGGCATCCCGGGAGGGCCTGCGGTCAGTCCCTCCGTCCATCAGGGAGGCGGCCATGGCCCTTGGCGCCACCCGCTGGCAGGCGGTGCGCTTCCAGGTGTTTCCGGCTGCCCTGCCGACCATTCTCACAGGTGTCATCCTTGCCCTTGCCCGGGCCATAGGAGAAACGGCGCCCCTCATCGCCATAGGTGCTTTCACATCCGTCTTCTTCAGTCCCACCAGCCCCACTGACCCCTTTACGGTGATCCCGATCCAGGTCTATAGCTGGATCACTCGTCCCCTTCCAGGATTCCAGCAGAATGCGGCCGCAGGTATGATCATTCTCCTGATTGTGCTGCTTTCAATGAGCAGCGTGGCCGTCATCCTTAGGCACATCTACTCCCGCAACCGCAATTGGTGAGCCCCCCGGTAATGCTCAAGCCATTTATTGCTGAGATGATCGGCACCTTCGGACTGGTCTTTGCAGGCACCGGGGCCATCATGATTGACGAGCTTTCCGGCGGAAGGGTCGGGAATGTCGGCATCGGCCTCACCTTTGGCTTGATTGTGTCTGCCATGGTCCACTCCACCGGCCACATTTCGGGCGCCCACATCAATCCTGCCGTGACCCTTTCCCTGGCTCTGTGCCGTCACTTTTCCTGGCGCTCCGTTCCACTTTACTGGGCTGCCCAGCTTATGGGCGCAGCGGCCGCCAGCGCCGTCCTGCTGGCCTTGCTGGGCGAGGTGGGCAGCATGGGTTCCACCCTGCCGTCAGGAAGCGTCTGGCAGTCCTTTGGCCTGGAGATAGTCCTGACCTTCTTCCTGATGTTCGTCATCATGGCGGTAGCTACGGACACCAGGGCTGTGGGACAGACGGCGGCCCTGGCTATCGGAGGGACCGTGGCGCTGGAGGCTATTTTCGCAGGTCCGATATCTGGGGCTTCGATGAACCCGGCCCGCTCCTTTGGGCCGGCGCTCACCAGTGGAATATGGGGCACCCACTGGGCTTATTGGGCAGGCCCGATCCTGGGTGCGGCTGCGGGCTCGGTAGTGTATACCTTCTTGAGGGGACAGGAGCACTCGGTCTCCAACCATAGGGAGAAGCGAAAGCCCTGAGGGCCTCGGAGACAGTTTCCGGGGCGGCCTCTAGCCGGGCTTGCGGGCGATGGCGTCCCGCTCCAACTCCAGCAGGTGGGCCTTGCGGTCCAGGCCGCTGCCGTAGCCGTGAAGGCTGCCGTCGCTCCCAATAACCCGGTGACAGGGTATCACCAGGATCAGGCGGTTCTTGGCCATCGCCTGGCCTGCCGCCCGGGGCGCCCGGGGTTTGCCGGCCTGCACCGCCAGCCACTGGTAGCTCCGGGTCTCGCCAGGGGGGATGCTCCGGCATGCCTCCCATGCAGCCTTGGTGAACTCGGTTGCACCGTCCAGGTCCAGGGGCATGTCGTCCAGCGCCCGCTCATCGCCGGCAAGGTAGGCTTCGTAGCATACGCGGATATCTTCTAAGGCAGCAGGGTCCTCCTCGGCATCTACCCCTTCAGGCCCCAGCTCATCCAGGGCTGCTTCGGGCGTATCCTTCAGGGTGGCCCGGCGCAGCCCCTTGGGGGACGTCAGCGCCGCGATCCATCCCAGGTTTGTGTTGAATACAGCGTACTTGAGGTTCATTCTTCCATCCACCATCCTATACGATGTATGATAGCAATGATGGCTAGTCCTCTCAACCTTGAGAGTACAGCCCTGCTGGCGACGTATCGTTTGATGGTGAAGAAACGCATGGGCTCCAAATCACTTCCTATCCTGGTGGTGCTCGGAATCGGTCTGTTGCTGGCGGCAGTGGCCTGCTCGTCGGAGCAGGAGCCCACTGCCACAGATTCGGCTACGATGCCTGCCACCGATGTGGCAATGGTTGAAGAGTGCGAAGCTTCCACCGTTACAACTGATGTGGCTGACGGGCCCGAGGCCCCCGAGCTTTCAGGCATCACCGCCTGGTTGAACTCTCCTCCCCTGACCATCGAGGGCCTGAGGGGCAACGTAGTGTTGGTGGACTTCTGGACCTACACCTGCGTCAACTGTATCCGTACATTCCCGTATCTCAGGGAATGGCATGCCAGGTATGCGGATGCAGGACTGGTGATCCTTGGGGTGCACACGCCGGAATTCGAGTTCGAGAAGGACTTGGAGAATGTGCGCAACGCAGTCTCTGAACACGGTATCGTGTGGCCTATTCCCCAGGACAATGACTACGGCACCTTTAGGGCTTTCGAGAACCGTTACTGGCCCGCCAAGTTTCTGATCGACAAGGACGGAATCATTCGCTACGAGCACTTCGGTGAGGGAGCGTACGCGAAGACCGAAGAGATGATCCGCAAGCTGCTGCTGGAGGCGGGGAAAAACCTGTGCGACATAGACGACGCTCTGCCCGAAGACCAGGTGTACGATGCCTCCTTCACGGCAGGCTCTACCAGGCCAACCAGGGAGCTGTACGCGGGCACCAGCAGGGGCCAGAGCGATGTGTTCTTTGGCGGCGGCGGGTACGTGTTCAACAGGGACTTCTACAGGGAAACGGATGTAACCCAGATATACTAAGATCCGGGGGATTACAGGAACGACCTGATCTACCTGGAAGGGTCTTGGTACAACGGACCCGAATCCCTCAGGCACGGGCGGGAGACCCAGGACTTCGAGGACTACATGCTGATCCGGTTCTCCGCCCTGAGCGTAAACGCCGTTATCAAGCCCGACGAGACCGATCCCGCGCCCTACAAGGTGCTGGTAACCCTGGATGGGGAGTACATGACCGATGCCAACAAGGGGCAGGATGTGGTCATAGAAGACGACGGCCGCAGCTTCCTGGTGATAGATGAGCCCAGGCTGTATGCAATCGTCGAAGCGCCCACATTCGGCACCTACGACCTTAAGCTCAGCTCCAACTCTGACGACTTCGACCTGTATGCCTTCACCTTTGGGGTGTACGAGTCTGGCATTTAGCCCCCATGAAGGCCTTTCACCTCCCCATTGCCCTCGTTGTCCTGGCGGCCCTGATGGGCGCTCTATCCTGCTCCTCCGGCGGGGAAGGAAACGGCGGGTCCGAGGCGCCCCCGGGGATGCTGGAAGAACCGATCCTTGTCAGGGGGCCTGAAACTCCCGAGGGCTTGCAGCTGATATTCGCCACCCCCGATCTGGGGTTGGGAAACAACCGCATCGGCTTCGTGGTGACTTCTCCCCGGGGGGTTGTACAGCTGCCTGAGGTAGAGGTCACCTCTTTCTTCTATCCCTCGGAGGAGGGGCCGGGAGAGGAGAAGCAGAGGGTCAGCGCCGTGTTTCGTCCCTGGCCCTTCGGTACAAGGGGACTGCACACCACAGAGCTCAGCTTCGATGCCAAAGGGACCTGGGGCATCGAGGTTGATGTTCCCGGCCCGGAAGGACTGGGAGGGGCCCCCACCCTGAGATTTCCCGTAGAAGAGGTGCCCACGGCGGTTGACGTTGGAAGCTCGGCCGTCAGGAGCGATAGCAAGACCCATGCAGACGTGGATGACATAAGTGAGCTCACCACCGGCACGCTAAGAGATGAGGATTTGTACCAGCTCACCATCGCCGAAGCCATAGACAACGATCTGCCGACGGTAGTAGTTATGGCCAGCCCTGCCTTCTGCACCAATGCGGTCTGCGGTCCCCAGGTTGATGTGCTGCATGAGCTGAAGGAGGCCTTCAAGTACCAGGCCAACTTTATCCACGTGGACCTTTACGACAATCCCCACGAAATACAGGGCGACCTGGACCTGGCCGTCCTTTCGCCAACGGTGCTGGAGTGGCGCTTGCCCAGCACGGAGTGGTCCTTCGTCATCAACAAGTCCGGCATCGTTACCGGCCGGTTCGAGGGCTTCGCTACCCTCGATGAGTTGGCCATGGCCCTGGAAGAGGTGCTCTAGCCGGCCCTTTATCAGCGATCAACGTCAGGGAGGCTGCTATGGAAGTGCGGGAGATGGGCGATACCGGTGTTCTCCTCCCCGAGGTGGGCATTGGCACATGGAAATTCAGCGGAGGGGTCGAACCCATCCAACGGGCCATATCCTTGGGCGCAACCCATGTAGATACGGCGGAGATGTACGGCACCGAGGATGTGGTTGGGCAGGCTCTGAAGGGGCGACGGGACCAGGTGTTCCTGGCAACCAAGGTCTCGGGCAGCCACCTGCGCTACGATGAGGTGATGTCCGCCGCCGACGGCAGCTTGGCCCGCCTGGGGGTTGATCACATCGACATGTACATAGTCCACTGGCCCAACTCCCGGGTGCCCATAGCTGAGACAATGAGCGCCATGGAGGACCTGGTGGAACAAGGGAAGGTGCGGTACATAGGTGTCAGCAACTTCTCTGTCAGGGAGCTTAAGGAAGCCCAGGGTGCCATGACAAAGCACCGGATCGTGAGCAACCAGGTGCTGTACAACCTGAGGGAACGCCGCATCGAAAGAGACCTTATCCCCTACTGCAAGGAGACGGGGGTGACCGTTGTCGCTTACACCCCCCTTGACAGCGGGGCTCTCTCAGACAAGCCCTTGATACGAGGGAGGCAGGGTGTCCGAGCACTGGAAAGCGTCGCCGGGGAAGTGGGAAAGACCAAAGCCCAGGTTGCCCTCAACTGGTGCCTGTCCAGGGAAAACGTGATCACCATACCCAAGGCCAACCGGGTGGAACATGTAGAGGAGAACTGCGGCGCATCGGGCTGGATGCTCAGCAGTGAGCAGGTGCGCATCCTGGATGAAGCCTTCGGGTAGGGGCCCAAGGCCCCCTACCCCGGATCTCCTCGACGGTCCCTAGAGTATGGCAGACGGCCCCGCAATAAAGTACATGGTCCGGGTGCACCATGCCGGTTACACCTACCAAGAGCTGCGCCGCATATGTACGGCCTCCGATAGCCTGGGCTACTACGGTGCCACCCTCTACGACCTGATGAACGCCCCAGCCCTGGAGTGCTGGGCGACCCTTAGCGCCCTGTCAGCGGAAACCCACCGCATTCGCCTCATGCCCCTGGTGCTGGCGGTTCTTTACCGCTCCCCCGGCCTTTTGGCCAAGATGGCCGCAACCCTGGATGTGATCAGCGGAGGCCGGATGGAGTTGGGCATAGGGGCGGGAGGCGATGGGAGGGATCACCGGGCCTACGGTTTGGCCTTCCCCGAAACGCCCCGCAGGGTGGAGATGCTGGAAGAAGCCGTTATGGCCATAAAGGGCCTCTGGACTGCTCCGGAGCTCAGCTATAACGGAACCTACTACCAGTTCGATAACGCCATATGCGAGCCCAGGCCCCTTCAAGCGCCCCGTCCTCCGGTGCTAATCGGTGGGCATGGCCAGACGCACATTCTGCGCGCCGTAGCCAGGCACGCCGATGTGTGCAACATGGGCTTCGAGATGGGACCCGACGAGCATAAGGCAATGCTGGGGGTGCTGGAGGAACATTGCCGGCAGGCAGGTCGGGACATGAGGGAGATCGAGGTCAGCCACAACACCCGGGTAAAGATAGCGGCCAACGAAGATGGGGTACGGAGCATGCTGGAGGAAGGGGCCCGGGCTGCGGGGATGCCGGTCGAGAGGTACCGTCAGTCCCTGCAGAACGCCATCGTCGGCACGCCGGAGCAGTGCGCCTCCAGGATCCGGACCTACGTAGATGCAGGCGTTACCCGTTTCTTCCTGATATTTCCCGATCCCATCCCTACTGAAAGCTTGGAGCTGTTCGCCTCTACGGTGATGAACAGGGAGTCCCAGGGCGGGCAGTTTGACAATGCAGGGGCATATGGATAGGCTAGGCCATGTCTCAAGCCAAGGAGGAAGCGATGAATTTTGGGCTATTTGCTGAATTCTTCCTGAGGCAGGGGATGACCCAACACGAAGCCTTCCAGGAGTCCATGTCTCAGATCGACATGGCTGAGGAGTCAGGCTTGGACTCGGTGTGGCTGGCCGAGCACCATTTCGACCCCGCCCGCTCGGTGTTGTCGTCCCCCATACCCATGGCCAGCGCCATTGCCTCCCGTACCAAGCGGATAAGGATCGGGCTGGCCGTTCAGGTGCTCCCCCTCACCAACCCCATCAGGGTTGCCGAGGAGGCGGCCACCGTCGACCACATAAGCCAGGGGCGCTTCGACCTTGGAGTTGGTCGGTCCGGGATAAGGCGTTCTTACGATGGCTACAACTTGGACTTCCAGGGCGCACGGGCCACATTCAGGGAAGCCCTGGACGTCATCATGAAGGCTTGGGACAGCGACGTCTTGGAGCACGATGGCGACCATTTCCACTTCCATGGCATAAACGTTGTCCCCAAGCCCTTCCAGAAGCCCCACCCGCCGGTGTGGGTTGCCGCAGCCAGCCCGGACACCTACCCCGTCATGGGAGCGCTGGGCCACCCCATATTCGTCAGCATAATAGCCGGAATGGAGCGGGTGGTAGACAGGGTGAAGGAGTACCAGAAGGCATGGAGCGACGCTGGGCACCCCGGCGTCGGCCCTGTGAGCCTTCGCATCCCCACCTACGTAGCGGAGACCGCTGCTCAGGCCCGCAACGAGCCGGAAGCCAGCACGAGGCTGGGCATAGATTATGCTGCCACGGAGCTGGCCGATTCAGCCACCAGCCCTGAGCTGGCGGAGCGGTTCCGCCAAGTGGGGCGCACCCCCTACGATGAGGTGCTGAAGGACCGGCTCATGTATGGCACACCCGAGGCGGTCATCGACCGCCTCAACATGTACCGCGACCTGTTGGGCATCTCCGGTGTGGTCCTTGAGACCAACTATGGTGGCCAGATACCTGCCGACAAGCTGAACAAGTCCCTGAGGCTCATCGCCGACAAGGTGATGCCCGCCTTCCGTTAGACCTTGGTCCTCCCTACGACACCAAGGTCTTCACAGCCTGGCTGAGGTCGGATATCTCCTCCATGGGGACCCAGGTGTCCACTGCCGTGCTCACCTGGTCGGGAGACAAGGCCAGTCCCGCATTGAACCTGAACTTGCCCAGGACGTTCTCGAACCCCCAGGGGTTCTTGTACCCACCCAGGATCATGTCCCGGGGCGTGGTGTGCTCGAGGACCCGTCCGTCCTTCAAGCGTATCGTCACCGGTGTGCCTCCCAGGAAGTCGCCGGACCCCTGCTCCCACTTTGCCTGCACGTTCAGGCGAACCTTGTCCATCGTGTCCTTGACAGTGGTGTTGGCGATCCTGTCGGGGGTGAAGGTGTCTATTGCCACTTCTCCATCGACCAGGGCGGAGGCTGTGTTGTAGAGGGCGCTGAACTTGCCCTTCAGCTCATCATCAGGCTCGGTATACAGCATCACCACCGAAAGGTAGGACTGGCCCACCTCCACCGACTCCACATCTTCGTAGTTGAACTCGTGCTCCCGCATCATGCTGAATATGCTGTCCAGCATACCGTGGTTTCCGCCGCAGCACGGGTATTTCTTGATGATCAGCGCTTCGGCGGTGCGATAGGGGTTACCCAGATTATCGGCCATCTGGTTAAGGTCGTATATGCCCTCGCCGAGGATGGTGTTGGCAAATCCCAGGGGGTGTTCGAATATCTGGTCGCCGGCGGTCATTCCCATGCTAGCCAGCTGAGCTGCCATTAGCCCGTCCCTGGAAGCCAGGCCGGCGTGCAGGGGCTTGGTCATGGTGCCGAAGTTGTGGATCAGCCCTCCGGCCATGGACCCGGCGATGGCCAGGGCTGTGGTTGTGGTGGCCTGGTCCAGGTCCATCAGCTTGGAGCAGGCGGCTGCCGAAGACATGCGCCCTATGACGGCGGTGCTGTGGAACCCGCGGGCCATCTGGTTGTACTTCGTGGTCTGTTGAAGGGTGACCCCCAGCTCCACGCCCGTCACGTAGGCTTCCAGAACATCTCTCCCTGATGATCCCAGCTTTTCCCCAAGGGCAAGCAGGGGTGGGAAGGTTACGACGGTGGGATGGCCGAAGCCCCCGAAGTCGTCGTAGTCCAGGGCGTGGCCCATGGTGCCGTTTGCCAGGGCGGTGTTTGACAGCGACGAGCGCATGCCCGAGCCCAGGAGCGTGGCCTCGGGAGACCCTCCCTGTTCGGTGATGTACTTTTGGACGATCTGGCCCACGGGCTGCACCGACCCTGCCAGCATCACTCCCAGGCAGTCGAAGCATGACTGCTTGGCCACCTCTATCACCTCGGGGGGGATGTCTTCATAGGACGTCTCCACTATCCACTTGGCGATCTTTTCCGTTGCGCCCATCTTGCCGGCCTCCTTATGCATCGTTTTGCCTGTCCCCATGGATAACGGGGACCCGGTACGGGGGTAGTTCGGTGGTTTCATTATATATCCAGTTCGGGCTTAGGCAAGGGGCCTTTCAGGAAAGGGGCTAGGAAGGTATATTGAAAGGCGATCAACGTTGCAAGGACTGGACTATGCTGGCTTTTCTAGGTGGGACGGGACCTGAGGGTAAGGGCTTGGCCTTGCGTTTTGCCATGGCGGGTGAGGAGGTTGTCATCGGCTCCCGGGATGCCGGCAGGGCCAGGGAGGCAGCCGAATCGTTGCTGGAGCTGGCCCCTGGATCGGCCATTTCGGGGGATGTGAACGAGGCCGCAGCGGCAGCGAGCATCATATTCGTTACGGTGCCCTACGAGGGGCAGCGCACCCTCCTGGAGAACCTGGCGCCCATGCTGGCGGGCAAACTGGTGGTTACGGCGGTTGCCCCCATGTCCTTTGTCAGAGGTCGCGGTGCTGTGGCCCTGGAGGTGGACGACGGCTCGGCTGCCCAGGAGGCGCAGAACATCCTAAGCGAGTCCCAGGTGGTCGCCTCCTTCCAGAACATCAGCGCCGTCAAGCTCATGGACCCGGCGGTTGAAATGGAGGGGGATGTGGTGGTTTGCTCGGATCATGGAGAGGCAAGGGAGCAGGTGATAGGGCTTGTGTCCAAAATCCCCAAGCTGCGAGGTGTGGATGGCGGCGCCCTGTCCAATGCAAGGTACGTGGAGCAGCTTACGACGCTGCTGGTGAACATCAACCGCATACACAAGACCCAGTCCATGATCAAGATAGTAGGGGTGTAGGGCAGCCGCGCCAGATCCTCGAAGGGTCGGCCTCTGTCGGGCTACAGCCGGGTCTTGTGATCAGTAGAGTTGGCTATGTTTCGGGGCCCCTGAGGTAATTTCGCAGGGTCCTTCGAGCATTCCCTGGTTGGAGGCATATGAACGCCCGGCTGGAAGAGATATACCGGGAGTACCTTCTGCTGCTGAAAGATGTGGAGGGGGAGTTCCATCGGGTCAGCAGCATGTTCAGCGATCGGATGCAGTGCCGAAAGGGTTGCAGCATGTGCTGCAGCCAGCTTTTCGGCATCAGCTTTATCGAGGCAGCCTACATCTCCCATGGCGTCAAAGAGTTGGCTGAAGATGCACAGGCATTGATGCTGGATAGGGCAAAGGCCTACCTGGAGGAGATGCTGGGCATTTCGGTGGACGAGACCCAGGGCATAGAAGAGCATGGCGCTCGCGTCACGGCCGCCCTGAAATCGCTGGCTGGCGCCAGACACATCCCCTGCCCGGCCCTTGTGGATGATGCTTGCATTATCTATGATCACCGACCCATAATTGCCCGTAAGTGGGGAATTCCAATCTGGAATCCCCGAAAACCGGACGTACTTCAAGCCTGTGAGCTGAACTTCAAGGCGGGAGAGGCCATAGCTGTAGAGGGCCTTGTGGAGCCCCAGGTGGAGCTGGAGTACAGATGGCTGATGTTCAAGGAAAGGGTCGGCGAGGACCTGGAGTTGCCTGACGTGGTGGCGACGGTTGCGTCGGCTGTGATTTTCGATTACGAAGGGGAGCTGGAGAAAGCTGTATGGCGGAGGCCACAAAGAGAGTCCGGCGGGTAAACCTTCCCATCAGGGGAATGACCTGCGCCGCCTGCGTAAGCCACGTTAGAGGGGCGCTCGAGAAAGTGCCGGGGGTGTCCTCGGTGCAGGTGAACCTTGCCACCGAGCGAGCGGCGGTGCAGTACATCCCCGACCTTGCCACTTGGGACGACTTCCGGGCAGCGGTCGCCAATGCTGGCTACGCCGTGGCCGGTACCGCCGGTGGGGGGTTGGCGGAAGAAGAGCAGGAGAGATTAGCCAAGACCGAGGAGATACGGGCCCTCGGCAGGAAGACCATCTTCGCAGCCGGAATCGCCGTACTCCTCTTCCTTGGCAGCTTTGGGGGGTTCCCCTGGGTGGACGGCCTCATGGACCGCGCCTTCTATCCTTTCCTGCTGTGGATGCTGGCCACTCCCGTTCAATTCTGGGCTGGCTCCATGTTCTACTCTTCGGGTTTCGGGTCTCTCCGGCACGGCACCGCAAACATGCACACGCTTGTGGCCATGGGCACGAGCGTGGCCTACGGCTACAGCGTAGCAATCACCCTCATTGCGGAGTTCCGCCCAAGCCTTGTGGATGTCGAGGGGTTCGGCGCCGAGGTTTTCTTCGACACAGCGGCCCTCATCATCGCCTTTATCCTTCTCGGACGTTTCCTGGAAGCCCGGGCGCGGGGGCGCACCTCGGAGTCCATTCGTAGGCTCATGGACCTGCGCCCATCCACCGCCCGGGTCATGCGGGACGGCGGCGAGGAAGAAGTGCCGGTGGACAGGGTGTCCCTTGGGGATGTGTTGGTAGTGCGTCCCGGGGAGAAACTTCCCGTGGACGGGACGGTGCTCCAGGGCTACTCCTCGGTGGATGAGTCGATGTTGACGGGCGAGAGCATCCCGGTGGAGAAGACCGCCGGCTCCCCGGTGTACGCTGCCACCATCAACACTACGGGAAGCTTCCGCTTCGAAGCGACCAAGGTGGGTGCCGACACCGCCTTGGCCCAGATCATCAAGCTGGTGGAGGATGCCCAGGGCTCCAAGGCCCCGATACAGCGCCTCGCGGACGTCGTCGCATCCTACTTCGTTCCGACGGTGATGGCTGTTGCCGCCGGGGCATTCATCGTCTGGCTGTTTCTTGGCCCCACACCTGCCCTGACTTACGCCCTGATGGTCATGGTGGCGGTGCTGATCATCGCATGCCCCTGCGCCCTTGGACTGGCCACGCCCACAGCAATCATGGTTGGAACGGGGCGAGGAGCGGAACGGGGTGTGTTCTTCCGGGATGCCGAAGCCCTGGAACGGGCCCACAAGGTGGATGTGGTGATGCTGGACAAGACGGGCACCTTGACCTCCGGGCAGCCTTCCGTAACCGATATTGCGGCTGTTCCCGGCGGCGATGAAGACAGGCTGCTGCAGGTGGCGGCCTCAGTCGAATCGGGGTCCGAGCACCCGTTGGGCAAGGCCATTGTCACCGAAGCTCAAGGGCGGAGTATTCCGCTGCTGGAAGCAACGGGCTTCGAGGCTATGCCGGGACTGGGTGTCTCTGCCCACCTTGATGGACAGCGGGTTGCTGTGGGCAACATGGCCCTCATGGAGAGCCTCGGTGTTGGGGCACAGGAGCACCAAGCCCATGGTGTTGCGTTGGCTGAGTCTGGAAAGACGCCCATGTACGTTGCCGTCGATGACCACATGCTGGGCATAATCGGCGTCGCCGATACATTGAAGCCGGTGTCGGCCCAAGTAGTTTCCCAGCTTAGGAGCATGGGCCTGCAGGTTGTCATGGTCACCGGCGACAACCGGCCAACGGCCGAGGCTGTGGCCGCCCAGGCGGGTGTGGACCAG
>JAGWBF010000118.1 GCA_021296025.1 Dehalococcoidia bacterium | reverse complement strand
GGAGAAACCTACGACTACCCAACATCGGCTGTGTTCATATACATCGGCTTTCACTCCAACACCGGGTTCCTTGGGGACCAGGTGCCGACCGAGGCAGCAGGACACATCTACACAAACATCGACATGGAGTCCAAGGTCCCGGGGGTGTATGCCGCCGGCGATATCAGGGCCTCGTCCTTCCGCCAGCTGGGCACCGCGGTGGGAGATGGGATCACCGCCGCCCTGGCGGCCTACAGGTACCTGAACGAAGGCTAGCCTCCCCCGACTAGAGCAGACTATCCGATCCCTGCTGCTTCCCGTGCCAGCAGCGTAACGCTGGCCAGGGCAACCACCACCAGGACCACCTTCCTAATCTTCCTGTCGTCGATGTATTACGCCATGAAGGATGCCGATACAACCCCCAGCACCACCATGGGAGTGAGCTTCAGGAGCGTATCGACCCTCTCTTCCGTGTAAAAACCCATGACGGCATAAAGGGCGGCGGCTGTGATGGCTACCACGAAGGAGTAGAAGGCGATGGAGGCTCTAATGTCGCTGGCGCCCCACTTCTGGTTTACCAAGTAGAGGACTACCAGGGGGGTACCCACTCCCATGCCCGTAACCAGCAGCGCGCCAAGGAACCCGAAGAAGGGGGTGGTGAGCCTGGGCTGGGTGAATGGCCGTTCCAGCTTTAGAGTGATAGGCACAAGAAGCAGCAGAATGAGGACGGCGATGGCGATACGCAGGGCGCCCGGGCTTACCGAGTCCAGGATCAGCACACCGACGGGCACGCCTGCCACTCCGGCCAGCGCCATGGGGAGCACATCCCGGAAGGGCAGTAGGCGCCAGGTCCGCAGCAGCACGATTGCCAGAATTGGGATTGTCAGGCTGTTAATGGTGACGACCACACTCTGGGGCTCCATGATCAGGAGGAGGGGAGGAGACAGCACCATTCCAAGGCCGAAGCTGACCAGCCCCATCACCATGGAGCCAGCCAATACGACCACCAGCGCCAGAGCTAGTGCTCCTCCTGAAAGCATCACATCATCCTGCTGCAGCGTTAGTCCGGACGGTCCCGGGCTATAGAGTTCGGCCCCGAACACCGGGGGTCTTCCGCACCATCCCCTGCTCCGTTCTTCCGACGAGATCCGGGAGCCAGAGCGGCCCCCAAGCCTACACTATAGCGTCCGGGGGACCTGGGTTATCCGACCTGCAAAGTAGAAAGCACCGCCTCTATTGGGGGCGGTGCTTTCCATCCAGAGATCAGCGGAATGGGCGGGTGAGCCAGTCTAGCTGCCTATGAAGTCCAGTTTCTCGAATCGACCGCCGACGATGGGCGCGCCGTCCATCCCCATCCAGTCTTCCAGGATAGTCGAATAGAACCCTCTGAAGTCGTAGTTGGGGACCAGGTCGCCCGTCTGCAAGTCTTCTGCCTTGAGGGATGGATACTCGCTGTAGTGGCCGCCCTGCACACGGTCGCCTACGACGAAGGCCACGCCTCCCGCACCATGGTCGGTGCCTGAGCCGTTGTCATGTACCCGTCGTCCGAACTCGGAGAACATGACCAGCACCACGTTGTCCGAAGCGTCGTG
This sequence comes from Dehalococcoidia bacterium, assembly GCA_021296025.1. Classification (GTDB taxonomy): domain Bacteria; phylum Chloroflexota; class Dehalococcoidia; order Lucifugimonadales; family JAGWBF01; genus JAGWBF01. The sequence continues at coordinate 981 of JAGWBF010000118.1, read as the reverse complement.
CTCCCTCAGGTCGTCGAAGAAATCTCCCACGGCCGCCGACACATCCTTCCAAAGCTGGGCATGAACGGGAAGCTGGCTGGCGTGGGTGTCGAAGCTGGCGTGGGAGGTGTAGAGAATCCTGGTGCCCAGATCCGCCAGGTGTACCTGGGCGATATCCCGCATCTTGCGCCCGATGGAAGAGGGGGCGTACTCCACGCTGGAGGAGTACTGCTCCGGCGCCGTGCGCAAAATGTCGGCGCCCATCAGGGCATCCAGCCCTGTGCGCCCCAGGTAGTCCATCACATAGTCGCTGCCGATTGTCGGGGCGTACATGTTGGCGAAGCGGTCCAGGGCGGTTGCTCGCTGGTCCTCGGCCATGCCTGTCAGCAGGCCGTAGGTCGCTAGGTCTGACACGGAAGCTACCGAGACGCCGGGCAGCGCCAGCGCTCGGGGGAGGCCCGCTCCAAAGTTCACGGCGGTCAGCACGTTCTCCTTGTTCGGGTCTATCTCTCTGACTACTCGCCCAAGCCATCCCTCGGTGCCGACCTTGTCGGGTTCGCAGGTGTGCCAGATATCCATGGACCTGAAATGGGAACGGGGCGAGTTTTCGTATCCGACACCGTGCACTATTCCCACCTTGCCCTGGTCCCACAGTTCCTTTATGGGGCCTAGGCTGGGGTGAAGGCCGTAGTTGTCATCCAGGGGGACCACCTGCTCTTCGGGCACGTGCACCACTGGGCGATTGTCCCAGTACAGGGGTTCGCTGTAGGGGACTACCGTGTTGAGGTAGTCGTTTCCCCCGGTGATCTGCAGCACTACAAGGACTGGGGCCTTACCTGTGGATGTCATTCAATACCTCCTGATCCAAGGAGATCGGGGAACTTGTGCGTCAGCGGTAGTACCGCTTCCAGTGGTGACGCTCAGGGAGACTCACCCTTCCAGACAGGTTGAGGGGTAGGTGCGATGCCCCAATTTTAGTTTTGGCTGCGTCCTGGTGTCAAA
>JAGWBF010000038.1:13408-13746 GCA_021296025.1 Dehalococcoidia bacterium | reverse complement strand
CCGTAAGACAAGCGCCGTTGACGGCGATGCTGTCTCCCAACCTCATGTCGCCAGGAACCAGCTCTGCCGCCACGGTCAACCTCGTTATGTTTCCGGGGTCTTCGGACTGCTCAATCGATGCAACCCGGCCCACCTCCTCTACGATTCCAGTGAACATCTCTGGTGATTACGCTCCAGCCTGGTCTGGGTATCCTGTCATCAGGACATCATCCCCCAGGGTCTCCACCCTGGTCCGGGTCAGTCGCAACACCTGGGAGATGTCCTCCGCTCCCCGGCCGCCCACGGCGGAAGGCGCCGAGGAACCCCCGATTATCGATGGCGCAATGTAGGCAGCCACC
>JAGWBF010000038.1:0-13399 GCA_021296025.1 Dehalococcoidia bacterium | reverse complement strand
CCCCACAAGCCTGCCACCCCCCTAAACCATAAAACCCACGACCCCCTGTTGGCCTAGATACTCCAGCAGCCAGCGGACGTCCACCTGGCCGTCCCTTGTGGCCGGCGCCTTCAATACCTTAGCCCCGGCCTCTTCCAGGTTCGCGGTCCGGTCCCCGGGAACATCCACCGTTACTATGAGGGTCTCTCCAGGTTGAGCGAGAATGGAGGCATCGGGAGGGGTACGACCTGAGCTGTCCAGCACCACCCTTATAGGCTGTCGAGAGTGCAGGGCGCCATCGGGCCAGCGGGCGGTGAGTTGGGGGTTGTCCACCAAGATGGAATCGATGCCCGTCACTATAGCATCGCACCCCCTGCGCAGCTCGTGGACGTGCTGCCTGGCGGCTTCTCCCGTGATCCAGCGGGAAGCACCGGTGCGGGTTGCGATCTTGCCGTCCAGGCTGGCGGCGAACTTTGCCGTCACGAAAGGGTGACCCGTCCTGATGTGCTTGGAGAAGGCCTCGTATATCTCCAGGGCCGATTCCTCGCAGGTCCCGCAGCTTACCACGATTCCCGACTTGCGCAGCTCTTCCAGTCCCCTGCCCGAAATCCTGGGATTTGGGTCTGTGGTCGCTGCATGGACTTCAGATATGCCGGCGGCGACTATTGCGTCGGTGCAAGGCGGTGTCCTGCCCCAAATGCAGCACGGCTCCATGGTTGTGTAGAGGGCAGCTCCCGCAGCTTTGGAGCCAGCCTGCTCCAATGCTACGACCTCGGCGTGGTGCCCTCCCGGAGGCGATGTCCAGCCTTCGCCGACAACTATCTCATCCTTTACTATGACGGCTCCGACGGCAGGGTTGGGGCTTGTGGTCCCCCGGGCGTGCCTGGCCAGACCGATGGCCCGCTCCATGTGACCTTCCTGTAGGCCCAAGGCTGTATCCATCGGATGCTAGCTCGGAAGAGTCTCGCCGCGATTTCGGTTGCGGCTGGAGGTGCGCCGTCTGCCTCCCGCCTTGGGACCGGCGCTTCTAGGAGCGTAATTCTTGTAGTAGCGGCTGGGCTCCGGTTCAGCCTGGTCCTGGTACTTGCTCTCCAAGCTTCCCGACCCGTAGGGATGTTCCGACGGCGTCGACAGCTCCATGAATGATATCTGGGATATCTTCATCTGGTAGTACAGACTGATGGGCAGACTGGACACGTTGCTGAGCTCAAGGGTTAGGTGTCCCCGCCAGCCGGGGTCTACCCAGCCCGCAGTGGAATGCACCAGCAGGCCAAGCCTGCCCAGGGAGCTCTTGCCGTCCAGGCGCGCAGCTATGCTGGGCGACAAACAGATCCGCTCGTAGATCACCCCAAGGGCGAACTCGCTGGGATGCAGGAAGAAGGGGTTGACCTCGTCGATTTCGACCAGCTCGGTCAGGTCCGGCAGCTCCTGCTTGACATCGATGTAGGGCACCATGGAGTTCCGGAACACACGAATCTTGCGGCCAAGACGAAGATCCACGCTGGCAGGTTGAATAAGGGTCTCATCCCAGGGATCGATTTCGATCTTCCCTGATTGCTGGGCTTCTCGGATGCCTTTATCGCTGAGGAGCATAACTACGTCCGCTGTGCAGTATCTGATGGGCGCCAGTGTACCAGCCGCCAAAGGGAGCTTCAACCTGGCCCCTTGTCGGGGAGCTTAGCGCCGTGACCGACGAAAAAGAAACAGACCAACCACGATGAACAACGCCATCGTTGCAGCCAGAACTCCTTCCAGTACCCGCCAAAGACCATGCGTCCTCTCGCCTTCAACATCCGGCTCAGTAGTAACTTCAGGCACGCTACGGGCAACCGTGGCTGCATTTGAGGACTCTGGTTCCATCGCCCCATCTTGCAGCGTCTTGGCTTCCATCTGCGTTTCCATCAACGATTCACCCGATTCTCGCCCATCCTCTGACTCGGCCATTTCGGCCGCCATAGGTACGGCGCTGGAGAACTGGGCGTCGGAGAAGGTGTCCTGCTCGGAGGCGGAATCCCTCTCCCCCCCGGGCAGCGCTCCCATAAGGTCGGCGCCCAGGACCACAGCCAGAAGCACGGCAGCAACAGATGCCGCCGCGCCGTAGGCCCACGACACCATCATGGGACGGGCTATGGGAATGGGAGGTTCTTGCATGACAAGCCTGCGCCGGGGAATTGCCATCGGCGCCTGCTGAAGCAGGCCGACCGCGTATTGCAACCCCTCCAGTTCTCGGCGGCAGGGGTCGCACAACGCTAAGTGAGCCTCGACCTGTCCCCTCCGGTTGACCGGCAATCGGTCATCGATGAAGTCGGAAAGCTCCTGCAGCTCGATGTGTTGGGCCTGTCTCTTGAAAAGCCTCATGCCTGCCTCGTGCTAATTACGACGAAACCTTTCCGGCAATAGTTCCTGATGCTGCTGGAGGTAGTCCCTCATATCGGCCCTGCCCCTGGCCAGGCGGGAGCGTATGGTCCCGATATTTGTGCCCAAGACGTGAGCCGCCTCCTCGTAGCTGAAACCCTGGACATCCACCAGGTGGACAGTCGATCTTCGATCTTCAGAAAGGCTCTGAAGTCCCTGCCGGATCACTGCGCCCAGCTCATGCCGGAGGGCGCTATCTTCGGGGGACTCATCGCTCGACGGCAGGTCCAGGGCTGCCACCGCGCCAGGTTCCCCAGAATCGGAGGGGTGCTCCAGGGAAAGAGTGGGACGGGCCTTTCCGGCCCGGAGCATATCCCGGCAGCGATTGGCGACGATACGAAGGAACCAAGCCCTCAAGTTGGGGCCTCGGAAGCTGCCGAAACTCCTGTATGCCGACAGGAGGGCTTCCTGGGTCGCATCTTCAGCGAGAGCACGGTCGCCCAGCATCTGGAAGGCCAGGTTCTCCGCCCTGGCTTGGTAGGTTCTTTGGATACAGTTGTAGCAGAATTGGGCGCCTGTGCGGTCCGCCACCGCCAGGGGGCTGTGACCTTCGCACTGGAATTCCCCGCTTGTAGGTTCCGTCTCGATTTCCCTTACGCCTGCGCTCTAATAATAGATGGACCAACGTCATGTGGATGGAAGGGCATGGGTGTGAAGCCTGTCCCTCCACAGCATCTTAAGGAGCGCCCATGCACAGGTCAAGGAAGGGTCTTCCGCCCCTCAGACACAGGTCTTTTAGCTTGACACCCTTACGAGAGCCGCCCTACAATCCACCCAAGTTGCGGGCCACCTGAAAGCGTCGCAAGCCATATGAACACTCGGGTGGATGCTTGGTTTGGGAAAGGGGCTGTCTCTCCATTGCAAGTTGTAGAAAACATCGCCTTTACCGACTCTTCTCTCGTTCCCATTTGGCATAAGGTGCTGGCAGGGGAGCGCCTTGGCCTGGAAGATGGACTGAGACTGCTGGAGACCAACGACCTGTGCGCGCTGGGTCGGATGGCCGATTATGTAAAGTCCCAGGTACTGGACCACCAGGACCGGGTGTTCTTTGTTCTCAACCGCCAGGTCAACGCCACCAACATCTGTGTGCTCACCTGCAGCTTTTGCGACTTTGCCAAGAAGCCCGGAGACCCGGGCGCCTATGAAATGAGCATGGAAGATATCCTGGACCATGTCACCGACGAGATCCGCGAAGTGCATATGACCGGGGGGCACCATCCCGATTGGACCTTCGAGCACTACGAAGATATCGTCAGGACGATCCACGAGACCTATCCCCACACCCAGGTCAAGGCCTTTACGGCGGCGGAGATCGACTACTTCTACAAGAGATGGAAGATACCTCCCGAAGAGAGCCTGGCGCGCTTCAAGGCCGCTGGGCTCCAGTCTATGCCCGGGGGAGGTTCCGAGGTGTTCTCCGACAGGGTGCGGAAAGAGCTCTTCCCTGGAAAGAACACGGCGGGGCGCTGGCTGGAGATACATCGCATCGCCCACAACATGGGCATCCCCTCCAACGCCACCCTCCTGTACGGGCACATCGAGACCTTTCAAGAGCGCGTGGAGCATATGCTCATGCTCCGTGAGCTGCAGGACGAGACCGGGGGATTCCTCGCCTTTATCCCCTTGGAGTACCAGGTGGGCGACACACACCTGGTTCCCAGGCAAGCATCGGCCATCGACGACCTCAAGACCATCGCCGCAGCCAGGCTCATCCTGGACAACTTCCCCCACATCAAGGCTTACTGGATTATGATCGGGGAAGAGACCGCTTCCATCGCCCTCAACTTTGGCGCGAGCGACCTTGATGGCACCATTGGCAAAGAGAGGATCGCCCATGCGGCGAAGGCTGCCAGCCCCATCGGCCTGGCAAGGGACCGCATGGTAAACCTGATAAGGGACGCGGGCAAGGTGGCGGTGGAGAGGGATGCTTTGTACAACGTGGTGCAGGTGTATGAGAATTAGGGTTGCCCGGATGGAATACCTCAACTCTGAACCCTTCTACTACGACCTCGACCGGGAAGAAATAGAACTTTATCCAGGTGTCCCAAGCGCCCTCGGGCAAGCTGCCGCCGAGGGAAAGATCGATGCGGGTCCCCTATCCCTGGTGGACTTCTGGAAACTGGAGGACCAGTTCACCCAGCTGGGCCAGTTCTGCATTGCCACAATGGGAAAAACAAGAAGCGTCCTGTTTTACTCCAAGCACCCCCTCGAGGAGTTGGAGGGCGCCCGCCTTGGGGTTACGAGCCAAACATCCACCGCCAGGAGGCTCCTGGAGGTTATCCTTCACCACAGGTACCAGGTCTGTCCCAAGAGCTACGTGGACATCGACGAGCCCAACGACGCTTTCCTGACCATCGGGGACCATGCCCTTAGATGCAGGTATGGCGTCCCCTCTTACCCCTACCGCTACGACCTGGGCGAAGAGTGGCTCAATATGACTGGCCTGGCTTTTGTATTTGCCTTGTGGGCTGTGCGCAAGGACCTGCCGCCCGATGCCGTAAGTCACCTCACTAACGTCCTCTACACATGCATTGACGAAGCCATGGAGCACCTCCACAACATCGCCCAACGGCGCATGGATGTGCGCATGAGCCTCCGGGAAATAATCGAGTACTACCAGGGGTTCCGGTATTGGGCCGGCGTTGGGGAGTTGGAAGGCATCCGCCGGTTCAAAGAGTACCTGGACCAGATGGACCACGCAGAGGCATGATGGACATCCAGCAGATTCGCGCAAAGGTGGAAGCGGGCCAACGAATCGACAGGGAAGAAGGACTCTACCTGTTGCAAGAGGCCTCCATCCTGGACCTGGGCACAATGGCCCAGGCGGTAAGGTACCGCCACAATCCCGAACCAAGAGTCACCTTCGTGGTGGATACCAACCTCAACTACACAAATGTGTGCGATGCCTACTGCACTTTCTGCGCCTTCTACCGTACCGAGAAGGACGAGGACAGCTACACTCACTCGGTCGAACAGATGATGACCATGGTAGGGGAAGCGGCCGAGAAAGGTGTGACAACGGTGCTGCTCCAGGGTGGCCTTAACCCCAAGCTGCCCCTGGACTACTACACCAGACTGGTCAGCGAGACCCGGCGTCTGTATCCCCAGGTCCACCCTCACTTCTTCTCCGCCCCCGAGATCATGAAGATGTCCCAGGTGTCCGACCTTCCCGTCGAGGTGGTGCTGGCCGAGCTGCGAAAGGCGGGGCTCAACACCATTCCCGGCGGAGGCTCCGAAATACTATCGGACCGGGTCAAGCAAAAGATCAGCCGGCTGTTCCCAAAGGGCAAGACCGACGATTGGACCACGGTCCACAGCACCGCACACCGGCTGGGATACCGGACTACCGCCACCATGATGTATGGCCATCTGGAAGAAGACGAAGATGTTATCGAGCACCTCGACCATGTCCGGTCGGTGCAGGACGAGAACGGGGGCTTCACCGCCTTCATCCCCTGGAGCTACAAGTCCGACAACACAGCCCTGTCCCGGAGGGTCAAGGCCCTCGCCGGGGCCAACCAGTACCTACGCATGATCGCCCTCTCCCGCATTTACCTGGACAACCTGCAGCACATCCAGGCGTCCTGGTTCTCCGAGGGAAAGAAGACGGGCCAGGTTGCTCTGCACTTCGGGGGAGATGATTTCGGCGGAACCCTGTTCGACGAAAACGTAATGCAGGAAGCCGGCTTCTACAACCGCACGACGGTGGAGGAGATCAAGGAGATCATCAAGGACGCCGGTTTCGAACCCGTCCAGCGCACCACCCTGTACGATCTGGTGGAAGACCCATTGTCGGAGGGCGTTACAGCCCGATAATGTCCAACGGGGGCAGCCGGGAGATCAGTCCCTTGTCGTACGCCCGCCTGTAGAGCAGCTCCAGCGCATCCTTCCCCTCGGACCCCATGTGCAGCGTGTCTTGGTTCACGTACATGCGCACAAAGCGTCTGCATGTGTCCGCGTCGATGCCCCGGCCAAAGGGGAGGGCGTAGTCTATCGCTTCATCCTCATGATCGATGGCGTACTTTACGCTGGCCCTGAAGGATACGGTGATCTGTTCGTGGGCAGCATCGCCGAGCCTCCGATGTAGCACATCCAGCCCCAGTGGTATGGGGAGGCCGGAGCTCTTCCCCCACTCTTCTCCCAGGTCCAGAAGGTTGTTGAATCCTTCACTGCTCCAAGTAAGCTGGCCCTCATGAATGATCAAGCCTGCGTCCACATCCCCTGATTTCACGGCCTCGCCGACGGAGTCGAAATCCACGATCACAGCTTCGAAGGGCACGGGCATGAAGATCCGGAGGAGCAGGTATGCGGTGGTGTGTTCCCCGGGGACCGCTATCCGCTTGCCTGCCAACTGGCTCAAGTCGTCGTGTTTGGTGGACAACAAGATAGGCCCGTAGCTGCGTCCTATGGAAGCACCGCAGGCCATGATTCGATAGCTGTCAGCCAGGATAGGGTAGGCGCCGGCCGAGATTGCCGTCACTTCCAGCTCGCCCTGCAGGGCACGTTCATTCAGGGACTGGATATCCTCCAGTACCTGCTGAATCTCATAGCCATCTATGGTCACCTTCTCCTTGGCAAAGGCGTAGAACATAAACGCATCGTCGGCGTCGGGGCTGTGTCCAATCCTGAGTAGGGACATGTGTACTTCCTGCCTCTGGTTAGTGCGCCCAGTATATTCAACCGCCGTAGCTAAAACAACCAAGACACCCCCCAAACAGGGGGGGCCGGGAAGCCCCTCCACTCTATCCCGACGTAGGGGGAGGCCGGAAAGAGGGCTAGACCCGGCGCTGCAGTGCCCGCCGGGCTTCCCTGTCCCGGTCCCGGTCTATTATGGCCCGGCGCTTATCATGAAGCTTCTTGCCCTTGGCCAGCCCTAGCTCCACCTTGGCCACATGATTCCTGATATAGAGCTTCAGGGCAACGATGGTAAGCCCCCTCTGGGCCGCCTCGGCAGCAAGGTTTGCCATCTGATCGCGATGCAGAAGCAGCTTCCTCGGCCTGGTAGGCTCATGGTTGTAGATGCCGCCTGCCGGGTAGGGAGGTATGTGGGCGTTGATGAGCCAAAGCTCATTTCCCAGGGGCCTAACATACGCTTCCCGGATTTCCACGCGCCCTGACCTAATGGACTTTATCTCCGTCCCGGTGAGGACCAGGCCCGCCTCCACCCGCTCCAAGATCTCGTAGTCATGGAGGGCCTTGCGATTTAGTGCGATCATTTTGTCGCCAGACATAGCGTCACCCGCCCGCCTGGATTAGGTCTTCCAACACCTGTACTGCAGCCTCCATCTGGACGTCGTCGTCGCTGTCTTCGTCCTGCACAACCTCCACGTCGGGGGAGATGCCTTCTCCCTCCAACAGGACACCACCGGGAGTGTGCCAGCGGGCGATGGTAAAGTACACCCCGGAGCCATCATTCAGGCCCCTCAGTGTGTTTACGCTGCCCTTTCCGAAGGTGGTCTGTCCCACTAAGGGGACGTCCTGCCGGTCTCTCAAAGCTCCCGCCAGGACCTCGCTGGCGCTGGCGCTTCCTTCATTGATGAGCACCACCAGGGGCGTCTCCCCCAGGGATGTGCCAGGCGAGGCTTCCCACTCCCGATGCCCTCCTTCTCCATCCACCTCGTACAAGATCAGCCCGCCGTCGATGAAGTGGCTCAAGACATCCACGACGGACTGGAGCAGGCCTCCAGGGTTGTTCCGGACATCTACTATCAGCCCACGGGCCTCGCCCAGAGAAGAGAGGGCATCCCCCACTTCCGAAGAAGTGGTCTCGGAGAAGGAGCTGATGGTCAGGTGGGCTATACCGCCGGGCAGGAGAGTCAATTCCACGCTCCTAAGCTCCACCTGATCCCTCACAATGGTCAGAGTAATGGCCTCTTCCAGCCTCTCGATACCAAGCAGGACAGGCTCTCCCTTCGGCCCACGTATCCGGCTTACCACCTCCAGCAAGCTCCAGCCTTCGATCTCCTCGCCATCCACTGCCTTGATCACATCGCCCGGCCGGATCCCAGCCCGTTCGGCGGGGCTGTTGGGAAGGGGGGCGATTATGGTGACATCTCCATCCCGGATTCCCACGTTGGCCCCGATGCCCTCAAAGGACCCGTGGAAGTCCTCGGTCTCGATAGCGTATTCGGAGGGACTGAGGAAGGCAGCGTAGGGATCGTCCAGGCTGTCCAGCATGCCTTCAATGGCTGCCTGGCTTAAGGTGTCGGGGTCCAGGGAAGCCCCGAACAGGTGCTCCTCCTGCAGCAGCTCCCACACCTCGAATATGCGCCCGAACTCCTCGGGAATGTCGGGGGGCAGGCTTGTCGAGGAATCGTTTGACTGGTCTGTCCCAGTCGGTTCTGAGCTGAGAATGGTGAGAAGGCTGAAAGCAGAAAGGCCTATGACCACCGCAGCAAGAGCGATGAATCCAATGGGAAGGATGAAGTTCTTGAGGTGGCGCAAGCCTACGGATGCACCTTTAGAAGAGTGAGAAAAGAGCGTTAATACTAATACACAGAATAGCATAGAAACGGGCTTCCCTCGCTTTGCGGGCTAAGTACCGCCATGCTAGAATTGCGTCTTTACTCCAATTGGAGGAATTTCTGCAATGACCCAGTCAAACCAAAGTTATCAGCTAATCAAAGGAGGCTTCCTGTTCGATGGGAAGGGAGGCGCGCCCATCGAGCAAGGAGCGGTCCTCCTTAAAGGGGACAAGGTCGAGGCGGTCGGGCAATCCCACATTGTCACTGCCCCAGAAGGCGCCCCCGTAGCTGTCTATGAATACCCCGACGCCACTGTGATGCCGGGGCTGGTGGATGTGCACACCCACCTGAACTACCCGGGGGATGGGACCCACACCAACGATGTGATGGCGGAGAAGGACGACATCCTGCTGATGCAGTCCATCGCCAATGCCCGGCAGTACCTCCGACTGGGGGTAACCACAATTCGGGACAACGGCTCCAAGCACGATACGACCTTCTCCTTGAAGGAAGGCATTCGTCGGGGTCTGACCGACGGCCCCCGCCTGATGTTGTGCGGCAATGCTCTGACCATAACCGGGGGGCATATGTGGCAGAACGGCGCGGAAGCCGACGGCGTCGATGAGGTGATAAAGGGCGTACGCAGCCTCATCAAGAGGGGGGCAGATTACATCAAGGTGGCCGCTACTGGCGGCACCACCCTGGGCACCTACCCGGAGCTTCCTGCCTACAACCTGGACGAGCTGCAGGCCCTCACATGGGAGGCTCACAAGTTCAAGCGCCTTGTGGCGGCCCATGCCCACGCAACCGAGGGAATCATCAACTCCCTGGAAGCGGGCATCGACATGATCATCCACTGCACCTTCAGGGAAGCCGACGGATCAGCGAGATACCGGGAGGATGTGGCCGCCCGCATTGCCGAGGCAGGGGCATGGGTGAATCCCACCCTCTACCAAGTAACCGGCGCGGGACCTCGCCTGGACCTGGCAGAAAAGGAAGGCGATACCGGCCTGACCTACGAGGAACAGGAAAGGTACGACGGACTGAAGCGCCAGTGCGAAGACCGCCTTGTCAATATGCGCAAAATGGCTGAAGCTGGGGTCAAGTTCGTGACGGGGACCGACTGCGGGTGGGGTCCCATGCCCTTCGACCGTATCTTCAGCGAGATGGACCTGATGGTGCAGGGAGGTCTCAGCACACGCCAGGCTGTCCTGTCCGCATGCCGGGATGCTGCCGACTCCCTGGGACTGCTGGACACCATCGGCACCCTGGAACTGGGCAAAGAGGCCGATGTGGCGGTGTTCGGAGGGAAGCCCTACGAGGATGTTAACGACATCGCCAACGTGGTGGCTGTATTCAAGGGTGGCAGCAAGGTCATATAACCCTCGACATCGGCATCCAAATCCAGCGCTAAGGAAAGATCAATGCCTAATCTGGACATCGTCATTGCCAACAGCACGGTTGTAACCCCTGCGGGCGCCCAGCGGCTGGATATCGGGATCAAGGACGGAAGGATATCCGTCCTCGCCTCCCCAGGTTCGGCGCTGGAAGCAGCCCGCACCGTCGACGGGACGGGACGCTACGCCCTTCCCGGCTGTGTTGACTGCCATGTGCACACCAGGGACCCGGGCCAGACCCACAAGGAAGACTTCAACACCTTGACTCGCGCAGCGGCGGCCGGCGGCGTGACCACCATCATGTGCCAACCCACCACCACTCCCGCCATCAACACCGCAGATATGGTGCACCAGGTGGCCGAGGACTGGCCCAAGAAGGCCATGGTGGACTTCACCATCCAGGCCATGGCCGAGCCGGGGAACATGGGTGAGATTCCTGGAATGTTGGAGGCCGGTGCCGTTTCCATGGAGTTTCTGGGCCAGGGTTCCACCGGCCCTATGATGATGGACATCATGAAGGCGGTGCACGAGAACGGCGGCATCTCCAGCATGACCGCCTCCGATGGAGGCCACTCCCAGTTCATGCGCCAGCAGCTCCAGGAGTCGGGGCGCGTGGACATCCGGGACTGGCTGGAAGCGTGGCCGCGGGAGAACGAGTCCGTGGGTGTTGCAAGGACACTCCTACTCACCGAGAATACCCCCTACAGGTTCCACTTCCACATGATTACAACGAAGCGCTCCCTGGAGCTGATCAGGGAAGCCAAAGAGAAACGCCCGGGGAGCTTCACCGTAGAGACCAGCCCCAAGTACCTGCTGCTGACGGAGGAGGACCATGTTCGCATGGGAGCCTTCGGCACGGTCCTACCCAGGTTCAAGACCCCCGACGACAACGCTGCCGTCTGGGGCGGCCTTCTCGACGGCTCCATCGACATGGTGGCCACGGACCATGCTCCCCATGCCCGCGCCGAGAAAGAGGAGGGGTTCCGCGACATCTGGAAGGCCCCAACGGGCGTGCCAGAAGTGGAGATCTCGCTTCCCCTGATGCTGACCCAGGTCAACGCGGGCAGGCTGTCCCTCTCTCACCTTGCCAAGGTGATGAGCGAGAATCCGGCCAGAGAGTACGGTATCTATCCTCAGAAGGGTGCGCTGCAAGTAGGATCCGATGCGGACCTGGTGCTGGTTGACATGGAGCGAGTGTCCACCATCGACGACGGCGCCCTTGTGACGGCTCCCAAGTACTCGGCATTCGGCGGGACGCCAGTCAAGGGCATGCCTGTCATGACCATGGTTCGCGGAAACGTGGTCATGAACGAAGGCGCGGCAGCCCAAGGCCCATCCGTGGGGCAGCTCGTCAAGCCCCGGCGATAACCAACCTATGCCAAGGCGGAACGTCCGAAAATGGCTCTTCTAATTACCGACGCCCAGGTCGCGGACATACTCACCATGGAAGATGCCATAGATGCTGTGGAGGAGGCGTTCCAGCTGCTGGCTTCGGGGGGAGCCAGCATGCCCCCCCGCATTTCCACCAGCCCTCCTGCCGGGCCCGGCCACTCCTACCTGCGGTGGCTCATGCCAGGGACCCTTCACGAGCAGGGCATTATGGGCGCAAAGATACTGGTGGCATCTTCCCCAGGGACCACTCCACCCAGGCCGGCCCGATTCATCATCCTGCTGTTCGACTCCACCAGCGGTGAGATGCTGGCAATGGTGCAGGGAGAGGACATCAGCCGCATACGCACGGGTGCGGTTACAGCCATCGGTATAAAACACCTGGCCCGCAAGGAGTGCTCCAAGCTGGCCCTCTTCGGCTCATCCAAGTACGCCGCCATGCAGGGAGTGGGAGTCTGCGCCGTTAGCGCGGTGCAGGAGATCAGCGTCTTCAGCCCCAACCCAGAGCACCGTCAGAACTTTGCCAAAGCCCTCGACTCCCTGGTGCCCGCTGGGGTGAAGGCCGCCGGATCCTCCGAGGAGGCCTTGGCCGATGCCGACATCGTGGTGACGGTGACCAACGCACGGGAGCCCATCTTTTCGGGCGACCTCGTTCAGCCGGGCATGCATCTGAGCGTGGTCGGTTCCAGCATCCCCGACATGCGGGAGGTGGATGAGGCAACCTTGCACAAGAGCAAGGTGGTGGTGGAATTCATGGACCACGCCCTGAAAGAGGCCGGCGACCTGGTGATTCCCATTTCCCAGGGCACCTACAGCAGAGAGAACATTTACGCCGAGATGGCCGACGTCGTTGCAGGCAAGGTCCGGGGCCGGGTGTCCGACGATGAGATCACCCTGTTCAAGTTCAACGGCATTGCCGTCGAGGACATCGCATGTGCAGGTCGAGTGTACCAGCTGGCCAGAGAGCGCGGCGTGGGAGCCGAGTTTAACTTCTAGAGAAGGGCCTTGGTCCAGGCCGCCAGCCTAGGCGGCTAGTCAGAGAGCAGCGACCCGTACCCTTCGATCTTTTCGTCCAGGTCCACCAGCTGCAGGGTCCTCCACAGCAGGGCTTGATTTGTGCCGACGACCGGCTTGCCAAGGTCTTCTTCCAGCTGCTGTAGGATGGGAAACGTCCGCAGGTCTGTAGCTAGCAGGCAGAGTGCATCCGCATCCCCACGGTCCGCCTTTCGGGCTAGGCGGTAGACCGTCTCTGTGGATATCCGGTTTACTTCCTTCTGGTCGGCTACGCTGGCCGTCTCAATGGAGACCACGTTGAAGCCATCGTCGGCGAAAGAGTTCTTCACCAAGTCCAGCCGGTCCTCGGGATAGTGGCAGACCATGGCGATGTTCTTGGCACCCTTTCCCTTCAAGGCCATCTTCACAGCACCGGTTGCCGTTGCCGCGGGGAGCCCGGTCCGCTCAGTTGCATCCTTCTCCCACTGGTCGGAACCCACGAGGCTGGTGGCCATGCATGCATACCCGATAGCGTTAACCTGGCTGCGGGCCAGGCTATCCAGGCCCTCGTTGTCCACATCCTTGATGCGTCCGTCGCGAGCGCTGGACTTGAAGACCAGCTTGGTGAAGTGAAAGGAGACACCTTCGGGAACTACATGTTAGAGCTCCGGTTCGATAACCTTGGTGTTCGCCGGAGTGATAAAGCCGATCTCGGCCCGCCATCCGTACATGGGCAACCTCCCTACAACGCTACTGGGACGT
>JAGWBF010000117.1 GCA_021296025.1 Dehalococcoidia bacterium | reverse complement strand
CACCACCACCTCCCCTCCTGCGAACCATCCATGACTATTGCCCAAGTAGGTGCGCAGATCCGCTTCCAGTGCCTCGGCAGGCGCAGACGGGTTGAGAACGAACTTGACCTTGGTGCCCCTGCCGATGACCTGTACTAAATCATCCCTATCCAGCACAGGTGACCCCAATGAAGGGGTCCGCCAGACTGTGTTGGACATGGTTAACTCGGGGTATCTTGTGGACATAACTCAGACTATCAAGCGAATTTTATAAAATTCAAGTCCTATTTTGCTGAAAATCCGTCAATATTCTTGGTTTTTGTAATGGGTCAGGGCAAGGTGCCCTCCGGAGGTGCTGCTGTGGGAAAAGATGGGACGAAATGCTATCATCGGTGGGCTGGCTTAAAGCCGAGAATCCGAACGTAGGAAAGGCTCGATGTCGCCAAAAGCCGATGCTTGGGTGGAGTTGGACCGCTATCTGGAGATGACCGCTGCTTCCCGGTCATTATGGAAGGCAGCCCAGAGCTACCTGCCGGGAGGGGACACCCGCAGCAGCATCTTCTGGAAACCGTACCCGATATACATAGAGCGGGGTGAGGGCTCCCATGTTTACGATGTGGATGGGACCGCCCGGCTGGACTTCATCGGCTGCATGACCACCTCGGTCTTCGGAAACGCCTATCCGCCTGTGGTACAGGCTATCCAGAAACAGGCAGAGAGAGGCATTGCCTACAATGCCCCCAACCGCTACCAGATTATGTTGGCAAAGTTTCTCTGCGAACGTGTCCCGTCCGTTGACATGGTCAGGTTCACCAACTCGGGCACAGAAGCCACCCTGAACGCGATCAGGGCCGCCAGGGCCTTCACCGGTAGGACCAAGCTGGCCAAGTGCGAGGGTGGATACCACGGCACCCATGATGCCGTCTCGGTGAGTGTTCGGACCGACCCGGCAAAGGCGGGCCCCGACGACCGTCCCAGCGCTGTGGGGAGTGTTGAGGGTCTGCCCCCGGAAACCTTGGAAAATGTGGTCGTTCTGCCCTTCAACGACACCGAGGCCTCCCGGCGCCTCCTGGAGGAGTCTGCTGGAGAGCTGGCGGCGGTCATCGTAGAACCGGTTTTGGGCAGCTCAGGCATGGTTCCAGCCCAGTGGGAGTATCTGCGGATGCTCCGGGACCTGACCAAATGGCACGGCATCGTGCTGATCTTCGACGAAGTGATCAGCTTCCGGGTGGCCCGGGGCGGGGTCCAGGAGCTTTACGATATCATCCCGGACATGACCACATTTGGAAAAGTGATCGGGGGTGGGTTTCCTGTGGGGGCTTTCGGGGGCTCCAAGGAGATCATGGAGCTGTTCGATCCCCTCCACGGACCCGCCGTGGTCCATGCCGGCACCTTCAACGGGAACCCCCTGACCATGCTGGCCGGGGGCATCACCCTGGAGCACCTCACTCCGGAGGTGTATGAACGCCTGGAGGAGATGACGAACGCCCTTCGCGAGGGTATAAGGGACGTCTGCCTGGAGCTGGAAGTACCTGTGCGGGTGACGGGGCTTGGTTCCCTGTTTGGATTGCACTTCGTGGATAAGCCCGTGCTGACATGGCGGGATGTGGCGAAGGGGGATGATGAGCGGAGGAACCAGGTGTTCTGGGGGTTGATGAACGAAGGCATAATGCTGGCGCCCAGCCTGGTAGGTGCGGTTTCGGCTGCGATGACCGAAAATGAGATAGAGGCCTTTACCGAAGCCCTCAGAAGGGTGCTGTCCCGGGGCTAGCTAGCGGATCAATCCAGCCCCATCTTCTACTACCATGCGATGGCGTACGACGCCGTCCGGTTATCCGCTCCAGCGCTCAGGATGCCCGAATCGACCTCCCGGCGAGTCACCGTGGCCCCGTAACCGCAGGGGAACGCCTCCACTACCTTGTGCCCCATTGCCTCCAGCTGCAGCTGCACCTCCGAAGTTATGCCAGGCTCCACGTCCAGGTGGCCTGGGCGGTACACCCTGGGATAAAAGGAGTTGGTCATGCTCTGGGATGCAAACCTGGGTGCTTCCACCGCCTCCTGGGGGTTCATGCCGAACACCAGCACGTTCAGGACGATCTGGATATCCGACTGGGCTTGGTTGTCGCCGCCGGGACAACCAACGGTCATGAAGGGCTGATCGCCCTGGCAGACCATGTAGTTCACAAGGGTGGTACGCGGGCGTTTGCCGGGGGCGATGCCGTTGGGATGGTGTTCGTCCACAAAGAACATTTCGCTTCGCGTGCTTAGGGCGAGGCCCAGCTCAGGGAAGTAGATGGACTTGAAGAAAGCGGCGCCGCTGGGCGTGGCGCATATGATATTACCCTCTCCGTCGATGGCCGCAAGGTGAGTTGTGCCGTGATCGGTCCCCGGGCCTGAAGTCGGCGGGTCCGAGATCCCTGTCATGGAGGGGGCGGGACGGGAAACGGTGCTGTACTCCCAGGGGTCTCCGGCTGGTGGTATCTCCGGCCAAGCTTCATCCTCACGCAAGAGCGGAATGCGGGTTGCTGCGTAAGCCTTGGACAGAAGACCGTCAATGGGGACGCTGGCGAAGTCCGGGTCCCCATAGAAGGCTTCCCGGTCTGCAA
>JAGWBF010000037.1 GCA_021296025.1 Dehalococcoidia bacterium | reverse complement strand
ACACGCCTTCCTCGGTGGCCTACGTCCAGGGTGCGAACTATGCAGGGGACATCCTGTTGCTGCTTTCGCTGTTGGGCAAGGCGCGCCAAGGGTTCGTTATCGAAATCGGTTAGCTGTATTTGCTTTCCTGAGGGTCTTGGTTCCATGTGCAGCATATGATCCCGGGGATTAGTCCGTCTGGAGCACGGCGGCTGCATTATACCAGAACCCTCCCGGCCTACGACCCATTGCCTATCTGTTCCCGTCATCTCATTTCATCCAAATGCCGAATACGGATGTGGTACAATATGCCTGTCATGCAACGCCCGGAACCCCTGTACAGAGACCGCCACATCTCCTCTATCAACATAACGCTGATCTTGGGAATCGCCTTTGTTGTTATGGGGCTGGTTGTTCAGGCTGGACTCTTCGTCCCCGGCGATTTCGTTGTGATAGGCATTGCTGCCGCAGCGTATAGCTGGCTCACGACCCCGCTGTCTTACAGCCTTTATGAAGACCGCCTGGTTGTCTTCTACGGCCGGCCCCGCATAAGGCATGTCCTGTTCCAGGAAATAGATGATATAGAGGTACCGCAGTTCAATTTCGGCAACCGCATGTGGATCAGGCTGAAGACTGGCCGAAGGGTGATTATCCAACCCAGGGACTTGAGCGACTTCCAAGACAAGTTCAAGACAGCCGTTCAATCCTATACGGGCGAGACCCCGGAGCAACAGCCTCCTCAAGAGCCTCCTGCAGAAGAGGTCTAGGGCCTTGGAATCGATTCAGACAAGAGAACCCCATTGGTTCGAACGGCATGCGGGCTCGGCGAATCTCCGCTTGATCGTTGCCTTCCTCTCCATGATCCTGGGAGTCGTGCTGCAGCACTACATTCTGATACTTATCGGGTTGGGTTTTGCCCTCTTGGCGTGGTTCACCACCCCCAAGTACTACTCCATCTACGAAGACAGGATGGTGATCTTCTACGGCAAACCCAGGACACGGCACGTTCTCTTTAGCCATATCGAGTGGGTCGATGCCTTGCCCCTTCCCTTCGGGAACCGCCTGATCATCCGCCTCAGGACATCTGGAAGGCTGATGATCCAGCCCACTAACTCGGAAGAGTTCAGGCGCAGGCTCCAGTCTGCCGTAGAAACGCACCAGGCAAGTCACGGCTTCCAGACCTGAACCACGCCGGGCGTCTTGTTCGTCAGCCAGCCGCCTCGGCCCTCTTCAGCCCTTGGTCTCCCCTTACGGTGTATGACCAGAAATCAGTGAATGGGTCGCTTAGGGCTGTCATCACGCGCGGCGACGGGTCGTGCCGGGAAACTCCCTGGCTGCCGTGAGCCACTCGATGCGTTGCTTCAAAGCGTCGTTTTCCGTGGGATGAAGCAGCTCAATCAGCTCCTTGGACGGGCCTTCGGGCTCCTCCAGGGTGACCGCAAAGGACTCCAGGTCGTTCAGGAACTCCTGGGGTATCGGCTCTCCGGCAAAGTCCCAGATCACAGTCCGCACCTTCAGCTGGGCGTGAAAGGTTAGGCCGTGGTCGATGCCCCAGATGTGACCGTCGTTCCCCTGGATGCAGTGAATGCCCTTGCGGTCGGCGTTGTTGCTGACAAGGTCAAAGCAGGCGATCTTTTTTAGCTCTTCGCTATGCTCGTCCCGCAGGGAGTAGTAATGGACCTGTGGGTCATGATCCACGAAGAGCTGGAGGGAGCCTACGCCGTAAGGGCCATCTCTTACCACAGTCAGGGGCACCAGGTCCCATCCGAGCATCTGGCTAAGGAGGTAAGCGCCGTACTCGCGCTTGTACAGGGTGCCGCCGGGAAAGTCCCAGAGGGGGGCTTCTCCGTCTCTTGGCTTATAGACAGCCCGGCAGCCCTCGGCGCCATCGTTAACGTTAACCAGAAAGGTGTAGTTGGATCCCCAAAGGGTTAGGCTGGCCTCGCTGATCTCTCCTTCCAGCAGCAACCTGCGGGTATCCTGGACGGAGCTCAATCCTTCCATATCCTCCCGGGGCGGGTTTAGTCTTGGAGGGGTGCATGTCCGTTGGCCCTGGGGCACATGTGACCATCAGGGTCGATGGGCCTTGAGCAAAGAGGGCATTGAGGCCTCCCGGCGGCGCAGACCCTGAGAGCTTCCTCCCCCAGTTCTCCTCCCTGGGTCAGGGAGATCCAACAGCTGATGGTAGCTGTCCGGTCATCCTCCTCTTCCATGTTGTGGGCAAGGAGGAGAAAATTTCCGGAACCGGAATCGTACCCCAAGGCCAGCTTGGCGGCCTTGAAATCCAGGTTGGTTATTCGATCGTTCCATTCAGGCTCAGGAGCATCCCCGGACTGGGACCTCTCCTCGTCCGAGAGGGTCGATATGATCTCTTGGAGGCGGGTTCCCAGTTGGGAAAGCTGCTCCTTTTCCAGCCATACGATGGCAGTGGCAGCCCCTGCATTCAGAGTGAGCTTGAAGGTGCGCTTTCCAGGCTCCCCGATAGCCTCTGCAGCTATGCTGGATAGTGCGCCAAAGCGATATCTAGCTTGACTGGCTTCCACAGTTCACCAATCTTAGTAGCAAGCCCACCATTTGACAAGTCGCCTTTCATCGCCACGTTCCGGCGGATAAGTCGGTCATGGATGGGTACCTTGGAATTGCTATAATGTCCCATGAGACGGAGGTCTGCCGAAGGGCGGCAACCATTTCACCTGGGGACGGTCTCTATGGGCACCAATGACATAAGGGCGCAGGTCGAAGAGCTGCGCAGGGAGTTGAACTACCACAACTACCTGTACTATGCCCTTGATGCCCCCACGATCTCCGATGCGGAGTACGACCGCATGCTGCGACATCTCCGCAACCTGGAAGGGGAACACCCGGAGCTGGTAACCCCAGACTCTCCCACTCAGCGGGTCGGCACCGCACCGTCCCAGGGGTTCGAAGAGGTGCAGCACGCCCTTCCCATGCTGAGCTTGGCCAACGCCTTCGACCTGGATGAGCTGAAGGCATGGCACCGCAGGGTGAAAAACCTGCTGGGCGACGTCGAGTTTGACATGGTCTGTGAGCTTAAGATAGATGGGCTGGCGGTTTCCCTCATCTATGAGGAAGGGCGCCTGGTGCGGGGCGCAACAAGGGGGGATGGGCACCGGGGCGAGGATGTGACCAGCAACCTTCGGACCATTCGCAGCATTCCCCTGTCGCTGATTGGGGAGTTCCCGCCCTCCCTTGAGGTGCGTGGTGAGGTGTACATGCCCATCGAGAGCTTCCGACGCATGAATGAAGATAGGATAGCCAGGGGAGAAGCCCCCTTCGCCAATCCGAGAAACTCTGGGGCTGGCTCCGTCCGGCAGCTGGACCCCCAGGTTACCGCCTCCCGCAACCTGAGCATCTTCGTGTACTCCCTGGGGAGGGTGGAAGGCTCCGGTATGCCAGACAATCATTGGGACAGCCTGGAATACCTCAACGGCCTGGGTTTCCGGATAAACTCAAATAACGTTGTCTGCAAGACGCCGGAGGATGTTGAGGAGCAGTTCTCCTACTGGCTGGAGAAACGCCACGAGCTTCCGTACCAGGTGGATGGCCTGGTGGTGAAAGTCAACTCGTTCCGGCTCCAGGAGTCCCTGGGGTACGTGGGCAGGGAGCCCCGCTGGGCTATCGCCTACAAGTTCCCCGCTGAGCAGGCGGTAACCCGCCTTTTGGATATAGGCATTAATGTGGGGCGCACCGGCAGTTTGAATCCCTATGCCGTCCTTGAGCCGGTCAACGTCAGTGGGGCTATGGTCAAGATGGCTACTCTTCACAATGAAGAAGATATCCAGCGAAAGGACATACGGGTCGGAGATTGGGTGTTGGTGGAGAGGGCAGGGGAGGTGATACCCCAGGTGGTCAGTCCGGTGCTTGAGCGACGCACGGGGGAAGAAGGGGTGTTCCGCATGCCCGACGCCTGTCCGGTGTGTGGGACTCCCGTGGTCAAGCCAGAATCCGAGGCGATGCACCGTTGCCCCAACGCTTCCTGCCCGGCCCAGTTCTACGAGCTACTCAAGCACTTCATCAGCAAGGGGGCTATGGACATAGATGGGCTGGGAGAGCGCTGGTGCGGAATTCTCATCGAATCGGGTCTAGTCAAAGATGCCGCCGACGTCTACTACCTGGAGAATGAGCAGCTCCTGGGCCTCGAGCGCATGGGTGACAAGCTGGCTACCAAGATCATGAACAACATCGAGGCCAGCAAGCAGAGGCCGCTGTCCCGCATCATCCTGGCCCTGGGTATCCTCCATGTTGGGTCGGAGATGGCCGAGCTGCTGGCTGAGAACTACTCCAGCATCAACGAGCTGTCCGAGGCGGAGGAGCATGAGCTGACCGCTATCCCCGGGATCGGGCCCAAGATAGCATCCAGCATTCTTGCCTACTTCCAAGTGGACCACAATCGCCAGGTACTGGAAAAGCTGCGACGGGCAGGGGTGGCGCTGGAGAAGCCCGAAGGTGAGATAGACAGCGACGAGTCGGTAGGCCACGAAAGGCCCCTGGCGGGCATGAGCTTTGTGCTGACTGGCACCCTTTCCAGCATGGGACGCCAAGCTGCGGAGGCCCGCATAAAGGCCCTGGGAGGCAGCACATCCTCCAACGTCACCAAGAAGACCACCCACCTGGTGGCGGGGGAGCAGCCTGGCTCCAAGCTGGCCGCGGCCGAAAAACTGGGGACCAGGATTCTCTCCGAGGAGGAGCTGCTGGTCCTCCTGGAGTTCGACCGGGTTGAGGTCGAGGCGTGAGCACCCCACGATGCCAGTTAGCCCAGCCTCTTCCCCCATGCAGGGCACCGGTACGCTCGTGAGGATAATCGTCGGGCTGGGAAACCCGGGGCGCAAGTACGACGGCAATAGACATAATGTTGGTTTCAGGTGTATCGACCTGCTGTCGAAACGGCTTGACATACCCATGTCCGACCGCCGGGCCAAGGCTGTGTTGGGCCAGGGCAACCATGGGGAGCACAAGGTTGTGCTGGCTAAGCCTCGCACCTTCATGAACCACAGCGGAGATGCGGTGCAGTACCTGCTTGCGCGGTTCGGAGGCGGGCCCCGGGACCTGATTGTCGTGTATGACGAGATGGCATTGCCGACGGGGAGGATCCGTGTGAGGCGCGGCGGCAGCGATGCGGGCCACAATGGGATGACATCCATCATTGAAGCCGTTCACACCACCGACATCCCCCGGGTGCGCATCGGCATTGGGAAACCCCTGCAGAGCGGTGTCGATGTGGCCCATGTCCTGGGTGCATTCTCGGCGGATGAGAAGCCCCTGATCGAGGCTGCCAGCACCAGGGCCGCCGATGCCCTGGTGTATCTGCTTGAGAACGATATCGAAGGCACCATGAACCTCTTTAACCGGGCCGATGAGCAGTAGGAACCCGGCCGGGAAAGCTGCCTGCCTTATCGTCTTGGGGGCTATCTTGTCTGCCCTCCTTGCCTGCAACTCCGATGCAGAAAATGGCCCCGATGCAACCCTGGTGACGCCTTCCCTAAGCCCAGCTGCCGTTGAAACAATACCTACGGGCGACCCTCGCACCAGGACACCCACGCCGGTTATTGAGCCTACGGTTGAGATGTCCGGAGTTGGGGACGCAGGAGGCCTGCCCACCGACCATCCAACTTCCACCAGGCCTGCCCCGGACAGCACAGGGCAGCCAACCGTTTCCCTACCTGCCGGGGCTCCAGACTCGGATGAGGCTGCTGAATCTTCGGACCCGCCCGACCGAGACCTGATGGAGCTGGCCCGCTCTCTGATCCTCAAGCAGCAGGAGCCCATTCCCCACGTGGCTTCAAGGACCTTTGGACCCAAGACCACGGGAGATACGGAAGAGTTCTTCGCCCTGGACCTGCCGAACCTGCGGATTCACTCTGTCCAGGCAACCCTCAGGGTCGTCAGCACTCATGCCTACTGGTATCTGGAAAATGGTGTCGGGGTCTCGGATGAAGATTTGGTCGACGCCGCGATAGCCTTCGAAGAGGAAATCTATCTCCAGGTGACGTCCAATTTCGGTACTGAATGGTCTCCCGGAATAGATGGAGACCCCCGGATCACCATTCTGCACGTCAGGTTGTCGGGACTGACGGGATACTTCAGCTCCATGGATGAGCATCCGGCTTCAGCCTTTCGGTTCAGCAACGAAAGAGAGATGATATATCTGGTCGCCGACGAGAGGTTCGTTGGGACATCCAGGTACCTTTCGGTCCTGACCCACGAGCTTCAGCACCTTGTCCACTGGAACGCAGACCCCAGCGAGGAGGCCTGGGTTGGAGAAGGCCTTTCGGAGCTGGCGGCCCATAAGACCGGTTACGAACCCGTCAGTGCGCATGCTTTCCTGGCGAATCCGACCACTTCCCTGGTCAACTGGCCCTCCTCTCCTGGGCCAGCCCACTATGGAGGCGATTACCTGTTCTTTCGCTACCTGTACGAGCGATTCGGCTCCCCCCTCCGGCTGGTTCAGAATTCTCTTGATGGAGTCGCAGGGGTCGATTCTTATTTGGATGAGGTGGGAGCGGGGCGCACGTTCAAGGATGTGTTCAAGGACTGGACGGTCGCGAACCTGCTGGATGAACCGGGCGACGGACCATACAGCTACCCTAATGCTGAACTAAGGGTCCGAAATATTGAAGAATTGGGTTCCAACGAAGGCGCCGGATCGTCGATTCCCCAATACTCTGCCAGGTATTACTCCATCAAGGATGTGGATGAAGGGCTGATCATCCAGTTCCAGGGTCAGTCCCACACCCCGGTCATCCCGCTAGACCTGGTTGAAGGCCACTGCTGGTGGGGCAACCGGGGAGATTCCATCAGCACCACTCTCACCAGGAACCTGGACCTGACCCAGGTGGATGACGCTACTCTCAGCTACCGCTTGTGGTACGACATAGAGGAAGGCTGGGACTATGCTTACGTGGAAGTGTCGGTGGATAGGGGCTCCACATGGGACATCCTGGAAGCCGAGGGCACCTCTGGCATGGACCCCTTGGGCATAAGCTTCGGACCGGGTTACACGGGCAAGAGCGAGGGATGGGAGGTGTTCGAGGCCAGCTTGGCAGAGTACGCAGGCCTAGAGGTGATGGCCCGATTCCACTACGTCACCGACGATGCCCTGCACGAGACGGGCATCTGTGTGGACCACATCGCCGTACCGGAAATAGGTGTGATGCCCGATGCCAGCTTCGACGGATCGTGGGTCCCCCGGGGGTTCCGCCGGATAGACAACCGAGCACCGCAGGAGTACATCGTGCAGATCGTAGAGGTGGGGAGCGCCAACGCTGTGCGTGAGCTGAGGCTGAATGCTCACAATGAGGGGCAGGTTGTGGTCTCACCCACCCGGGGCCTGGAAAGGGTGTACGTGATCGTGGCTGCCCTGTCACCCGACACCATGCAGGAGGCCCCATACCACCTGTCCATCTGGGAAGGTGGTAGTATCTCAGCGAGGGAGGGCTATGGTGGGGGGCCATCCTGAGGCAGGGTCACCGGCCCCGTGATTCAGCCCTAGATGTCTAGTGACTTGGCCAGCACCTCGCGTATCTCCTTGACCGACTCCTGCTGCCACGCTGGGAAACGCTCCTGGTTACGGGGCCTCGTCGCAGCCCGCAATTCCTGGTCCGAAGCGTTGGGCATCTCGCTCTTTACCTGGGCGGATATGGACTCCATCTCCCGCTCGGCCAGTGCAGGCCGCTCTATCCAGTGGCAAAGGTATTCTTGGGAAGCTGAGTAGAACACCACCGCCGGGATAGAAGCCCATTTCCCTTCCTTGAGAAACTCGTTCATGATGTCCATGTTGGCGTCCCGTGGGAACACCCGCATCTCCATCCCCCCAGCCTCGGCTATACGGGCCATGACGGGCATCCCCCGGTAAACGTCGGGACACCAGTCTTCGCCGATAACCATCATCTTTGCCGGGCCGTTGGGAAGGCTGACTGCCTTCTGGAAGAACTCGGCGTCATCGGGTTCCACCTGGAAGGAATCGTATAGCTTCTCAAACCAGTTCTTGTTGACGTTGATCTGGGCGATGTAGTCGGGATAGCTGAAACCTTGGGCGAACCTTTCGGGGGTTACTACGCTGGTCTCACTGGTCATGCTTCCTCCTTCTGTGGTGGGGCTTGGGGGTTGGTCTTGTCCTGGGGTCGGCTACCCCGAGCTAGGCCAGCGCTCACCCGACATGACCCTCGAAGCCGATCTCTACCCGGCCGTCGGGGTAAATCACGGTTGGGGATGCATCCGAGTAGTTGAGCAGCTCATCCAGCCATTCCTGCTTCTGGGCGACCCTGCTCTCCTCGAAGGCTATTCCCTGGCCAGTCCACGACTGGCGCAGCTTGTCGCTGGCCCCTCAGTTTATGAGCGTATATACGATGGGGAGCTGCATATTGGGCTCCTGTCTCTTGGCAGTTCGCGTGGGGATATCGACATCGACGCTTCTTGGGGATGGTAGCATGGCCAGCCCAAAGGAATCAAACGCTCTTGAGTTTGACCGATGAGGATGGCTAGAGGGAGCCAAGCTGTTGGCTCTATAATCAGCCCAGAACAAAATGGACCGTCTAAAGGCGAAGCGCGTAGAAAATCCCCCTAGCCATACAAATGTTTGAGAAGCAGGATGTCACGGGAAGAAGAATACGAAGGGTACCATGAAGGCTCTGGTAGGCCCGTCATCCCCTGGCGCATTAAGAACCAGCTCTTCATGTCACAGAAGGGCAAGTGCTTCTATTGTGGGTACACCCGACGCATGCGCTACTTGGAGATAGACCACAAGTATCCGGTTTCCAGGGGAGGTGGCGACGAAATTGAGAACCTCCAGTTGCTATGCACCCCTTGCAACATGAGAAAGGGAATTCAGTCGGACGAGGAGTTTCGAACCCGCTACTGGAGGCTGCTACCGCCCAACGGCAGCGTTCCGCCATCCCCTATTCCACAGCCTCTATTCAGAGATGAGACACAACAGACTAGGGCATCGGCGAAAGTGCGGGCCATTTATCGCGACCGATTCATGTCATACCGGTGGCGTCGTGGGAGCAATATCGTCCTGCTGGCCGAGGCAGCGTTGATGCTAGCCCAGTTCCTCGGGAGCGTCGCTCTAGTCGTTATCACTTCCAGCTTTAGAGGGACTCGATTCTTATGGCGCAGACTAAGGCAGCGGGAGCGCTTGGGCTGACCATAGTTCTTCTGCAACTAGGCGATCTGAAACGTCAGGCTAGCTGTCTTCTGGAGAAAGGTATAGGAGTATCTCCACATGCACATCATCCTCGATGCTGACGACGGAGCGGGCTGTTGGGCGGGGAATGTTCAGTTGGTCCCATGTGAAAGTGGTGCGACCCAGGACGAACAGCAGGTCGCCATCGTCCCTGGCTTCGATTTCGAACTCCAGAGGGAAGGTGGCCCCACGTATCTCCAGGGAACCGGACACCTCAGTCACAATCCCTTCTTCGGCGGTCAGGCCTTCGGGGACGGGACCAATATCCGGTACAGTGAAGGTCGCTGTCGGATGCTCCCCGAACATTTGCGTCCTGACGTAGGAGTCCCGGAAGGGCTGGTCGCTTGCCAGGCTCTGCAGGTCGATACTGACAACCGATGGCCTACCGTCCAGGTGCACCTCGCCCGAAAGCTCAGTGGTGCGCATCACAGCATCGTTTGGCAGGGGAAGCCTTGCCAGCTGCTCCTCAACAGTAAAGGTGGCTTCTGTTCCTTCGGATACAACGTAGGTGACGCCTTCGTACCCCCCTTCGGCCTCGCTGAGGTCCTCCGGTTCCAGAGTGGGGACGAGAGTTGCGGCCGGCACGGTCGGCGGATCAGCTATGGTAGGGGTCGGTTCCACCTCGGTAGATTCTGAACCCCCGCAACCCCACAGCAGCATAATTGTGGCAAGGGCCGCCGCCAGGATGGAGAGCCGGGAAACTCGCTTGGCACTTATCACGCTATTCAACTCCGGCGGAATTCTATCATAACGGGTGAGACCCGGATACAAATTGGGTGGAGGCCCTTGGAGGCAGCTCCAGCCGACCGCTTTCCTGGTCCCCGAAACTTGCCAGCCCAATGCCAAGGCCAATGACCAGGGCAATCAACGCCAAGGTTACCTTCCACGGGAAGGGGTGCCTCAGGCGTTCTAGGAGAAGGAACAGGCCCGACGACAGGCCCAGGATGATAGCTGCCAGGGGCGCTATGTACGATACCGAGCGTTCCAACTGTGATTCGGCAGCCACGGCAACGATAGCGGCCAGCCCAGTAGCAAACACGATACCGGACCAGAAGGGCGCCCGCCGGACATGACCCTCGCCAAGCACACGCGCCCAAGTTCCCACAGCCAGCCCCGCTGTGAGAGACCCAACCATCACCGTGGCGCTGTTGAAGAAGGAGTCGCTGGGTGAGACCAGGGGTAGGTTTACCAGCACAGCCACCACTCCGGCTACCGCTCCCCCGGTTAGGCCGGCCTGGACCGGGCCTATGCGGGCGGTGCTATCTGCCATCGCTCCTCTTATGGCCCCACAACAATTCCAACCCGACCCACAAGGTGGCCTATTTCGCTTGCGGGCCCTGTCGCCGGGGGCTATCCTAAATCGGGTCTATTATCACAAGGGTGAGTCCATTTTACCTGAGGATGGGTGTTCTCTCCAATCATGAAACTCCTTGAGTACGTTAATCGCGCGCGGATAGATGCCCCTGCAGAGGATGTGTTCCGGTGGTTGGGTCGTCCCGGAGCCTTCGAGCGCCTCAATCCTCCCTGGCAGCCCTTCCGCGGACTAAGCCGCACGGGAAGCATCGAGTCCGGGGGCGCAGCTACCGTCCTCATCCCCTTGGGGATGCTCCGCCTTCGCTGGATGCTGGAGCACAGGGACTTTGTGGAAGGCCTCCAGTTTCGAGAGGTGCAACTGAAGGGCCCCTTTGCCCATTGGAGCCACCTCACTCGCGCCGAACCCGATGGCCCCGACTCATGTTTCCTGGACAACCGGGTCGAATATGCCATGCCCCTGGGGCTGGCCGGGCGTGCCCTGGTAGGACGCTTGGTCCTTCGGAGGCTGAAGGCGGCCTTCCGTTACAGGAACAACACTTTGGAGCAGGACCTGAAGGCCCACGGGTATTATGCTTCCATGCCTCGCTGCAAGGTGGCCGTAAGCGGAGCTTCAGGCACCATTGGCTCGAACCTGGTGCACTACCTGACAACCGCCGGCCACCAGGTGGTGCGCCTGGTGAGAGACACCGGTCTAAGGAGGGACTTTCAGAGCAATAAATCGGTCATACCCTGGGACCCGGGGAGGGGTGTCCTGGACGGAAGTCACCTGGAGGGGCTGGATGCCTTTGTGCATTTGTCCGGTGAGACCATCATGGGAAGGTGGACGCCGGCCAAGAAGCAGCGGATGCGGGACAGCAGAGTGGGCACTGCCCGCCTGCTGGCGGACACCCTTTCCCGGCTGGAACATCCACCAAAGGTGTTTCTGTGCGCCTCGGCGGTGGGCATCTACGGCTCGGCGGGAAGCGATGGGGTAATGGATGAGGACAGCCCGGCGGGAGAGGGCTTCCTGGGTGAGCTGGCGCGCGAGTGGGAAGGAGCGTGTGAAGGGGCAGCCGAGGCGGGAATCAGGGTCGTGCACCTCCGGTTGGGACCAGTCGTGACTCCCTTGGGAGGAATGCTCAAGAGCATGCTGCCTCCCTTCAAGGCGGGGGTAGGAGGACCGGTGGGCAGCGGCCGGCAGTACGTCAGCTGGATATCCCTGGACGACACCCTGGGGGCCATAGAGCACTGCATGTTGACCCAGGGGATTCAAGGTCCCGTCAACATCACGGCCCCTGAGCCAGTAACCAATGGGGAGCTTACCCGCACACTGGGTGAGGTGCTCAGGCGTCCGGCGTTGCTGAAGGTACCCGGCGTGGCCCTCAGGACCGCCCTTGGCGAGATGGCCGACGAGTCCCTTCTCGGCAGCACGCGGGCGGTTCCCGGGAAGCTGCTGGACAGCGGCTATGACTTTCGTCACCCGGACATCGACACCGCCCTGAGACATGTGCTGGGCAGAGGGTAGCTAAGATGCAGCCTGGTTCCTGTTACAAGGCCGTTGGGGCGTGTGCTATATTTTATTGTTGAATTCAGCGGAAGGTTCTGTGTATGGAAATGACAGCTACCGGCAGCCAGCCTAATGGGGAGTTGATGGCCTTGCGCCATCGTATGCGCCACTCGGCGGCCCATGTGATGGCCGATGCTGTCATCCAACTCTTCCCCGAAGCGCAGATCGGTATCGGCCCCTCCACCGACGAGGGTTTCTACTACGACTTCCAGGTGTCCCGGCCCTTCACTCCGGAAGACCTGGAGAGCATTCAGTCCTTGATGATGGAGGCAATCGCCCACGACCAACCCTTCCAGAAAGACGTCATCAGCCGGGAACAGGCCAACGACATGTTCCGGGAGCAGCAGTTCAAGCTGGAGATCATCCACGATATTCCCGAGTATGAGGAGCTGAGCACCTATACCCATGGCCGGTTTGTTGACCTGTGCCAGGGGCCCCACGTGGAGTCCACGGGCAAGATCGCCGCGGTCAAGCTGTTGAACGTAGCGGGAGCCTACTGGAGGGGCGATGAGAAGAGGCCCATGCTCCAGCGCATCTACGGAACGGCCTTCGAAAGCCAGGATGCCCTGGATCAGTTCCTCCACATGCTGGAGGAGGCCGAAAAGCGGGACCATCGCCGCTTGGGAAAGCAGCTGGACCTGTTTGGAATCCACGAGGACATCGGCCCCGGACTGATCACCTGGCATCCCAAGGGGGGAAGGATCCGGAGCATCGTGCAGGCCTACTGGCAGGAACTTCACGACGAACACAACTACGATGTAGTCTATTCCCCCCACGTAGGCAAGGCGCGGTTGTGGGAGACCAGCGGCCACCTGGACTTCTACCGAGACAGCATGTTCTCTCCCAACGATGTGGACGGCAACGAGTACTACCTGAAGCCGATGAACTGCCCCTTTCACATCATGATCTACAGGTCGGCCCTCAGGAGCTACCGGGAGCTGCCGATCAGGTATGCCGAGCTGGGCACCGTCTATCGTTACGAACGAAGCGGTGTTCTTCACGGGCTGATGCGTGTGCGGGGGTTCACCCAGGATGATGCCCATATATTCTGTCTCCCGGAGCAGGTCGAGGACGAGGTGCTCGGCGTGCTGGATATGACATTTGAGCTGCTGAGCACCTTCGGGTTTTCCGACTACAGCATCTCCCTTTCCACCAAGCCAGAGAAGCACGTTGGGAATGAGGAGATGTGGCAGCACGCCACCGACTCCCTGGCCAGGGCTCTGGCCAGGCGCAGCCTGCAGTACGGCATCGACGAGGGCGGCGGCGCCTTCTACGGCCCGAAGATTGACATAAAGATCAAGGATGCCCTGGGCCGTGAGTGGCAGTGCACCACAGTCCAGTTCGATTTTAACCTGCCCGATCGATTCGACCTGGCCTTCCAGGGAGCGGATGGCGGTCAGCACCGGCCCTACATGGTGCACCGGGCTATCATGGGCTCGGTGGAGCGCTTCGTTGGTGTGCTCCTTGAGCACTACGGCGGAGCCTTCCCCCTCTGGCTCTCTCCCGTCCAAGCCCAGGTGATACCCATCGCCGACCGGCACCTGGAGTACGCCAGCAAGGTGAAAGCCCGGCTGAGGGGCAGCCACATACGGGGCGAGGTGGACTCCCGCAACGAACGGATGAACCAGATAGAGAAGGTGCCATACATGCTGGTGGTCGGCGATTCGGAAATGGGCAGTGACACCGCTTCGGTGCGCCTTCGCACCGGTGAGAACCTGGGCCCTGTTGGCATCGATACCCTCATCGAACGGATGAACGACGAGATCATCCGCAAGGCATAGGCCCCCTACCTACGTTTGACTTGCATATGTGCCTATGCTATATTCTTCCGCAAGCTATAATACGGATCAGCTATGCATAAACCCTTGGAGGTAGCCGGGCATCCCTACTAAGGAATACAGAGTAAACCAACGTATTCGAGCCTCCGAGGTGCTCGTCATCGCAGAAGACGGGGAGCAGCTAGGGGTGCTGCCCCTTGCCCAAGCCCTGGAAGCTGCCAGGGAGCGGGGGGTGGACCTGGTCGAGGTGGCCCCCAACGGCAGCCCGCCGGTGTGCCGCCTTCTGGACTACGGCAAGCTCAGGTACCTGTACTCCAAGAAAGAACGGGAAGCCAAGAAGTCTCAGAAGAACACTGCCTTGCGAGAGGTGCGCTTCCGACCGAATATCGGCACCCACGACTTTTCCTCCAAGGTGCGCAAGGTCAAAGAGTTGATCCTGGATGGCTCCAAGGTTAAGGTAGCCGTTGTTTTCCGGGGCAGAGAGCAGTCCCACACCCAGTTGGGCATGACCCTCCTGAAGAAGGTGGCCGATGAGCTCCAGGATGATGCCAGGCTGGAGAAACCGCCGGGAATGGAAGGCCGGGCGATGTCCATAATCCTGGTGCCTGGCCCCCGGAAAGTTAAGACAGAGTTGGCGGGAGTAGCGGATGCCCAAGCTAAAGACCCACAAGGGAGCTAAAGCCCGTATCCACATCACCGGGACGGGCAAGCTCATGCGCCGTAAGAGAATGAGCAGCCACCTGCGCCGCAAGAAGCCCAAGAAAGTCCGTCGTCAGTACGAGGGCAAGCGGCTGGTGGATGCTTCCGACGTCAAGAGGCTGACGAAGCTGGTCCCCTACGGTTAATCAAACTCAGATAGACAGGTAATCAAAGGATGACAAGGGCAAGGAGCGGTGTAACCAGACACCGCCGGCACAAGAAAGTATTACTGGCAGCCAGAGGGTTCCGGGGGTCCTCTCACCGGAACTACAAGTGGGCCAAGGAAGCTCTTATCCATGCTTGGAGCCACGCCTACAGGCACAGGAGGGAGCGCAAGGGCGACTTCCGCCGGCTGTGGATTATTCGCATAGGGGCGGCCGCCCGCCAGTCTGGGCTGACCTATAGCCGGCTCATGCACGGTCTGCGTGTGGCAAATGTTGAGATCGACCGCAAGATGCTGGCGGAGATGGCAGTGAATGACCGACCAGCTTTCGACAAGCTGGTGGCAATAGCCCAGGCTAACCAGACGGCTTAGACAGCGCGTCTCTCGACAACGGCCTATTCGTCCAGGAGGATGCGCAGGTCGTGGACCAGGGGCGCTGGGTCCAGGGCAAGATCGTTCAGCAGCACCCGCCGGTTCCCTTCCCTATCGACCAGGAACACCGGGGCCGAGTGGGAGATTAACGGACCTTCCCGCACTACCTTGATGTCTCCTGTGCTGGCGCCGCTCCCATCATCTACGTCGTGCAAATGAAGATCCCCGTCGTCGTGCAGATGTACGATCTGGTATCCCACCGAGGTGTCAACAGAGGGGTCCAGCCAGTAGGCCTTCCACACCGGCTCCAGCTCCTCCCGGGTGCCTACCAGGAACCGCCACCGGTCGTGTAGGCCGGTATCCCTGCTGTAGTTGAAGGCTGCTTCTACCGTGTCCCGCTCGGGATCGACGCTGACAGCCAGCAATTGGACCTGTTCAGCAGCCTCATCGTCCAAAAGGTCGGCGGTCTTCCTCAAGGTCTCTGTGATCCCGGGACAGATCTCAGGACAGTAGGTGTACAGGAAGGTCAGTGCCACAACCTTGCCCTGGAAGTCTGACAGGCCGACATCCCTGTTGTGCTGGTCCCTAAGGCTGAAGTCAGGAGCCTCTTCCACGTTCAGGGTGTTTCCGCGGAAAGAGGGGTCTTGACCACATGCCGCCGCCGCAAGGATGAGAACGGCCGTAAGTAGCGTAAGCCTCAGAAGCATCGCCGAGTTGGGGAAAGCTCTGCGGTCCTGACTTAACCGTGGTCCTTGGCCAGGAGCCCTGCAGCGGCGGGTATCCCGACCACCAGGGCCATGCCCAGGATTACGGGGCCCCACTCATGCAGCGTGGTCTTGGACAGGAGGGTGAATACGACGCCCAAGGCACCGCCCCAGACTACGATGAAAATCGCTGCCAGTATGGGAAGCAGCGCTGCCATTGTCGTTGGTTTCATTGGTATGCCTCCATAGTCTTGCTCGACCGAGGATCGGTCCGGACTTGGCTCTCCATCCCAGGCCCGGGAGCCTTCAAGTAAGACGCGCCATAGCCTTTCGAGCCGGCATCACCTGCTTCGATGGTGTCTCGGGCGCTGTCGTCCGATTCTGATTTGCTTGCCCAGACCAGGAACACAATTATCAAGGCGGCC
>JAGWBF010000116.1 GCA_021296025.1 Dehalococcoidia bacterium | reverse complement strand
AGGATGCCAAGGGCTTGTTTTGACGGCCGGGGCTAAAGCGGGTCGATGTGTGAACCGGGTTGGGCGTTGGCGGGGAGCATCGGGTCGAGGTCAGGAGATCTGGTGGAGCGTAGACGCCCAGGGCCTCAATAGACGCTGGCCGGATAACTGGTCCTGGATTATGTCCAGGAGAACGACGAGGTTCCAACCCCGGGCCGCCGAGACCAGGGCACTGGGTCGGCCCTCGGGGACGGGGAACATGGAGATGTCGTCTTCGCCGGGGGCAGAGTCGAGCAGGTCGATCTTGTTGATGGCGAGGATGGTGGGCTTGCAGTCGAGCCCCAGTTCGGCCAGGGTGTTCTCCACGATCTCGGTCTGCTCGGGCGCCCTGGGGTGGGTGATGTTGACTACATGCACGAGAAGGTCGGCCTCCTGGAGCTCCTCCAGGGTTGCTCTGAAGGCTGCGACGACTGTAGGGGGAAGCTTGTGGATGAAACCCACGGTGTCGGTGATGAGCACCTGGTGACCGCCGCTGAGCCACACCCGCCTGGTCACTGGATCAAGGGTGGAGAAGAGCTGGTCCTGGGCCACGACGCCGGCGTCGCTGAGGCTGTTCAGCAGGGTGCTCTTGCCGGCGTTGGTGTAACCCACCAGGGCGACCACCGGCAGCCTTGCCTGCTTGCGCCGCCCCATGTAGGACTCCCGGCGCCTCTTCACCTCCTGGAGCTGGGTCTCCAGGCGCTTGATGCGCTGGGGGATCAGGCGCCGGTCCGTCTCCAGCTGGGTCTCTCCGGGTCCCCTGGTGCCGATTCCTCCCCCCAAACGTTCCAAGTGGGACCATTGGCCTACCAGTCTTGGGAGCAGGAACTGGTGCTGGGCGAGCTCCACCTGCATCTGGCCTTCCCGGGTCTTGGCATGGCGGGAAAAAATGTCAAGTATGAGAGCCGTCCGGTCTATGACCTTGACCTGTAGGGCACCCTCCAGGTTCTTCTGCTGGTTGGGGGTCAGCTCATCGTCAAAGATGGCGATGCTGCAGTCTTTCTTCTCGAGAAGGGATTTGATCTCCTCCAGCTTGCCTGGACCAACGTAGTAGGAGGTTGGCCTGTCCAGGTACTGGCCTACCCTGGAGATGACCTGGGCTCCGGCGGTCTCCGCCAGCATCGACAGCTCAGCAAGGGAATCGTCCATGGACCAGAGGCTGTTGCGACCTTTAAGCTCCATGGAAATCAGAAGGGCCCTTTCGGCTTCCGGCCCGGTTACGATGCTTCCTTTGGGTATGTTATGTCTCCTAGCTGCGAGATGGGGCCGGCATTTTCCAAGAAGCCAACCGCTCCACGCCCTTATCAACCTGCTCGTCCGGAGTGGTCAATGAAAGGCGGATGTACCCTTCGCCGTATTGTCCGTAGCTGGACCCTGGGGTTACCACGATGGCTGTTTCTTCCAGCAGCCTCTGGGCGAACTCTGCCGAGGTGAACCCATCGGGCACCCTGGCCCATACGTACAGCGATGCCTGGGGAGGAATGACCCTCAAGCCAATTCGTTTCAGTAGCTCGATCTCTTTATGCCGGCGACGCTGATATAAGTCGTTGTTCTCTTGGATGGGGTTCTGGGGCTCCAGCAGCGCTTCCATCGCCATCTCCTGGATGGCTTGGGGAATCCCCGAGTCCAGGTTGGCCTTGATCTGGAACAGGGCCTTGATCATGTCGGCGTTCCCGACGGCCATTCCCACGCGCCAACCCGTCATGTTGAAACACTTGGAAAGGGAGTGGAACTCTATGCCCAACTCCCTGGCGTTGGGCAGCTCCAGGAAACTCACGGTCCGGTACCTGTCGAAGACCACCTCGCTGTAGGCGGCGTCGTGGAGTACCCCGATGTCGTGCCGGCGGGCAAAGTCGATGACCTTCTCGAAGTAGTCCCGGCCAGCCACAGCCCCGGTGGGGTTGTTCGGATAGTTCAGCCACATGACCTTGGCCCGGTCAGCAACTTCGGCGGGGATGGCGTCGAGGTCGGGGAGCCAGCCGTTCTCTTCTGTCAGTGGCATCTTGTAGCTTTCGGCGCCGGCGAACATGGTGCCCACGCCATAAACCGGATAGGCCGGATCGGGAACGAGGGCAATGTCCCCCGGGTCCAGGTAGCAGAAGGCCGCGTGGCCGATGCCCTCCTTGGCGCCAATGAGAGGGAGCACCTCTTTATCCGGGTCCAACTCCACGCCGAAACGCCTCTCATACCATGTGGCGATGGCTTTGCGCATTGCCGGAAGCCCGTCGCTCTCAGGATACCGGTGGTTGGGCAGATCCCAGGATGCTGTAATCAGCCGGTCTATGATGTGGCTCGGGGTGGGAATGTCCGGGTCTCCAATGCCGAATGTGACCACATCCTCTCCCGCGGCCCGCTTCTCGGCTATGATCCGTGATATCTCCACAAAGCGGTAGGGGGCCAGCTTGCCTAGTCGGTCGGAGTATTTCATTTCACCTGCTCGTCCTTGGTAAGGTTGGAAGAGTTCCTTTTTTGAAGGGGCATGGTTATGTTAACCCACACGTAGTGGTTAATCAGGGTCGCCAGGGTAAAGGGCACCTCGAAGCCGACATTACGAGAGATGTGGGCTGCGGGATCGGCGATATCTCTTCTTCCCGCATCGGCCAGGACTC
>JAGWBF010000115.1 GCA_021296025.1 Dehalococcoidia bacterium | reverse complement strand
TCCTCCTTCGGCGTTTTCCAAGACCACAGGTTCGTTGGCTTCGATTACCGCCGTAACCGAGTTTGTGGTACCCAGGTCTATGCCGATCACTTTAGGCATCTTCAAACTCCTTCTCAGATACAGTATCTGAGCTTCTAGTATCTCGTTCGGGTCTTTTGGCTAGGACCACAAGGGCAGGGCGCAGCACCCGCTCGTCCAGGCGATATCCTTCCCTGACTACGGATATCACGCATCCCTCCGGGTGGTCGGGGCTCTCCTGATAAGCCATGGCTTCATGTTCGAAAGGGTCGAACTCTCTGCCCAGGGCTTCGATCTTGACCACCTTTTCCGATTCCAGGAGGGCGTTCAACTTCCGTTGAATCAGGGCTATTCCCTCCAACCAGGATGGTTCAGGACCGTCCTTGGAAGCATGTTGAATAGCCAGCACGAACTCATCGAAGACAGGAAGCAGTTTCAGGATCAATCTCGAGTTGGCATGGCGTTGAAGCTCCTGCCGCTCTTCGTCGGCGCGGCGCTTGTAGTTGGCGAAATCTGCCTGTACCCGGCGCAGGACATCCAGCAGCTCGTCGGGCGCCTGTGCTGTTGGTGCATCCCAGTGAAATCCGTCTTCTGAAGGAGGGGCCGAGGTTTCTCCCTGGCCCTCTATGTTCCCAGAAGTAGTGTCCTCTTCTGTCATTCCGGTCCTTTCCTCAGGAAGGGTCTTCTTGCAGGGGAAGGTTCAGTCGCCGGAACAGGTCCGCCATCTCCTGCTCAACGATGCCGACAAAGGGCTGGGCCTCTTTCATCCTGGCCAGTCTCTGTAGCATCTCCAAAAGGCTGGTCAACAGTTCCAGGGTGAACTCGACACCTGCCAGGTTCAGCCCCAGGTTCTCCTCAAGGTGGCGGATCAGCTTCAGCTTCTCTATATCCTCCTGGGAGTACAGGCGAAGCATTCCCATGGTCCTCGAAGGGTTTATCAGCCCCAGCCTCTCGTATTTTCGCAGGGTCTGCGGGTGCATCTCGAGAATGCGGGCGGCCACGCTGATGATGTACACACCCTGGATTTCCCGGGGTCGCCTGGCTGAGGTCTTCGATTGGGGCTTCAGGTCTTCCTCTTCCTGCCGGGCCAAGCTGGAATCTTCCGACCTGAATTGGATGGGGAAGAAGAAGGTTTCGGAGGGAATCTGCTCCCTGACCCTTGGCTTCTTGTTATGCTGGGTTCGGTCCTGCATCTTAGCTTCGCTGTATTGTAAGACTTGACATACGCTGTGTCAAGTGGTATAACGTGACATAAGAAAGGGCATGGATCAAATAGAGGGAACCGGTAAGATGGAGATCATATTCTTAAAGGCTTGTCGAAAGTGCAAAGGTGACGTCGTTATGGAGCGGGATGTATATGGTGAGTATGCCAAGTGCGTACAGTGCGGACGCTCTGAAGAGGCGGAACCTGTCAGGCTCCCTCCTCCCTTTCAGAACACCCCTCAGAAAGAAATGGATGCCGTCTAGAATGGGGGAGGGGCAGAGGCCACTCACGTAAGGGAGGGCCAAAACCTCTCCTCCTTCCAAGGATCGGCATTGTTGTTGTAGCCTCGCTGCTCCCAGAACCCCGGCTGGTCCTCGGCGGTAAACTCTATAGCGCAAACCCACTTTGCGCTCTTCCAAGCATACCTGCTCGGTACCACTAGCCTGAGGGGCCAACCATGGTCCCTGCCCAGCTCCTTCCCGTTATGTTTGTGGGCCAGGATGCCCTCCTCGGCAATCACGGCAAGGGGAAGATTTGTGGTGTATCCGCCGTAGCAGTGGGCGACTATGTATTCAGCCTCCTTGGTCGGTGCAACCATGTCCATGATGTCGCGGAATAGCACCCCTTCCCACGTATTGTCCAGGGCGCTCCATTGGGTCACGCAGTGAAAGTCCGCCACCACCGAAGTCCAGGGGAGCTCTGAAAACCCCTTCCAGTCCAACTCCACCTGCTTCTCCACCAAGCCCAAGAACTGGATTGTCCATTTGTCCAGCTCTATTGCGGGAGTGGGGCCGTAGCTCAAGACGGGAAACTTGCCGGTCACGAACTGGCCTGGCGGGACCCGGTCTCCCACGTCTGGGGCTTCCTTGAGCTTGTCCGGTTTCTTGTAGAGCATCCAACTCCTCCCTTCGGGCTTTGGGGTACACCCGGGGATTATAACAACGGTCAGCGGTGCCTGCCCACTGGGGGATCTGCATTGATCTGGGGACCCCCGCGCGGCATTTTCGTTGGTGCGCCCTTAGTCGGATGAAAGTCGGCTATTCGAGTCAGGGCACCGGGACAATGGGCGGCTGGGGGAGCCTGGGACACTTGCGAATTCTTTCACAATGCCAGTATGATTGGGTTGTTGTGGGCCAGGAAGGTGATCGGGCCATTGTCATCAAAGGTCTCCGAAAGAGCTACGGTGATTGGCCCGTGCTATGGGACCTGGAATTGGAGGTGGAGTGGGGACAGGTGCTCGTGGTGTTTGGCGACAATGGAGTCGGCAAGAGCACGCTGTTGAAGCTCATTTCCACCCAGGCTAAGCCCGATTCTGGCGAGCTGTACGTCAGACCCGACCCGACCCGGTACGCCGGTCCATAGCTGTGGCTGCTCACCTCGACTTCCTCTACGAAGACCTCTCCTGTGCGGAGAACCGCTCCTATTACGTGCGCCTTTACGGTCTGAAGGATATTTCGACCAGGGTTGAGCAAGGCTTGTCTCTGGTGGGCCTCCTTGACCGGCGCAATCACAGGGTGCGCACCTTATCTAACGGGATGCAAAAGAGGCTGTCCATTGCCCGGGCCTTGCTGCACGAACCCTTGGTGCTGCTGTTGGACGAGCCGGAAGCTGGTCTGGACCAGGAAGCCCTGGGTATGCTGCAGGGTGTGCTGTCGAACTTGAAGGGTCTGGGACGCAGCGCGGTCATGACCACCCATAACGTGGAGATAGGGAGGCTTTGGGGGGACAGGGTAGCGGTCCTTTCCGGTGGCCAGCTAGACCTGTCCGATGAAGGGCGCGGGATGGAAAGGGGTACCGGGGGAACCCGTCGTGATCCCACTGGGAATGTGCAGGGATGACCTTTGTGGGGCCCGTGGTCAACATCGCCTGGAAAGACCTTATCCTTGAGATCAGGACCCGGGAAGGCGTCGCGTCGGTGCTGGTGTTTGCCCTACTGGTCGGCGTGGTCTTCAGCTTTGCCCTTGGCTCCGTTCCCGATTCGGTCCGTGATGATTTGGTGCCTGGTGTGCTCTGGGTCGCCTTCTCCTTTGCTGGAGTTCTGGCCATGACCCGTGCTTTCGTACTCGAGAAAGAGAGAGGCAGCAT
>JAGWBF010000114.1 GCA_021296025.1 Dehalococcoidia bacterium | reverse complement strand
CACCAATCAATAGCAGCCTCAACATTTCACCTCTTCTCTTCACATAACTCAGCGTAACAGTATGTCCGTCCGATTCCCAGGCCCTCGTCCTCAGATAGCTGGTATTGAATTGTGAGATTGACCCGGCCCCCGCCGGGCACCAATCAAGCCGCCACCTTGAACCTCAAGGTGAAGGTTCTTGATTTTATCAAGTCTGGTGGACGGGTTGAAACTGCCGGCAGCAGCACCAGGAGAGGCGATCCAAGCCCATTTGCCCTCTTCCATCCTATCGGGGCTCGCTTTGCTGGGGAGCCTAAGTAGTAACCGGCTGGGTGGGAGGTCTAATCCGCGTCCGCGGTGGGAGGCGAGCCAAGATGTTGCCGTACGCAATCTACAAGGCGCCGGGCTTGGCCTTTGACGCCAGCTTTGTTGTTGTGGTCAAGGTAGAAACTGTAGGGTTCGATTGTACTGCCCTGGAACTCGACGCCGGAGGTCATCATCCCATCGTTGTATCCAACGTCATCGATACGGTCGTAGGGCAGTTCTATTTCCCCAGAGCCGAGCACTCCACTTCGCAACAGGAGGACACGGCGGTCTGTAGCGACTGCTATACCCTCGTGGCCCGTCCTGTTGCTCCCAACCCCACCTACGGGCGAGAACTCGAAATCATTGGGCAACCCCCAGCGGCCTCCCAGCCAGTACTCAATGTTCTCGTCGTCATCAAGCATCTCGTGCAGCTTCTTGCGTTCGCCTTCGTACTTGTTGAGATTGGCGCCCGTCGCGTTGCTCAGAAGACGAGCGAGAAATCCGGGATTCGTTCGGCTGGCCATTGCGGAACGCTCCTGCCACTGGGCATCAATGCGTTCGATCTTGCTTATTGCAGAGATTTGATGGGCGGAGGAGGGAGGGACGGTTGAGCGAGGCGCGGTTTGAAGTTGCTGCACCAGTTCGGCGAAGCGGGCACCCAGGGCGCCGTGAATATCCCGGATTTGGAAGGGGTCGTCCTGCCCCATCCCAGCCCAATTATGGATACCGGCGCCGGCCACGGTTACCACTCCGCCAGCGTGTTCCACTGCCGTGATGCTGGGCAATGGCATCTGGGTCACCAGTTTGTTGAGGCCCTTGTGGGCAACGAGGTGGATGCTGAGGTCGGTGACGACTGCGGCGCCCTTGAGCCTTTGCTGACGCATCATGAGTCCCGCGCCCTCGCCGAATGCCGCCGCGGGCCCCCAGGTACAGCCCACCAGCCCCATGATGTTTTCATTCTGGTCCAGGTATTCGTAAATCAGCTTGCGCTCGCGGTCATGGTTTTCCTGACCCCACGAGAGCGTATGCTGCCCCCACTGGACATCAACGCGTTGGCGCAGTTCTTTCGTCGCCATTGTTTAACCTCCTTCCTGCTGGTTACTCTGTGCCTGGGACCTATTCTTCAAGATCCGGGGGCCTGTGAGGCCTCAGCAATCCGGCAGGCTGTAATCGCCCCAAGTCTCTAAGGAACTCACTACCAACTCGAAATAGTTGGTGTGGAGCACCAGGTCTTCCCCCTAAGGTAAACGTCTAGCACCCACGCTGGTATCTTCCCGCTCAACTGGTTTTGACTCAGGTCAAGGTGTGCCAAGTTGATAAGGTCTCCCAACTTTGAGAGTATGTCCCTTTTGCGAACCACGTGCAATCCCCACAGAGTCGAGAGAAGTGGCACATCTGGGACTGAACAGTTGGCCCGTTGTTCGATATGTAGGTAGCGTAACCCATCCGTTAGACACGCGCGTTCCGTTTGCTTTTAGCGTAGGGTGTGACTATGTCCAGGTAGTCCATACGCTAAGAGCAAACGGAACCTCCTGGATTGCGGCATACGCCGCAATGACGAAAGGCGTGGCATAACAGAGGGCCGGGCTTGCGAAAGGGACACCCGTCCTTTCGCAAGGGAGAAGGGCCTTCAGCTTTACACCTTTCTATAGGTACGGCTATAATCGGGTCCAGGCCCTGCCTGACGCCGGACGGGCATCCAGGGTCCACAGCTGCCTGCGAGGTGCATGCATGGCCCGCCTTCCCATGAGGATTGTGCCGGACCCCATACTGCGAACACGTGCAAAGCGGATAAGCAACATCGCCCCGTCCCTCCAGAGGCTTATCGATGATATGGTAGAGACCATGTACGCTGAAGATGGGGTTGGCATAGCTGCCAACCAGGTTGGGGTGCTGCAGAGGGTGTTCGTGATCCAGCTTCCCGAAGACGAGGAACCCCGTGTGCTCATCAACCCGGAAATCACACGCCGGGAAGGAACACGGGAAATTTCCGAGGGCTGCCTGAGCATTCCCGGCTACCGGGGAATGGTCACCCGCTCGGAGAAGGTCCGGGCAAAGGGCCTGGACCGAAATGGCAAGCTGGTGCGCATCAAGGCTGAGGGCCTGCTTGCCCAAGCACTGGAACATGAGCTGGACCACCTGAACGGCACCCTGTACGTTGACCACCTTATTGAAAAGGACCAGATTTGGAAGCTGGACCCCCACGAAGAGGAGCCCGACGAGGATGAGCCTTCGGAGAATCCCGCTCCACCGCATAGTCCCGGATACCTTCAGTACCTTCGCCGAACCGCCATTGCAGAACCATAATCTCCACATGCCAAGGATTCTTGGCGACCTAAGAAGCATCTTCGAAAGCTGCTCCCTGCCCGCTTACCTTGTCGGGGGACTTCTCCGTGATGCCCTTCTCGGCAGGCAGACCTGGGACATCG
Organism: Dehalococcoidia bacterium; assembly: GCA_021296025.1. GTDB lineage: Bacteria > Chloroflexota > Dehalococcoidia > Lucifugimonadales > JAGWBF01 > JAGWBF01. Next base: position 2,468 of record JAGWBF010000114.1, on the reverse strand, counting down.
ACGTAGCCATTCAGACCGACGATCCTATGCCCTTTGCAGGGGAGTTGGCCAGGCATCTTGGGGGAGCCTTTGTGCCGCTAAGCCACGAACACCACGTTGCCAGGGTCGTAGTAGATGACCCGGCCTACGGGCGCTGGAGCGTGGACCTTTCAGGCATCCAAGGCTCCCTTCACGATGACCTGCGCAGGCGGGACTTTACTATCGATGCCATTGCCCTTTCCTCGGAGTACTGGGACAGGTCCGATTGGCCTGACCACATAATTGACCCCTTGGGAGGCACGGCAGACCTGGGCAACAGGGTCATCCGAGCTATAGGGCCCCATGCATTTCGTGATGATCCGGTCCGCCTTCTCCGGGCGGTGAGGCTTTCGGCCCAGCTCGATTTCCATATAGACCCGGAGACTTCTGCATTTATGCGCTCCGACTCCCACCTTGTGTCCAACCTGGCCGGAGAGCGAATTCGGAACGAGCTGCTGGCCATCCTTGCATCGGAAAAGGCCAAAGAGCACCTGCGCAAGATGGACGGACTGGGTCTGCTTTGCGCTATAATCCCTGAGTTGCAGGCGGCCAAGGGCGTGTCCCAACCCAGGGAGCACTACTGGGATGTCTTCGACCACTCCATCGAGGCGGTGGGTGCGGTCGAAAGAGTCCTGAGCCCGGGAACCCGAAACTCCGAGGCGGATATGCTGGCTGGCCTGGTACCCTGGAGTCCGGAGATAGACGACCATTTTGCCGAAGAGGTTAGCGACGGTCACACCAGGGCGACCATGTTGAAAATGGGCGCCCTGCTTCACGATGTGGCCAAACCCCAGACCAAGATGATAGACCCAAAGGGGAAGACCCGGTTCCTTGGGCACCACACCCTGGGTGCTGAAGTGTCCAGGGATATCTCGCGCCGCCTTAGGGTCTCCAATCGCGGCGCAGATATTTTAGCTGCCCTGGTGGAAAACCACCTGCGCCCGACCCAGATGTGCCAGGGTGGTGACATGCCCACCCGCAGGGCCATCTATAAGTTCTTCCGTGATGTTGGGGATACGGCCATCGACACCCTGTACCTGAGCTTGGCCGACCACCTGGCCGCCAGGGGACCGACGATCACCATGGACGGCTGGAAAGAGCATATCGACATTACCGAGCATATCTTGAACGTGGGTACTCAAGAGCAGGCTCCCGAAAACATGCCGAGGCTGATAACGGGGCACGATGTGATGCGAGCCCTGGGACTCCCGCCCGGACCTCTGGTGGGAAGGATTCTGGAAGAGGTGCGCGGCGCCCAAGCATCGGGCGCGGTCAGTGACGCCGACGGCGCTCTAGTGTTGGCCCAAAGCCTGGCATCGGATAGCCCAGAGGGTGAGGCAGGGGAAATCCCTTCGGGGTGCCAAGATGCGTAGAAGGGGTCTCCAGGTTTTCGTCCTGGTTTCCGTTTTGATCATCCTGTCCGTAGTAGCTCTCGCCCTGGATGAGCTCCCGTTCAGCACTGCTGCCGGCGGTGGTCCCCTGGGCCTGACCCTGGGCTTGGACCTGCAGGGAGGCAGCCTACTCATTTACGAAGCTGAGCTGCCGGACCAAGCCAGCGTCACCTTCTCCACCCCTGTGGAGGAGGCTGACCTGCTGGCCCTCCTGGCCGATGCCGGCCAAGACCGGGCTACCACCTCCCAGAGGGAATACGCCATAACTGGCATATCCCTCGCCGACATCTCCGAGCGGGAGCTTAGGAGAAGCATCGAAGTCTTAGGACCGTTGGAACAGTTACAGCTTACCAACGGTGTTTTGGAGTTCACCTTAGCCTCAGCCGGTACCGGGACGGCCGGCGAGTCGCCAGGAGCAACCAGCGCAGGAGATGCTCCTGATCCCACAACGGACGAGGCTCTTCGCCAGGTGCTGAACAACCTGGGATATGTGGATGCTGTCCTGGAGTCCACCGGTGAAGGCAGCTACAGCGTCACCGGCCTGCAGCTTGAATCCAGGGCCGAATTTCGGATCGAAGAGGCCCTGTCCCAGTTGTCGCCAACAACGCTTTTTGAGTTGAACGAGCCCTCCCTCGACGTGGCCTTCGAGGATAGTCTTGCCCGTTTCGAGGTTCAGACTGCCCTGAACGACATCGACCCGACCGCCTTGGTCCAGGTCGCCGCCCAAACATCCTTTGATTTGCAGGAGCTGTCCATCGCTCCCGAAGAACAGGAAGATTTCCAGGCTTCCCTGGCCACCCTCGCCAACCTGGACATCGTCAACGTCGATGTGATAGAGCCGACCCCCGACCAGATGGACGGTGTCAGGAGCATCATCGAGGACCGCATCAACGCCCTGGGAACCACCGAACCCATAATTCAGAACCTGGGAAGTGACAGGCTGGTCGTCCAGATCCCTGGCGCTGAGCCCAGCACCATAGAAATGACCTTCAGCCCCGTTCCATCGGGCCTGGATGTGCGGAACACCCTCGACATCCTGCAGCGGACAGGGGACTCTGT
>JAGWBF010000036.1:23991-33714 GCA_021296025.1 Dehalococcoidia bacterium | reverse complement strand
CATACGACCTGGACGCTCCCCCGACAGCCTAAACCAATCTTCCTTTGGGGGCATCATCCCTAAGCCACATTATCGATTCGTACTCGCCGTAAGAGCCTTCGCTTAGTAGAAAGTCCAGCCCGTCGAGTGTACTACCACCCGGTCCGGTGGAGCGGTCCCATGCTGCGCCCACTGAATAATAGGATGATGCCGCCAGCAGGACTACCACAACCGCGATCCACACATGAGCAGCATGACGCCTCAAGAATCCCAAACCGCCCCATGATGCAAGCCTGCCATGACCATCAGCGGCGGGGCGATGGGACATGACATAATAGAGCGCATAGGCTGAAACGATGGAGAGCAGAAACCACGACTGGTAGTACACCTTGAACACAGTATTCATCCGATTGCCGAAGAGGTCGACTACAAAGAAGAGCTCTACGCCAACTAGAAGGAAGAGCGCCATGCCCAGCAGAACCACACATGTCTGTGGAACACGATCGGCGACATCGCTGGCCCTTCTCAAAAGAGTGCATGAAACGAGGATTATCGCAATTATCGCAGGGAGAAGCTTGAGGAAACGGGTCCCTATATCTCCCGCGTTGTCCACGAAGGCGTTGCTGACCCCTGTTCCAAGCAGGTGGAGCCCCAGCCAGAGGCCTGGGACTTGGATCGCTGCCCACAGGAGCAAGGGTAGTAGGGTCAAGCTAGCGATTATAGAGGGGTGCGGCGAATCCGGTCTCCAGGAGGTGTAGGTGCGCCACAGGTGCTTGACCAGAAATCCACTCGCCGTAGCAAAGAGGGGACCCCATATCAGGAAGAAGAAGAAGGGGCGGGTACTGTAGTCGCCCAGGGGTGAAATTCCCGCGGCTTGGCTTTCCAGAAACAAGAAAAAGGGCAGGAACAGCACTACCGACACCGCAAGGATGGGCAGCCCGATGGCAAGGGCTGATGCCCAGACCCTGCGCCAATCTCCGCCCCAGTCGATGTGGCCCTTGAGTAGCACGAGGATTGCGAAAATCACCGCGAACACGGGATAGTCCCAGGTGTTTATGAAGGCAAGGGAGCCGAGGGTCAGGGCTATAGCTGCCGACTCCCAGGGGTGGGCAAATACCCATCCCGGGCCAGCCTTCTTGTCGTTGCAGAAATAGTTGAGGCCCAGGGCGATTACGATAATCAGGAAGGGTAGAGCCAGCATATGGGCGTGCAGGTCCCCTAGGAGGAAGCTGAAGAAGGGGAACTCGGTAATGGTGTAGTCCAAACTGGCGCCATCCACGACGGTATCTATCACCCGGGTGCCCCTCCACCACCACCAGTGGCTGTCGGGGAACAGACCTGCATCGGCCACAGAGTTGCCCCCCAAGCCCTTTATGGACACCCACTGCCAGAATCCCTCGGACCCCCATCCCCGCGCATGAACGAACTCCAGGACACCCTCCAGGTGAGCTACCATGCACAGCAGAAGGGGGGCTGCCAGGGCGAATAGCGCAGCCTTCTTAACGGTCGCGCCCGACAGGCGCACCATGTTGTACACCAGAGAAAAAGCCCCGACGGCAACCATTGCCGGAAACAGGGCCACGGCAAGGTTGTACGAGATGTTTGATGGTATGGCTGTCAGCTTGGTGAGGAAAGCAATAGTGATGTGCCCAAAGTAGTAGTAACTGATGGAGTGGCCGGCCAGCCAGGGGTCTTCGGGCGGGAAGTAGCTGGTCTGGAGAATTGCGTTGATGAATGCGAAGTCCATTGGCTTCTCGGTGTGGTTGATGGCGGGAGACCCCATGACCACCGTGAGCCAAAGGAAGAAGAAGCCCAGGAAGATCACCTCGCCGGTGATCAGGAGGTATCGCTGCTGGTACAGGAAGGCACGAATTTCACGCCAGCGAGTCCTCGCCACGTAGCCTGATGCCAGGGCAAGTGCTCCCACGATGCCGATGAGTCCGGCCTGGGAGTTCGGCAGGATGTGGGCGTGGCCCAGTATCCACAGGGCGTAGGATGCCAGCAGAAGAGCAAGGGGCTTGGCCAGAAGGAAGCCGCGATCTGGGAGCCGCCGGAAGAGGACAAAGACCAGGGGGAAGACGACCAGCCCCAGGGCCTCGATTGCAAAAAGCCAGATTAGAACGTCGGTCAAGGGAAGGCTGTCGTTAGCTGAAGTTCATTCTTGCCGTGGTTCCTAGGCGGGCACAGGCTCCAGCAGCGCCTCAACAAACTCCCTGGCGTCGAAGGGGGCGATGTCCTGGACCTGCTCACCCGTGCCGATAAACAGGATGGGCAGTTGCAGCTCGTTGTGAATAGCCAGGACGATGCCGCCGCGGGCAGTGCCGTCAAGCTTTGCGAGGAACACGCCGGTACACCCCACGGCCTCGGTGAACGTTCTCGCCTGGGCCAGTCCATTGTAGCCCGTGGTGGCGTCCAGGACGAGGAGAACCTGGTGGGGGGCGGACAGGTCCTGCCTGGCCAGGATCCGGTGTATCTTCTTTAGCTCCTCCATCAGGTTGGACTTGGTGTGGAGGCGGCCCGCTGTGTCGATGATCAGTACGTCCACTCCCCGGGATTTGCCGGCTTGGTAAGCATCGTAGGCCACTGCTCCGGGGTCTGCTCCGGGTTGATGGGCGATCACATCGACGCCGATCCTGGAGCCAAGGACCCGGAGCTGCTGGGCGGCGGCTGCGCGAAAAGTATCTGCCGCACCGAGCAGGACCTTCTTACCCTCTTCCTGGAACCGGTGGGCCAGCTTTGCAATGCTGGTGGTCTTGCCGACTCCATTCACCCCCACAACCAGGATGACGTAAGGAGTCTCGCCATGGTCAGGGCTATCCCAAAGAGCTTCCGCCCCATCATCGGCCAGAGAGGCCCCCAGCTCCTCCTTAAGATGGTCGAGGATCTGCTGAGGGCTGTCCAGGTGCTCCCGCGCTGCCCTGTCCTTCAGCCGGCCTATCAGTCCGATGGATGTTTCAACGCCGAGGTCGGCGGAAACCAATATCTCCTCCATCTCATCCCACAACCCGTCGCCCGGTCCCGAGGTGCGGAGCACACCCATGATTTTCCCAAACCAGGTCTCCCTGGAGCGACGCACGCCTTCCTCGGTCCGCTGCTTGTTCTTAGCTCTGTCTTTCTTGAAGAGATTCAGCATGAATGGCTAGCTCGATCCCTGCTCCGTGCTTGTGTCTAGTGAGGCCAGTTTGGTCAGGGGCTCCAGCGCCGGTTCTTTTTCGGCATCCAGCTTTCTGGTTCCCCGACCTCGGCCCATAGGCTGACCGTTCATCAGCACCTCTACTTCGAAGGACTTGGCGTGGTCGGGGCCTTCCGCGCTCACCAGCTGGTATTGGGGCGTCGCTTTGCTCGTCTGCTGCACCAGCTCTTGAAGCTTGGACTTGGGGTCCTGGGGAATGCCGGCAACGAGCAGGTGTTCGGCCTCTGTTCCCAGTGCATCAGTGACGAAACGCCGGGCAGTTTCGAAACCCGCATCCACCCAGATCGCGCCTATAACTGCTTCGAAGGATGCCGCGAGGATAGAGTCCCGGTCACAGCCCCCTGTTGCGGCTTCACCCCTACCCAGCTTGATGTGAGGGCCCAAGTCGAATCTGCGGGCAATGGTTGCAAGGGTGGGACCCTGGACCAGCAGCGAACGCAGACGGGTTAGTTCCCCTTCAGACAGAGGGGGATGCCTGTGGAAAAGGTCCCAAGCCACGCATGCCCCGAGCACCGAATCGCCCAGGAACTCCAAACGCTCGTAGTGCTCCACAGACTCCTGGTCGTGGGCCGTCTCGTTGGAGAAGGAAGGGTGGACCAGCGCCTGCTCCAGCAACCTGCGGTCCCGAAACCTGATTCCCAGCTTTTGTTCCAGGGGATGTTGCTGCAAGGGAGGAAGCTTTGTCGAATACTCCCCTGGGCCACGGGGGTTGAGGCCTCTTCACCTCGGCAACCCACTTCCACCTTCCCATCACCCCGGAGATCTCTTCGAACATGGGCACCGCTTCCTCTTCGGGAGGGTTATAGGTCTTGAGGAAGGCGGTGTTACCGTTGGGGAAGATGAAGGTGGGGACGCCGAACACGCCGTGCTGGTCAACAGCCTCGGTGTGGCTTTCGCCCAGATCCTGCAGGATGCTGTCGTCGGCCATGTCTTCTCTGAACCGGGCCATGTCCAGCCCTACGCTCTCGGCGATCTCCAGGACGACATCCGCGTCCGAGAGGTCCCGGCGGTCCTCATGCCTGGCCTTGAGCATCGCCAGCTGGAACTCCTCGAACTGCTGTCGGCCCTGCCGTTGGGCTGCTGCGCCGGCCCGGAATGCCGTAAGGCCCAGGGTTGGAGAGTCCTCAGCCTGCTCCCATGCCTTCCAGTCGGGACCTTCCTGGTTGTTGATCTGGGCCAGCATGAAAGGCTTCCAGTCGATGAGTATTTCTTACCCGTAGGACTTCTTCACCTTCGCAAGCCACATGGCTGCGTTATAAACGTAGGGTCAACGAAAGTCGTAGTAGGCTTTCACCTTGAAAGGTTCCATCGCTCACCTCCTCCTTGTTGTAGCCGATTCTACTTAGGCCTTCACGGCATTGTCAATCTGGACCGAAGCTGCAGTCGGCGTCTAAATCCGCTCGTAGATGATGCGGGAGCGGTTCTTGGTGAAGGGGCGGATCTTGGGGGCCCATTCTCCAATGTCGGAAGCTTCCCTGAAGGCGTCGCTTTCCGGAACATCGGCGTTTTCGACTTCATAGATCGCCACGTACTTGGGAGCCCCTTCGGTAGACGTTTTGAACCTGGCCGCATCTATGACACCGGGTACCTGGAGGAGGATGGGGATGTGCTCTTCGTCATAGACCCGGTTGAAATCGGCCTCTTTGTCTTCATCAATATCCATCATCACCACGAACAGACATTTCATATCGGTGAGCATCTTGGAGACCTCCTCATTGAATCAAGATAGAATCACGGCTGGGACCACCGGCTGATAGGTAACGCGGGTCTCTAGTCTGCGGGAGACTCGCCCGCCGTCCCTGGAACTTGCCGCCTGGTTGGTTCCAACTCGGACCTTCCCAGGAAAAGGGAAAGGTACGCTGGAAGGAGGGCAAAGCCGCAGGGGTTGATTGTAGCGATCATGCCCGCACCGAAGGAGTGAGCTACCGGCAGGGCTGATATGACCGATTCTCCATTGTTAGAAACGAGGCTGATGACCTCCTCCACAAAGGTCTCTGAGCCTGGGATCAAGGGGATATGCTCCCCCAGCCCTCCTATGGTAAGCCAGTAGGCAATGATGAAAAGCCCCGCCAGGATCACCAGGATGGGAGTGAGGCGCTCCACCCAGGGCATCAGTGTCTTTACATAATCGTTGACAGCCCCTTTGAACAGAGCAGTGCTGATCGTCAAAATCATGAGCACCGTCCCCATTCCCAGGGCGTAGCTCACGAAGTTGAACAGCCCGCTGAAGAACTCGCCTGCCACCAGGGCGCTCACCGCTACCGACAGGAAGATGGGCAGTGCGCAGCTCAGTGAGGCGATCCCATACGCAATACCGAACAGAAAAAAGGCTTTCAGGCTGCTGGACCTTCCGGGGTCGATCTTGGCTGCAAAGCGCTGGGCTGCGCCGGAGTAGATCTTGTTGCGGGTGACGAGCAGCCACAGGCCGAACAGCGTCAGTACTACTCCGATTATCAACCCCGCCCAGTCCATTATGTCGGTGAGGAAGTTCCCGCCGACCGCGATAATCAGGCCGACGACGCCGAACATGAGCACCAAGCCTGCCGTAACCACGACGGAGAGGACAACTGCCCGCAGGAGCCTTTCCCAGCTGAAGCGTGTCGCCTGTTCTACCTGCAATCTCACCATTCCTAGGTGTACATTTCGTCGCCAGGGTGCGGGGTGCAACCCGGTCGATGAGTGCTCCTGCAACCTTCTTACCTCTTATGATATGCCCATAACCAACCTGTAAACAAGGGATGGGAAAGGGTTATCCCATCCCGGGGCATGGTGCATAGAGAAACCCCAGCCTCACCGGCTGGGGTTTCCTGTCGTTTCCTGTGAAGCGAGTGCCTAGTTCTTGATGTGGGGGGCCACTTCAGCGATCAGGTTGGAGGCGGTGCTTATGCCATGGTGGAGGGGGACCTTGTGCAGAGCGTTGGTGTACTTGGAATGCTTGGCGCTGTAGGCCCGCACCTGGTCCATTGTGACCTTGTGATGGTCAAGCACCTCCTGGACATCCGCTCTGGCCTTCATCTTGGCTTCGTACAGCTTCATTTGTACTCGGCTCTTGACGTTGACCTCTCCGTCGCCCGAGGTCTCGATGGGAATGTAGATCGAGTCCTTATAGTCGGCCACCACCCGGCTCTGCACGCCATCGCTCATGGTGCTGGGCATGCAGCCGAAGGGCTTGAGGGAGATGACCATCTGCGAGTGCTTCTCCTTCACGGCCATGATGTTCTTGGAGATCTCCAGGTGGCCTTCTCCGCCCTTGAGGTGGGTGTTGTAGTAGGCCTTGGCGTATTCCGCGAGCCTTCTTTGGTTGGGCAGGGAGTCGGTCCTGAACCCCAGGCCCCAGCGGTACAGGGCGTACCAGAGCCGGTAAGCCCTCTGGGCAACCCAGAGCTTCTTGATGAGCTTCTTCCTGGTAGGATCGATAGCCATTTTTTCCTCAGCTGTGTGCTTGGCCGACCAGATCAGATAGTCGATCCAAGTGCCGATGGGTTCCACCTGCACCTCGGCACCCTCGGACTCCAGCCATTCGAACATGTGGTAGTTGCCGTCGCCTTCCGTGGTCTGGGCCCAGAACTCCCCGGTGATCTTCACCTTGGGCTTGACCCGGGTGTAGTCCACCTTGATGGCGCTGAACATCTTCCTGACCTTTCGCAGGGCCCTGAAGACGGACTTGCCGTCCCTTAGGGTTACGCCCATCAGCTCCTTGGATTCGGCGATGACCTTGTTGGTTTCTCCTTTGTTCACCTCGTATGGGCGAATCTTGTAGCCCAGGTCGNNGAGCAGGGTGATGGCGAACTTGGTGTTCAGCTCCAGGGCGTTATCGCCGTCACTCTGCTTGAACCCGCCGGACTGCTGGAACAGCAGCACCCTGAACCGGTCGAATCCCGAGTCTCGCAGGGCCTTGCGGTACTCAGCCTCGTACATTCCGAAGCGACAGGGGCCGCAGGCTCCCGCCGTCACGAAGACGTACTTGTCTTCGATGTCGTCTTCGCCAGCTTCCTTGAGATCTTTGAGGTACTTGACCAGGTTTCCGACGGTGTAGTAGGTGGGGTTGCACTGGCCTCGGTTGCCGTACTCTTTGCCCACTGACAGGGAGTCGTTGTCCGGTGTCGGAAGGATGCGCAGGTTGTACCCCAGTCCTGTCATAGCGTAGGCTGCCATCTCTTCGTGGGCCCGCGTCAACCCGCCAAACAGGATGGTTGTGGAGTCCTTCTGGTCCTTGGTCCAGGCCCGTTCAAGAGGCTTTTGAAAATGGTCAACCTGCTTGGTATCCAGCCCCATCTCGGCACGCAGCTTCGCTTCGTACTCCTGAGCCTTTGCTTCGATCTCCTGCTTGTCCATCACTTTGGCCATGTCTGTATCCTCCTTAGAGATGCTGGCGAGTTAGTCTGCCTGTATAAGCTCTTCGATCTTTTCCGCCGTGCTTTCTGCGGGGTCTTTGCCGGGCAGGGTGAAATTCAGCAGATGCACCATCTCGCTCCGGCTGGAGTCACTACCACTTACGGTGGGAAGCTCCATGTTGACCAGCTGTACCGGGGAGCTCCCGTGCAGGTGCGGCGCCCCTTGAGCACCGGGGTTGGGTAGACCGCCCTGCTGTTCGAATGCTTTAAGAGAGTAGTCCCGGACCGGTGATCCGCAGCTGGCAGACCCGCTGCCGAACTCTTCATCGGGTTGGTCGCCGACAGTATTGGCGGCTCGTATCTGATCATAAGTATCTGAACCAGCGGCCCCGTCTTCATTCAACGGACTGGCGGACAGAGGTCCTGCCACCAGCAGGGGATCTTGGTCGGCCATCGTTCCCAGGGACAAGGGGACCCAATTGTCGCCGTCATGTTCGTGGGTTCCCTGTCCATTCCTGCCGGAGTTCGCCGGCCGGGAGTCGTTGCCGCTGAAGGCGATGTGGCCACCGCTCTCCAGCTTCTCCTGGGCCTTGGCGCTGGATGATTCCAGGTGTTTCCTGTAGGCGGTGACCATCTGCTGGAGCTCGGTTTCCGAGGACTTCCGCTTCTGGAGGTGCTCCTGGTAGCGGGCCAGGAAGTAGTCGATGGTCTCCACCCGGATCTTGATGGAGCCCGTCGGTTTGTTCTCATCGATATCGTGGAAGGTGAAGTAGGGGGTATTGGATGCCTCGATGATGTTTTCGACGGTGTTGTAGATGGGAGCATCGTGTCCGCACTTGAAGCTGGACAGGTCAATGGCTACCAGGTTTGGATGCCGGGCCACGTACTTGGCTCCCCAGACCTTCTTGCTGGAGTTTTCGCTGTAGGCGTTCTTCCAGACATCGGTGATGTCCATCGGATCGGTGATAATCCCGGCCCGGACCTCGTCTCCGAAGAGCCTCTCCAGGATATCGGGATCCTGGGGCAGGGAGTCCACGCTGAAGATGGGGTAGCCCTTCTTCTGGATTTCGATCATGATCTCGTGGTTGAGCCCCGGGTCGTTGTGGTAGGGGCGGGCCAACATGACCACACCCAGTTTCCCTTCCTCTTCCAGCTGATCGAGCACCTTGCGCGCTTCGGCCCTGAGGGACACCTCGAAATAGCGACGCCAGACCTTGAAGGCGGTGGCGATGGCTTCCTCGTTCTCCTGTTCGGTCACTTGCAGGATGTCCTTGAAGCAGTCGTGCATCTGTATTTTGAACAGCTCCCAGTTGGACATATCCAGTGAAGGGGCGACGTACTGGATCTCCTGCTCGCCGAATATGTCCCCTTCCTTCGTGAAGGCGGCCTTCACGACCTCGGGGCTGATAGCAACGGTCGGACAAGCGGCTGTGTCGACGGTGTTCACCAGCTCGGTACTCATCTTGTTGATGATGGGGAAGAAGATGATGTCGGGCTTGTCCTTGGAGTCGTACACCAGGTTGTGGACGTGGGCTATGGCAACCTTGCTGGGGAAGCACTGGTCAATGGATCCTCGGCGGGAACCCTTGTACCACATGAGTGGGTCGGTGTAGTCGGAGTAGGTGATGTGCCTGAAGTTAAGCCCCAAGGCCTCGAAATAGGCTGAGAAGAGGGGCGAGAGGGTGTACATGTTCAACACCCTGGGCATGGCGATCCTAATGTCTTCCCGCAGCTTCCGTACCTCGGGAGGTGCTTTCGCAACCGTGGTCTCCTCGGGTTTCTTGGAGAAGGGCTTGAACCAGCGACGCCCTTTCTCCTGTGTTTCCTCTTCCACATCGTCCCTCATGGATGCAACCTTGGAAGGGCTGAAGCTACGGAAGGCCTCGGTGGACGCTTTCTCCACAAAGTTGGGGTTGGACTTGCGTATCTCGTCCAACTTCGCCTTGATGACCTTCATATCGTCCATCTTTTCCACTGTTCCTTTTTCGCAGGTGGCTATGATGAAGCGATTGGTCTCTCCGGTGGGCGAAGTGGTGTCGATGTAGGTGCGCAGGCACTTGTTCTTGCAGAAGCTACACCGGGTGGACTCGTCCCTGGTGGCAGCGAACTCCAGGTTCTCCGCCGACTCCAGGCCGATGAAGGATGAGTCCCGCTCGGACGCAACCCTAATAGCCTCCAGCGCTGCGCCGATTGCTCCGCTCTCTCCAGTAAACTGGT
>JAGWBF010000036.1:9989-23961 GCA_021296025.1 Dehalococcoidia bacterium | reverse complement strand
TGACGGCGGCCAGGTTGTGCTGCGTGCCGCCCTGCAGCACGAAGTTCGTTCCGAACTTGTTCAGGTTGGGCTCGGCCACCACGTACAGCCAGATGTTCTTAGGCAGTACCTTAGCGAGACCGGCCATGATCTCTTTCTTTTCCCAGCCCAGCTGCTGGAAATTGACAATGTCCGTCTCCATGAACACGGCGCAGCCGTACCCGAAGACGGGAAGACGATCCGCATCGAAGGCCACGTCGGCGTACTCAGCAACCGAGTATCCGAACCTGGCGGCTGTGCTCTGCAGGAAGTAGCCGTTGCCGGCGGAGCACTGGGTGTTTAGCTTGAAGTCCTTGACCTTGCCTCCCTTGAGGACGATCACCTTGATATCCTGGCCACCCACATCGACGATCACATCAACATCTTTGTAGTAGTGGAGGGCGGACTTGGTGTGGGCTACAGTCTCCACGATGGCGACGTCGGCACTGAGGGATTCCTTGAGCATGTCCTTGGCGTAGCCGGTGGTGCCAACACCCATTACATTAAGAATGGCGCCTTGGTCTTCCACGTATTCCCTGAGTTCCTTGAGGATATCCTGGGTGTCGGCCAGTGGATTGCCCTTGGAAAGCTGGTAGGCGGTGGCCAGGAGATCACCCCCTTGGTCCATGAGGACCGCCTTCGTGGAGGTTGACCCCCCATCTATGCCAATGAAGGCCTTGACCTCTTCTCCAACTTCGAACTTGGCGGGCTCCCAGGGCTGCCGGGCGAAGAGCTTCTTGAACTCCTCAAGCTCCTCTTCGGTCTTGGACAATCCGACATCTCCCGAAGCTTCCCGCATCTGGGTACGGCCCACTTCGATGAACTCCTCGAGGGCCGTGGTGCCGGTGAACAGGCCTACTTCTGGGTCTTCCGTCTTCCCGTAGAGGACCGAGCCGATGGCCGCGTAGTACTGAGCGTTTTCCGGAACAATTATGAGATCACGGGGATCCACGCCTTCGGGAAGGGGGAAGTTTCGTTCTTCCCATATCTTGGGAATGTTGTTCTTCCAGCAGTCCCGCATTGCAGGAATGTAGGTGTTGGGACCTCCCAGCAGAAGAACGGTGGGCCGCAGAGTGTTTCCCCGAGTCAGAACGCTGAGGTTCTGTTGGACTATTGCTTCGAACAGGGATGCCATAAGCTCGTTGGAAGGCACTCCGTTCTTCTGGAGACCGTTGATGTCGGTCTCGGCGAAGACGCCGCACTTTCCGGCGACAGGGTGGAGCTTCACATCGTAGTATTCCAGCGCCGTGAGCTGCTCACCGGTAAGCTGTACCTTGGCGTTAATCTTGTCTATGACCGCGCCTGTGCCGCCGGCGCACTTGTCGTTCATGCTGGGGACCTTACGCTTGGAACCCGTTTCTGGGTCGGAGAACCAGATGATTATCTTGGCGTCCTGACCCCCCAGCTCTATAACGGAGCCCGCTTCGGGGTACAGGTGCTCCACGGCAAGGGAGACTGCGTTGACCTCCTGAACGAACTTGGCCCCTATGTACTCCTTGAGCATACCTCCGCCGCTGCCGGTGATGAAGATGCGGAAACTATCGTCGGGTACCTGGAACTCGTCCCGGATACGCTGGAGAAACTCGAACACCTTTTCCGGCTGCTTGGTCTGGTGGCGTTCGTAGTCCTTCCAGAGAATCTCGTCATTCGAGGGGTCCATCACCACTGCCTTTACGGTGGTGGAACCCACGTCCAACCCGACCATTAGGGTGCCAACCGAGCTGCCTTGATTGTTGCTGGCCGTATATGTAGTTGCTACCATGAAGCCCTCTTCCCTATTTGGAATCTCCCGGATGCTACCCTGGCGTCAAGGTAGTCCAGGACTAGCCGGTATAGAGACTCCTATCGTCCTGCTTTTACGCCGGCGGTACGGCTCCTGTCCCGTTCATGCAAAAAGCTCATCTGGCCTTCCTTCAGGACTGCTCGCAAGCCGAAGGCTAGCAGTTCCTGCACGGTCTCCTCCACGTTGGCCTCTTCTCTCGGCGCGATGATCATCTGTTGCACCACCTCTTTAACTGACCCCATGAGGGAATAAGCCACAAGGCGGGTATCGCAAGGGCGCACCAGGTCCACCGATATGCCGAGAACGAGAGAACTTTCGATCATGTCGGCGACCTGCTGGTAAAAGTCATAGAGCCTGGACTCCACAACCTCGCTCATGGAGCTGGTCTGGTTCAGCAGGATGGCCGAGAGGTCCCGGTCAGCCAGCACTAGGTCCAGCACCCGGGTGAGATTGTCGCTTATCTGCTCCAGGGGATGGGGATCGCCCGGTTCCAGGGATATGGGCTTTATCTGGTCCGTCAGGTTCTGGAGAGATGAGTCCAGCAGGCTCTGGAAAAGGTGCAGCTTGTTGTCAAAGTGCAGGTAGAAGGTGCCTCGGGCAATGCCTGCTTCCTGGACGATCAGGGATACGCTGGTTGCGTGGAATCCCCTGGTTGCAAAGGAACGCTTTGCTGAGTTGACCAGCCGTTGGAGCCGCCCGTCCCGTTCGCCGTCAAACATCCAGCCACTTCCCCCAATTGCCCGGTTGAGGTCGGTCTGGGCGGATGGTATAGGCAGTGAACAGTGCTGTCAAAACAATTTCGTAGAAAATGACTAAGGGAAAAGATGCCCATTCGAGAGTGATCCAAACCAGGCGGCGCAAGAAGAAAGCTCAAGTACACATCTTGAGCTTTCTCTGGAAATGCTTCTAGAACACGTTACCCCAGGTTTCCGGTCCCAGGATATAACAAGTCGGGCCTGTGAGTTGGGCAACCCGTGTTCCCGGGACTACAGGTGGGTCTTAAGGGACGAGAGGTCCCTCTCCTTGAAGTAGTCGTAGTTCATTGCGATGTAGGTGTTCCACTGCTCAGGCACCGCGTCTTCGGCGAAGATGGCGTTTACCGGGCAGACCGGCTCGCACGCTGCGCAGTCGATGCATTCGTCCGGATTGATCATGAAGTAGTCATCCTGATCGGTAGTGTAAATGCAGTCCACCGGGCAGACATCTACGCATGCTCCGTCCTTAACTCCCACGCACGGCTCGGCAATAATGTACGTCATTTGTTGGCGCTTCCCCCTCTTAGGTTACGGGTGGTTTGTCGTACCCGGTACAACCGAGGTACACCCTTAGTATAACAGACGAAAGAGTATCCCGTCCTTGCATTTCAGTCAAGACGCATCCCTTGGGGTTGTCTGGTCCAGATAGTCCTGGAGGATAACCGCTGCTGCGGCAGCATCTATATCACCCTTGCCCCAATCACGGATCTTTCTGGCTTGGCCCATCTGCCTGGTTGCTTCTGAGGTAGAGTACTGCTCATTGACCTTGGTGATGGGCAGTTTGGTACGCTGACGGAGCACGTTGACAAGCCGCATTGTCTTCCTGGCCTGAGGACCCACGCTCCCATCCAGGGAGTATGGTACACCGACGACTATCTCGACCACACCCCTGGAGGAGGCCTCCTCCAGGACCCGCTGTACATCTTCCTCGAGCTTGGTACGCTCGATGTACCCGGCAGGGACAGCCATGGAAAGCCCCCCCGGACTGACGGCCAAGCCTATCCGCCGATCACCCACATCCAGGCACAGGAGCGTCAGGGCGTTGTCTGCCTTTCGACGACATCCCTGGCGAGACGGATGGCATCTTCCAGCTTGTCGGCCCTCTTGCCTCCGGCTTGGGCGAAATCAGGCCTTCCTCCTCCTCCTCCGTCCATCATTTGAGCAAGCTCCTTCACCATGTTCCCTGCGTGGAGTCCCCGGCCCACCAGGTCGGGCGTGACCATGGCGATAACGACCGGGCGGCCTTCCAGTACCGCTCCCAGGACGATGGCGGCGCTGGACAGCTGTCCCTTTAGACGATCCCCCATCTCTCGCATCCCATCCACGCTGCTGGCCGATGTGCGGGAGGCGACTAGCTGGACCCCGTTCACGCTCTGCACCCCCTGGAGGAGCGCGGCCGCTTCCCTGCCCAGGCTCTCCCTCTCCAGGGACGCGACCTGCCTTCGCAGTTTCTCCATTTCGTCCATGAAGCTATCGATGCGGCCTTCCAAATCGTTCACAGGGGTCTGCAGCTTTTGGGAGAGGGACTCGAGGAGCTTGGTCCGTTCTTGGAACAGCACCTCCGCTCCCTGGCCGGTAACGGCTTCGATGCGGCGCATGCCGCCCCCGATGCTGTAATCACCCAACACGAAGAGGGGTCCGATCTGGCCGGTGGCTGAAACGTGGGTGCCTCCGCACACTTCCATGCTGAAGAGCTCCCCGCTGGACATCTCTACGATGCGCACAACGTCGCCGTAGCGATCGCCGAAGAAGGCGAGGGCGCCTTCGTTCACCGCTTGGGTAAAGGAGGATTCCCGGATAGTCACCGCCAGGTTGTCCTGGATCTTCTGGTTGGCCAGTCCCTGTACCTCCGATAGGTCGTCTTTGGAGAGGGGACTGACGTGGCTGTAGTCGAACCGGAGGCGGGCCGGAGCAACGTGGGAACCGGCCTGGCGCACGTGGGGACCCAGGGTCTGCCTCAGGGCGGCGTGGAGAATGTGAGTCCCGCTATGGTTCCTGGCGGCGTCCTGGCGCTTACGGGGGTCGACCCTGGCGTTCACCTGCTCTCCCAGGGTTATGTCGCCCTCTCCGACGGTGCCCGAGTGCACCACCAGACCCGCCACTGGGCATTGGGTGTCGTCTATGCTGACCCGCCCGTTGGGCCCAACGATGGCGCCGGAGTCACCCACTTGGCCGCCGCCTTCTGCATAGAAGGGAGTTGCAGCCAGGACAACCTCTACCTGCTGGCCGGCGACAGCGGTCCCCACGGGGACCTTGTCCACCAGAAGAGCCGCGATGGTCGTGTCCCGGGTAAGGTGGTCGTACCCTACGAACTCCACGGCGCCTACGCCCAGGTTCTCGTAGGTGGAGACGATCTCCATCGCTCCCGAGAAGCTATGAACGGACCGGGCCCGCTCCCTCTGGGCTTCCATGGCCTTTTCGAAACCATCCATGTCGACCGTGAGTCCCTGTTCGCCCGCTATCTCCGCTGTGAGCTCCGGCGGGAACCCGTGGGTGTCGTACAGGGCAAAGGCCTCGGTGCCGGATATAAGGGTGCTCAGCTCGTTGGCTGCCTCTCTTCGACTTGTGATGTAGCTGTTGAGGTCCGCTGGTGTGTCTCCCTGGGGACCATGAAATGCTCCATGCTCGAAGATGTCTCCGATGATCTCAGCAACCGCTTCGCAATATAGGCGGGCACCTATGTACTGGCCTTCCAGCCCACCTTGCCGGGACTCCCGGGCCCGTCCAGTATCGGAAGTGTCCGTGTCGTCGTCGATGATGGCCGAGGAGAAGGTCCCTTGCAGAATCGCATTAAGATCGACGTCCGTGCTTCCCCGGATGCCTTGGAGCCTTCGCTGGTCTTCGCCACGGGAGCGAATCATCTGGTCGAGGATGTCACTGCCCCGTTCGAAGGCTTGGGCGAAGCGGCTCTCCTCCAAGGCCAGCACCTTATATATGAATCCGCGGTTCGTTTCCAGCTCCGGGTACGCCTTCCCGAACCCTTCTATCACCGACTCGGCCACCTGCTCTAGGAAAGGCTCATCCAGGCCAAGGCGTCGGCCGTGACGTATGCCCCTTCGGATAATGCGCCTGAGGACATATCCCCTCCCCTCGTTGCTGGGGACGACTCCGTCACCTATAAGAAATACGGCGCTACGGGCGTGCTCCGTGACCACCCGAATAGCGTAGTCTGAGTCCTTGTCTGCGCCGTAGGTGGCGCCGGTGAGGTCACAAACGCGACGGACGATGGGCTGGAACAGGTCGATCTCGTAGAGGTTTCGTTTACCCTGCAGGATTACGGCCGCGCGCTCCAAGCCCATTCCCGTATCTATGCTTGGGGCGGGCAATGGAGTGCGAACTCCCTCCAAGTCCTGGTAGAACTGCATGAAGACCAGGTTCCACAACTCGACGAACCTTTCGCAATCATGGTTCGGATGGCATTCGGAGGTCCCGCACCCGTACTCTATACCCCCATCGTAGTGAATCTCGCTGCAAGGGCCGCAGGGGCCTTCTTTCCCTGCCGGCCCCCACCAGTTGTCGCTGGCTCCGTAGCGGTATATGCGTTCGTGGGGGACTCCGATGTCCTCCCGCCAGTAGCTGTAGGACTCATCGTCGTCGGTGTAGATGGTCACGTACAGGCGGTCCGGGGCCAAGCCAAACTCCTTGGTCACAAACTCCCAGGCGAAGGCGATAGCATCCTTCTTGAAGTAGTCCCCAATGCTGAAGTTCCCCAGCATTTCAAAGAATGTCAGGTGCTTGTGGTCCCCCACTTCATCTACATCGGTTGTCCTGAAGCTCTTCTGAGAAGATGTTAGACGTCGAGAAGGGGGGGTAGTCTCGCCCATGAAGAAAGGCTTGAAGGGCACCATGCCGGCGCTGGTGAAGAGCAGGGTCGGGTCGCCCGCGGGAATCAAAGATGCGCTGGGCATGATGCTGTGGCCCTTACCCTCGAAGTACTCCAGGAACCTCTGTCTTATCAGGTCGCCTTCCATGCGCCCCTCCCAAATTTGCCCTCACGAGTGCGAGTCCAAATATATATCAACTCCGGCCTTCAGTACATACGGATAAAGGTCGGCCCGGGGGACCTTCGAAGCCCTGCCAAGAGCATTGACCGAGAAAATCCGTTATCATAGAATCGAATGGGTTGCGAGATAGATGTCGGAGGCGGCATGAATTCGAACATGATAAGCAAGGTGCAGAAGGCACGGAACTACGCGGAAGAGAAGGACCGGGTTACCTTGGAAAGCTTCAGCGCGTCCTTCAGGGGCAACCACAACATCTACAAGGTCAGCTACGACGGCGGGACCTGGCGGTGTGATTGCTCTTCCTTCCAGCTGAGGTCCATCTGCAGCCACACCATGGCCATGGAACGGATCCTGGATGGCATGATAGCTGCGCAGGCCAGCAGCGAAGCCTCCTAGCGTACCAGCCCTTCCCCGGGCGGGTGTAACTCAGTGGTAGAGTATTTGCTTCCCAAGCAAAGAGTCGTGGGTTCGAATCCCATCACCCGCTCCAAGATATCCACTTTTCCTCGATGAATAGTCGGCGATGCTCTGGTATGCATCACCGTTCGTATGACAACCGCCGAGTTACCGGTGATTGACCGGCATACGGGCCGCCTGCCAGGGTTCTCTTGTGAAACGCTTGCCAAGGCCTCGCTCGATCTCTTGCCATTTCCGCTCATCTTCCGCCGTGATAAACGTTACCGCCTCCCCCGAGCGGCCCATGCGGCCAGTCCGTCCAACCCGGTGGGTGAAAAGCAGCTCCGAGTCGGGCAAGTCATAATTGATGACTTGGCCAATGCCATCTAGGTCCAGGCCTCTTGCGGCCACGTTGGTTGCTACCAGAATCGGCGCGGAGCCGGAGCGGAAGTTTAACATTACTTGCTCGCGAGCGTTCTGGCTCAGATTGCCCTGGAGCGCTCCTACCGGATAGCCCAGGGTATCGAGCTGCTTGGCTAGCTGCTTAACGCCCCGTTTGGTCTTGCCAAAGACGATCACTGGCGCATCGTCTCGACTATCCAGCAGGGTACGCAGTGCTTCCAGCTTTTCACTTTTCTGGATGGTGTAGACCAGGTGTTCCACGCTTGGGGGCGCCTGCAGGTTAGCATCAACTTCGACCGTTACCGGATTGCGGAGGTGTTTCGAGGCAGTTTTGGATACCCATTCAGGCATTGTTGCCGAGAGCAGCGCTGCCTGCCTCCCCTTTGGCGTGTATGAGATGATTGCTTCCACATCCAGGGCAAATCCCCGGTCCAGCATTTCGTCCGCCTCGTCCAGCACCAGGAATCGTACCGAACTCAGGTCTAGGGTCCCCTGACGCAGGTGGTCCAGCGTCCGGCCCGGAGTGCCGATGACCACCTGGGTCCCGTTTCTCAGGGCTGCATATTCCGGCTTCAAGGAGCGCCCGCCATACAGCAGAGTAACGCGGATACCCCGGGGGGACACCAGGCTTTCTATGACCCCGGCGACCTGTATGGCCAACTCCCGGGTAGGCACAAGAACGATGGCCTGCACCTGTCGGACCGACGGGTCGCACATCTGAGCCAGGGGCACAGCAAAAGCCAGGGTCTTTCCGGACCCGGTACGTGCCTGGCCGATGAGGTCTCGCCCCGCTAGCAGGTGAGGAATGGCCTGCTCCTGAATGGGTGTCAGGCTGGATATGTTCATCCGGGAAATGGCTGACTTTATCGCGGCGTCCAGGGGCAATTGCGAGAATATGACGTCGCCAACCGGAGCGCTGTCGACGGCTCGCCTATCTTCGGAACGGGGTGGAGGGGACTGGGCTAACCGGCGGGAGTCCACTCCCGCCACCGGAGAAAGTCCCTGTTGCCGGACCTTGAAACACGGGCGGCAGTACACCGGCCTCCCCTGGGTTGGGCGGAAGGGAATAGTGGTGGATTTATGGCAGCTTTGGCAAACAATCTGGTATGTTGTTCGGCTGGAGGTGCGATTGGACAGTCGGCCAGTGCCGGATGGAGATGCGTAAGCCATGTTAGAACGGACTCCCTGATCTAGAGTGAATTCACAAGCGAGTCACCGGGGACTCGAACAAGAAGAGGGGGAAAGGGGACCGTCCGTTCTTGCGTCAAACCCTGGAGCTAATCAAGTGTGTCTATATATTATGGACTGAAATGAAAATCTGCGCCAGACCCGGGTATAAACTCCAGAACTACTTTCTTCTTCCTGTTATCATGGAACACAAGGAGATTAAGATTGACTGACTGCCATAACAACTACATTCGTAACCTTGCCATTGTTGCTCACGTCGACCACGGGAAGACCACCCTGGTCGACGCGTTGATGAAGCAGGGCAAGGTATTTCGTGCCCACCAACAGGTGGGCACGCTGATCATGGACAACAACCCGTTGGAACGGGAGAGGGGCATCACCATATTGGCCAAGAACGCCTCGGTTTCATACGGCGACGTAAGGATAAATGTCATAGACACGCCGGGGCACGCCGACTTCAGCGGGGAAGTGGAACGTGTCATGAATATGGCCGACGGGTGCCTGCTGCTTATCGATGCCGTAGACGGCCCCATGCCCCAGACCACCTATGTGCTGCGCCAAGCCTTGCGCCAGAGGGTCAGTCCCTTGGTGGTGATCAATAAAATAGACCGCCCTGAAGCCCGGGTGGCGGAAGTCGTCGATATGGTCCAGGACCTGTTTCTGGAAGTCGCCACCACTGCGGAGCAACTGGACTATCCGGTGCTGTACGCCTCGGCACGGCATGGTTACGCGACCGCGAGCCTGGAGGCGCCGGGCTCGGATATGCAACCGCTCTTCGAAGCGATCCTGGATTCAGTGCCTCCTCCCACGGGTGACCCGGACGCTCCGCTGCAAATGCTGGTTGCCGCTCTAGATTACGACAACTACCTCGGCCAGGTTGCCGTGGGCAGGGTCACCAACGGCATGATGAGGGTACAGGACAAGGTGGCCCTGCTGGGCCGCCACGACGCCTATGCCACTCATGTCGTTGAGCATATTTTTGTTTTTCACGGCATGGACCGGGTAGAGGTGTCGGAAGCTCATGCCGGAGACATCGTGGCTATTACCGGTCCCGAAGGAGTGTCCATTGGCGACACCATCGCCTCTCCGGAAAATCCTCAAGCGCTTCCGTCCATCGACATCGGAGAACCGACGGTGAGAATGACGTTTGGCGTCAACACCTCACCCTTTATGGGGAAGGAGGGTGCGCACTGCACCTCGCGCACCCTCCATGAAAGGCTGATGCGGGAGCTTAGGACCAACGTTAGCCTGAGAATAGAGCCCACCTCCAGCCCGGATGTGTTTGTGGTGGCCGGTCGCGGGGAGTTGCACCTGTCCATCCTGGTTGAAACCATGCGACGCGAGCAGTATGAATTTCAGGTGTCTCGTCCCACGCCCGTGAATAAGGAGATTAAGGGAGTGACGCACGAGCCCTACGAGATTCTCAACATCACCACTCACGAGGAGCACCTGGGCGCTCTTAGCGAATACCTGTCTGCCCACTTGGCCAAGCACCGGGATATGCGGTACAGCGGGGATGGGTATGTCCACCTGGAGTATGATATACCTACCAGAGGCCTTATTGGATTCAACGCTTTCTTCAACCGAATCACCCGGGGCGATGGGGTTAAAAGCAGCGTTTTCACTTCTTACCGGGCGATGGAAGGTGAGATAAAGTCCAGACGAATCGCTGCGCTTGTGGCGTCGGAGGGCGGCGTGGCTGTGGTTAACGGACTGCTCAATGCCCAAGGAAGGGGCGATACATTCATCGACCAGGGCGTCAGGGTTTACGAAGGCATGATCGTTGGCTCCCATCCCAGGGAGGGAGACATCGAGATCAATGTATGCAAGGAAAAGAAGCTGACCAATATGCGTTCGTCAACTGCCGACGTGGCCAAGCGCCTGAAGGCCACCGTGACCCTGAGCCTGGAAGAGGCCCTTGCCTTCATCGCCGACGATGAGCTGCTGGAGGTCACGCCGGAAAACCTGCGCCTTCGCAAGATGGAGCTCTCTGCCCTCGACCGAAAGCGCCATCGCCGCGATAAGACCCGGCCACGGGACTAGCGCGGTCCCGCAACGTTGGCTGCGCCAGCAATTCAACCGCTCTACTGTGTGATGCGGCCCGGATGGTCAAGCCCAAAATAAAGGCGTAGGGTTCTGGAAGCCTCAGCACAGGAAGACGACATACACTCGTTGGGAAGCGTCGCGGTAGCTAGAATTCGACCCTGCACTGCTGGCGCTTTGAACCAAGAAGGGAACGCTAAGGAGGCATGCCATGAGCGAACTGGATGACCGTTACGAACTGGGACTGGAAACGCGTCGGATGTTTGGAGGCGGCCAAGACACGGGAGGGTCGGCCCCCGGAGCATGGGAAATCGCTCCGGACTTGGAAAGGATCCTTGGCGAAGCCCTATTCGGGACTATTTGGAGGCGTCCGGCGCTCACCCCGGTGCAGCGAGAGATGATCACCCTGTCGTGTCTGATCGTAATGAACCGGGAAGTTCAGCTGAAGCGGCACCTGAGCAACGCACTGAACGTGGGACTGACCCCTGAACAGATAGTGGAATTGATCATGCATGACACCTGGTACAGTGGAGTGCCGGCGGGAATACAGGCGCTGGCGTTGTGCAAGGCGGTATTTGATGAGCGGGGCATAGACTTCACCCCAGCTCGCATCCACGATGCCAGTGAGGACCCCGATAGCCTGTTCCAGCGCGGCGATGAGCTCCGGCAGAAATACATGGGGACCACCTCCCCTGCTCGCCCGGCTCCACCGACCCAAGCCGAACGGGAATTGGGCCGTACCACCGGGGAGTACTACTGGGGTGCGACCTGGACTCGACCGGGGCTCGACCTTCCCAGCCGTTGCATCTGTACCATGGCTTGCCTGGGGGCGTTGGGTCGCGAAGGTCCTCTTCGCACCCACATTAGGGGTGCCTTGAATATCGGGTTTACCCGGGACCAGGTTATCGAGGTGTTCGGCCACATGACGCTCTACGCTGGCATACCCTTCGCCCGGGGCGCGATGGACATCGCCAACGAGGTTTTCGCCGGCGCTGCCTAGACTACCTGCCCTCTCGCGGGCGAATGGAACTCATTGGTAGAGCAATTGCTTCCCAGGTAAAGGGCGGTGGGTTCGAATCCCATCATCCGATTCGACTGCTGATTTCCCCGCTCAGGTCCCTCGACGGGCAATTCAGCCCTCGTACCGTTTGAACACGATGCAGGCGTTCTGTCCCCCGAACCCGAAGGCGTTGGACAGGACCACGTTCACTTCCCGGCTCCTCGCCTGGTTCGGCACATAGTCCAAATCGCAGTCCGGGTCGGGGTGTTCGTAATTGATCGTCGGGTGAATAACTCCATCGGTTATGGAACGAATGCAGGCAACCGCTTCCAAGGCTCCGGATGCCCCGAGGGAATGGCCGATCATAGACTTGGTGGAGCTGATGGGAATGGACCCGGCCAGGTCCCCAAAGTAGGACTTGATGGATGCAGTCTCGACGGCATCGTTGAGGGGTGTCGATGTCCCGTGGGCGTTGATGTAGTCCACTTCATCTGGGGTAACTCCTGCGTCTTCTAATGCCCAGCGCATGGCCATGATTGTGCTGGTCCCCGATTCTTCCGGCTGCACCTGGTGATATGCATCGGAAGAACACCCGAAGCCCGCCAGCTCACACAGAATGTTTGCGCCGCGGGCAAGCGCGTGCTCCAAGCTCTCTACCACCAGGATGGCGGCTCCTTCAGCGGGCACGAAGCCGTCACGCTGGGCGTCGAAGGGACGGCTGGCCTCTTGGGGAGCGTCGTTACGGGTGCTGAGCGCCCTCATCACCGCGAAGCCGCTGAGCCCCAGTTGGCTGATTCCTGCTTCGGTCCCTCCGGTCAGCATCACATCGGCAGTGCCGTTGCGAATCTTCTGAAGGGCATCTCCGATGGCTTGGTTGGAGGCCGAGCAGGCTGTAACGACCGTTGAGTTGTAGCCCCGGGCGCCGAGGACTCTGCTGACGTTGGCTGAAGCCATGTTGGGGAGGATCATAGGGAAGAAGAAGGGGGACATCTTCATGCCGCCCTTTTCGACGAGGACGCGGCAATTCTCTTCTATGGTGGGGAAGCCTCCGTTCCCATTACCCAGGAGGACCCCCACCCCGAAGGGGTCTATTCTCCCCATGTCCAGACCGGCATCTTCCACCGCCATCATGGCGGCGGCAATGCCCAACTGGGAGAAGCGGGCCATGCGGCGGGCTTCCCTGGGGTTGATGAACTGGCCGGGATCGAAGTCGGTGGCCTCACCAGCTATGCGGCATGGATAGTCGGTTGGGTCGCACAAGGTCATGGGCCCCACCCCGGACCTTCCCGCCACAAGGTTGTCCCAGAACTCCCGGGCGGTCAGCCCCAAGGGAGTGACCGCGCCCATTCCCGTTACTACAGCCCTATGTGGGTTGGCATGAGTGCCGCTCATTCCCTACTCCACCGGTACGATTGCCAAGAAACTATGAATCCAAATCCCTGTCCCCAATTCATGGGGCGCCATCCAGGATGTCCAGCTCCGGGTAAAGCTCCGGCTCTATGTCGAGCAGGACTTCCCTGGCTTCGGCTGCCACGAACAGAGACCCGGTCGCCAGCACCAAGGGCTTGCGCCCTGCCTGGGCGTGACCCTTGGCCAGGTCCATGGCAACTCTCAGGGCATCACCAACGGTGGCGC
This sequence comes from Dehalococcoidia bacterium, assembly GCA_021296025.1. Taxonomy (GTDB): domain Bacteria; phylum Chloroflexota; class Dehalococcoidia; order Lucifugimonadales; family JAGWBF01; genus JAGWBF01. The sequence goes on along the minus strand of JAGWBF010000036.1, from coordinate 10,737 downwards.
CCTCGTGAACGTCGCAGGGATAGGAGTCGAATAGCCCAGCCAGCTTGCCACAGGACACAGACCTGGGATGGCGAGATCTGGTAACGACGACGTCGGTTATCCCTGGGTTCGCGGATGACCCCTCTGTCCAGATACCCTTGGCTAGCTCCTCGACCATCCCGGGCAGGTTCTTGTCCTCGGACATGCCGACCACGAGGACCAGAAGGTCGTAATCGAAATAGTCCGGCAGGGTCCTTAACATCTGGGCGACGGAATAAGGGTTGTGAGCGCCGTCGCACACCACCATGGGCTCCCGAGAAAGCACCTCCATGCGGCAGGGCCAGGATACGCTGGAGAACCCTTCCTGCAGGGCTTTGTCAGGCACCGTGAACCCAGAGTCTCTAAGGGCCTCTATGATCCCCACGGTCACGGCCGCATTCTCCACCTGGTAGCCTCCCAGCATGGTCATGCCCAGGGTATAGGCGCCAGTTTTGGTCCGGACCTCGATACTCTGGCCCTGTGAGGTCCTGGACATGACTCGATGGGAGATGTGGGTACCCACTTCAGTCAGCGGGCTGTCCAACTCGCTGCACCTTGAACGGATAACGCCGTTAGCTCCGGCAGGCTGGGGAGCAGAGACGACGGGTATGCCGGGTTTGATGATTCCAGCCTTTTCGCCTGCAATGGCCTCGATGGTGCTGCCAAGCACTGAGGTATGGTCGAGGCTCAGCGAGGTGATGGCGCAAACGTTGGGGTATGCCAGGTTAGT
>JAGWBF010000036.1:0-9835 GCA_021296025.1 Dehalococcoidia bacterium | reverse complement strand
TCGGACACAGGTTCTCCGCCAATTTGGATACGCTCCCGGAAGCTGTGCATGTGGGGAGATGTGAAGAGGCCCACCCGGTACCCGCTCCGGGTGAGGATGCTGGCGCACATGGCTGAAGTGCTGCCCTTGCCCTTTGTGCCGGCTATGTGGACGGTGGGAATGCCGATGTGGGGATTTCCCAGCTCTTCCAGCAGCCTTTGCATTCGCCCGAGATGGTAGCGGATCCTGCCGGGGTGGGAGCCGGAGCGGACCGAAGCAATGCGTTCATGGTCAACCAGTCCCAGCAAACGGCGCAGAGCACGACGGTAGTTCGAGTTGGTTGCTACCCCCGTGGATGTCTGCAACGCGCCATCGACGCCGTGAAAAGTATTCCTGGAACCCGAGTGCCCATGCTAGGCTTCATCCTCATCGTAGCGCTCCTTCAGGGCCTCCACGACGGCAGGATCGGCAAGAGTTGTGGTGTCGCCCAGTGCCCGTCCCTCGGCTACGTCCCTCAGCAGGCGCCGCATGATCTTGCCGCTGCGGGTCTTGGGAAGCTCGGCGGTGAAGTAGATGTCGTCGGGCCGAGCTATGGAGCCGATCTTGCCCGCCACATGCTGCTTTAGCTCTACCATCAACTCTTCGGAGGCAGGTACCTCTTCTTTCAAGGTGACGAAGGCGACCACCGCCTGGCCCTTAACATCATCGGTCCTACCGATGGATGCAGCTTCCGCCACCGCGGTGTGGTCAACCAGGGCGCTCTCTACCTCCATGGTGGAGATGCGGTGGGCAGATACATTGATGACGTCGTCCACCCTTCCCAAGAGCCAGAAGTACCCTTCATCGTCCCTCTTGCAGCCGTCGGCGGTGAAGTAGATGCCCGGATATCGGGACCAGTACTGCTGCACGAACCTTTCCGGGTCGCCGTATATGTTCCGCAGCATGGCGGGCCAGGGCTTCTTCAGCACCAGGTAGCCTCCCTGGCCCAGGTCCACCGCGTTCCCTCCTTCGTCCACGACCTCGGCATCGATGCCTGGGAAGGGACGGGTAGCTGAGCCGGGCTTCAGGGTGGTCAGCCCGGGCAGGGGTGATATGAGGATCATTCCCGTTTCAGTCTGCCACCATGTGTCCACGACGGGACAGTTGCTTCTGCCGACATGCTCCCAGTACCACATCCATGCCTCGGGGTTTATGGGCTCGCCCACGCTGCCCAGCAGCCTCAGGGAGCCCAGGTCGTGTTTGGCCGGATACTCGGTGCCCCACCGCATGAATGTTCGTATTGCCGTCGGCGCCGTGTAGAAAACCGTTACCCCGTACTTTTCGACGATGGACCAGAACCGGTCCCTGTCAGGGTAGTCCGGGGTGCCCTCGTACATGATGGATGTCGCGCCGTTGGAAAGTGGGCCATAGACGATGTAGCTGTGGCCGGTCACCCAGCCGATGTCGGCGGTGCACCAGTACACATCATCTTCTTTGAGGTCGAATATCCACTTGGTGGTGGCGTATGTGCCCAGTAGGTATCCCGCCGTGGTGTGCACGATCCCCTTGGGCTTGCCCGTGGTGCCGCTGGTGTATAGGAGGTAGAGGATGTCCTCGCTGTCCAGCGGTTCAGCTGGGCAGACCTGAGACTGGCCCTCCATAAGGTCGTGCCACCAGACATCGGTATCCGGGTTCATCTGGTCATCGGCGGTGCCTGTGCGCCTGACCACGATCACCTTCTCGGTGGTTGGGGCGCCCTTCACTGCCTCATCGGCGTTCTCTTTCAGTGGGACGACCCTGCCTCTTCTGAACCCACCATCGGCGGTGATCAGTATCTTGGCTTCGGAGTCGTTTATCCGGTCCCTGAGGGATTCGCTGCTGAAGCCTCCAAAGACCACGCTATGGGGAGCGCCCAGTCGCGCGCAGGCCAGCATGGCTATGGGCAATTCGGGGACCATGGGGAGGTAGATGGTGACCCGGTCGCCCTTCTTGAGGCCCAGGCCCTTTAGGGCGTTGGCGAACTTGCACACCTCTCGGTACAGGTCCCAGTAGGTGTAGACCTGCCGGTCGCCTGGCTCTCCCTCCCAGATAAGGGCTGCCTTGTTCTTGCGGGCTGTGGCCACATGGCGGTCCAGGCAGTTGTAGGAGACGTTTATCTTCCCGCCCTGGAACCACTTGGCGTAAGGGGGATCCCACTCGAGCACCTTGTCCCACTTCTTGAACCAGTGCAGCTCTTCGGCAAAGCGGGCCCAGAACCCCTCGGGGTCCTTGGCGGCCTCTTCATAGACGCCCGGGTCGTTAACATTTGCCTGTTCTTGAAAGGCGGGGGGCGGCGGGAACCGCCGGTCTTCCGTCAGGAGAGCATCGATGTTCTGGGAGCCTTCCACCATTGGACTTTCCTCCCTGGTTCCGGTATATCCGGGAGAATTTTATCACAAAGGAAGCTGCCTCCGGGAAGCTGTGGACCAGCGCTGTGCCAAACCCCCGTCCTTCCAGGCTTCATGGTCTCTTACCGTCGGTGCCGGGTGGGGCAATGTTGTGTTGACGGAACCCCTGGCCGCTCCTACACTGATACCCTGCTTGACGGGAATACCGGGAAGGCCTTCCCCGGCTCCCCGCTATAGCTGGCGCTCAGCTTGAATCTATGAATTCACCATCCTGTCCATCATGGGGATGTTGTGGGATTGATGGGAAATGATGACATCCTATGACCCGCTGCTGGAAGGTCTCAACCCGGCCCAGCGGGAGGCCGTAGAATCCATCGAGGGGCCTGTTCTCGTAGTAGCGGGCCCCGGCAGTGGCAAGACCCGGGTAATAACCCACCGCATCGCCTATCTCGTGCGCAAGTGGCACATCAGTCCGTACCGCATCCTGGCGGTAACCTTCACCAACAGGGCCGCCGGCGAGATGAAAGAGCGTCTCAGCCGCTTGGTCGGCTCCCGAATAGACCGTCTTTCCGTCGGCACCTTCCACGCCTTCTGTGCAGGCCTGCTAAGGAGAGAGGGCTCCCACATCGGCCTAGACCCCAGCTTCACCATTTATGACGATGACGATCAGGTGCAGCTGTTGAAAGAGGCGATGGCCCAAGTGAACATAGATTCCAAGCAGTACCCGGTGCGCGCAATCCAGGGCGCCATCTCCCGATCAAAGAGTCTGGTGTTGGATGCGGCCAGCTACGCCTCTAATTGCGAGGGGTTTTTCGAGGAGCAGGTGTCTAAGGTCTACGAAAAGTACGATGCGCTGATAAGGCGCAGCCAGGCCTTGGACTTCGATGACCTTCTTCTCAGGTCGGTGCAGCTCCTTAGCAAGAACCCGGACGTCCTGGAAAGGTACCAGCGTCGTTACCAGCACATCCTCATCGATGAGTTCCAGGACACCAACGTCGCCCAGTACATGCTGGCTAAGCTGCTGGCGGGCCAGTACCGGAACATTTGCGTCGTGGGAGATGCCGACCAGTCAATCTACGGCTGGCGCCATGCCGATATCCGCAACATCCTGGGTTTTCAGAAGGACTTCCCGGAAGCCCGAAGCATAGTGCTGGGAGAGAACTACCGCTCGACGGGGAACATCGTCGAGGCTGCCCAGAAGGTGATCTCGGCAAACAACCTGCGAATTCACAAAGAGCTGTGGACCAGCAAGGAAGAGGGTCCCCCGGTAGTGGTCCCCGAGACCCACGACGAAGAGGAAGAGGACCAGTTCGTAATCAGCGAAGTGGAGAGGCTGGGCAGGATTGAGGGCGCCAGCCTGGGCGACTGCGCCGTCATGTACAGGGTGAACGCCCAGTCCCGTGCCTTGGAGGAGGCATGCCTTCGCTATGGGGCGCGTTACAAGCTGGTGGGTGGAGTGCGTTTCTACCAGCGTAAAGAGGTCAAGGACCTTATCGCCTACCTCCGTTTGATTGGCAATCCCCAGGACGATGTGAGCTTGGTGCGCGCCATTAACGTGCCCCGCCGGGGCATTGGGACCAAGTCCATGGACGACCTGTCCCGCTGGGCAATCTCCCGGGGTACTTCGTTGTACGCCGCCCTGGAATCGCTAAACGGGGACCCCCAGGAGGATGACTCTCTCCGCAGGTCCCTCTCTTCCAGGGCCGCCGCCCAGATGACGGCCTTCCTGGCCCTGGTCCAGGAGTTAGCCGAGGAAAGCAGCCGTCTCGATGTGGTCGCCCTGATAGACAGGGTGCTGGAACGGACCAGCTACCGAGAGTACGTAACCGAGCACTACGACCTCCCCGATGAGCGTTGGGAGAACATCATGGAGCTTCGGAGAGCGGCTGAGGAGTTCAAGGACGAGGAACCTCCCCAGGGGTTGACCCTGCTGCTGGAGCGCCTGGCCTTGGTGGCCGACGCCGACAACTATGAGGAGAGCGCCGACTCCCTTACCCTCATCACCCTCCACCAAGCCAAGGGGCTGGAGTTTCCTGTGGTGTTCATGGTGGGAATGGAGGAGGGATTGCTGCCCCACTTCCGGTCTCTGGATGATACGGGACAGCTGGAGGAGGAGAGGCGCCTGTGCTACGTGGGCATGACCCGGGCCAAGGACCGCCTTTACATGCTCCGGGCCTTCCGGCGCCGGTTTGCCGGTGGGTATGGCCCTTCCCTGCCGTCCCGCTTCCTCCAGGAGGTTCCGGCAAGCATCTGGGAGCCCCAGGCGCCCGCTGTCCCCCGACGCACTATTTCGGAAGGCGTACAAAGCAGCAGCTGGGAGCCTTCCATGGCTGAGCCAACCGGGGATGCACCTGCATTGCCGGGCCTATCCCCGGGGGACAAAGTTCGGCACCCTACCTTTGGGGAAGGAATGGTTGTGAGCTGCACCCCATCGGCGGGCGACAACGAGGTCACAGTTGCCTTTGTCGGTACGGGAGTTAAGCGCCTTCTCCAGTCGTTGGCGCGCCTGGAGAAACTGGAGTGAAGCTCCGCAAAGGGAGCGTTTACATAAATTGACACTAACATATGGCGTTTATGAACTCATCCAGCACCTACGAGGAGGTCTAACACATGGCTGAAACGGGTCCGTTCCTTACCGAGGAGATGCGAAACCGGGCGATCGGGGTCGAATCTCCGCCCCAAGTGTTGGAGGTGGAGAAGGGGGCTATAATTCGATTCGCCCAGGCCATCGGCGACCCGAACCCCATGTGGAATGACGAATCCGAAGCTCGCCGCAGTGCCGCCAACCTTCCTGCGCTCCGCTCCCGTAATCCGTCCCGACCCTCCCTTTCCCATGCCCTTCGAGCGTATGCTGGACGCCGGCAGCGACTGGGAGTACTTCGAGCCGGTCAGGCCGGGCGACGTGATTACCACCGTGGCCCGTATCGAGAGCATGAGCGAACGAAGCGGACGCCTGGGACTCATGGTCTTCACAGTCCTCAAGATAACGTATACGAACCAGTTCGGACGGGTGGTGGCCACCCAGCTAAGCACCCTCATCAGGTACTAGAGGGTACCCGACTCATCAGCGAGGTATGACATGTCCAAGTTGTATTGGGAAGATATTCAAGAAGAGCAGGAGCTTCCCGCAATCACAAAGGAACCCACGACCCGCCAGCTGGTGAGGTACGCGGGGGCGTCGGGGGACTTCTACGAGATACACTACGATAAGGACTACGCGGTGGGAAACGGGCTGCCGGGACCCATCCTCCATGGGGCGCTGAAGAGCGCCTTCCTGGGCCAGCTCGTGACCGATTGGATACAGGAGGGCGGCACTCTGCGCCGGCTTACGTGCCAGTACCGAGGAATGGATGTGCCCGGGGATAAGCTGACAGCCTCCGGGAAGGTGACCCGCAAGTACGAGGAGTCGGGGCGGCGTCTGGTTGACTGCGAAATCTGGCTGGATAACGGCCAGGGGGAGCGGACCACCCTAGGATCGGCTACGGTGGAGCTGGCGAGCCGGGAGAGCTGACCGAGGCCCTCGTGGAGACTCTAGTCGCTGATGGGTGTCGCGGGGGCATCCTCGACGCTCTTCAAGGCCAGCCACCGGGTGCGGTGGATGTCCATCAGCATGAAGTCCATGCCGCTGCGCCTCACGTTATTGACCGGTTCGAACCCGCACTTGGTAAAGGCTTTCTGAGCGCGCACGTTCCAGGTCAAGGTGTGAAGGTAGATGCGCTTCAGGTTCAGCTTGGTGCTGGTGAACAGGTGGTCTCTCAGGGTGATGACAGCATCGCACCCGTACCCTTTGCCCCAGTACTCCTTATCACCTATGACGATGCCCAGCTCCGTCTGCTGGTTCAGGGAGTCGTAGTACATGCAGTTTCCGATGTACCGGCCCTCGTCGGCCTCTATGCCGAAGCGCCCGGAGCCGGGGGTCGGATAGCGAAGCTGGTCTCTGAACAGGCGAAGGAACTCTTCGTAGGTGGACCTCAGCGGGAAGGCGGCATCAAGCCGGGCCAACTCCTCATCGGAGCGCCACTGGTAGTCCAGAGGCGCATCCTCCAGCATCTTATCCCGGAGGACGACCCTTTCCCCGATCAGTCGCAAGCTGCTCCCTCCATGGACTTGCCCTTGCCGTGGGAGCCGGCCCCTTGAGGCTCCTTGGCCCGGATCATCTTCAAAGCCCTTTGCAGTACATCGACCTCGCTGGGGTACGTCAAGGACCTGAGGGCGCCGTCCCATGGGAACCACTCCACCCTGTCAAACTCGAAATCGTGGAGGTCGGTGGACCCGCCGGTCTGACTCATCAGGAAGAAGTGGACTGTCTTTTCGCAGTTGGTCCGGCTTTCGGGGTCCACAAACCAGTAGCTGATATTTCCTATGGGAGCCTCGATCTGCACTTCCAGGCCCGTTTCTTCCTGGACCTCTCTGAGGGCGGTCTCTTCCAAGCTTTCGCTTTTGTTCGGCGTGCCCTTGGGGAGGCTCCACTTCAGTGGCTTTAGGCGCCCGCACAGGGCCGCCTCGATGAGTCCGTTCCGTATCCTGTAGACCACTCCCCCTGCTGAAACGCGGCGCTCAGACTTGCGCCGGGGTGCGCGTGCTTTCATTGAGTTTCACCGTGCCGTAAATGTTGGAATCGGACCATCCCCCTTCCATTACTTCAGAGGTTCTTCGGGCGTGCTCGGATACACGGTGGTAAAGGGGAAAGGTCCGGCGAAAACGTCTAGCTATTCTACGGCCTGCCCCAAGGCGAGTCAAGGAATGCGAGCGTCCTCGGCATGCCTCGAGGAGCTGGCTGCAGTGGGAGGTCCCTGAGTGCCTGCAAGATTCGCTGGAGAATGCCCCATCCCCAGTTGAGGGAAAGATGGTAGAATCTGCCATTGGTAGGCTGAATTAGTTGGGAAAGGGGGGCAAATAATGCCAACAGGCAGAGAACTGATCGCCCAAGCCCAGGAGATGATGCCCAAAACCTCTGCCCAGGATGTGTACCAGGCGGTGGAGCAAAAGCAAAACCTCCTCATCATCGATGTCCGGGAAAAGGAGGAGTGGGACCAGGGACACATCGGCGGAGCGGTCCACGTCTCCCGGGGTCGCATGGAGGGCAGGATAGACGAGCTGGTACCGGACAAGAGCACTCCTATAGTGTGCCATTGAGCGGGCACGGGAAGAGCTTCGCTGGCAGCGAAGACACTTAGGGAGATCGGGTACGAGAACGTTAGCTACATGGACCCTGGCTTTTCCGGATGGAAGGAGCAGGGGCTGCCCTACGTGACCGACTAGAAGAGCAGGGTAGCGATCCTCTACAGCGAACGCTCCGGCGTCCGATCGACGCTCGCAGATTCGGGCCCGGGTGACTGACTACCCGGGCCTGTTGCTGTGCCGGGACTCGTCTGAGCATCTCATCTCTTGGGTACCCGTTAAGCGGTGGAGAGAGAAAGAACTGCTCCAACTTCGGCCCGGAACGTCTTGTAATGGCGAGCGGCCAATATATATCCTGCAACCTGCCTCAGCACGCTGAGGTAGGGGGTTTGTGCACCACTGGACGCGCCCCCATGGATCTCAAGTCGGGCGACACGCCCGAAATAAGCGAGGAGTATCACCGTGGGCAACATTAGCATCCCTCTCAATCTAGGCAGGGTCTTGGGGCTGGTGGTGGTGGCGGTGGCTATAGCTGTCGCAGCAGAGTCCGTCTCATCGGGTTCAAGCAATAGTTTTTGGGTTTTCCTGCGTAACGCAGTTACCCCGGTTGGAATCGGTATTCTGGTGCTCATGACCGCTGAACGAATGAACGCTCAGAAAGGGCGGTAGGTATTTCGGGATAGCCACTGATTAAAACGAGGCGGGCGATGTTGTGAGGGGCTGGTAGAAATTGCTGGCCCTTTCTCTTTTGGCCCGTCCCCTGAGATGTTGTTGTTGGAGAAAGCCCAAAAGGCGGACCAGCATCATGTAGCACCCAGCTTTCCAGTGGGCCCTACCAAGGGCGGGTCGGTTGTTGCAGGGTGGGCCTGCCTGCAGACATAGCGGAATAGTTCAGATTTAGAGACCAGACACCAGCAGCAACACGAAGATCTGCCCTGGAGTGGCACCTGGCGGCCGCGCATTTACGACGCACACTTATCTTGGAAATTGGGACAGCTATTTATGATTTGATCAGGTAACGCGGGCGCTTTTCCCAGGGCAACAAAAAGAAGGACCTGGCCTCTCATAATTGGGGGCCAGGTCCTTCTTCTTTTCTGATGATTCGACCGCTGAGGTCCTGTTCGCTTCGAATTAGTTAAGGTGATATGCTTGGTGTAGGCCATCCCGACGACCCGGGCCGGCGTAGCTCAGCGGTAGAGCAGCGGTTTCGTAAACCGCAGGTCAAGGGTTCGAATCCCCTCGCCGGCTCCACTCTTCACCCAACGGGCCCTCTAGTCGCCCTTGCACGGCCCGACCATGATCTTCTGGGCCACCTCTGTGCCCAACACCACATCTTCCCCAGCTACCGACAGGGTGACCGTGCCCTTAAAGGACGCCATCTCCTTGATGGTCGCCTGGACGCCGGGCTTGATGTTGTTGGAGTCCAGAAAAGCAAGCAGGGTCATGTCTTCTTCCGGCACCTGCTTTAGCTGCACTTCTTCCCCTTCCTTCGACTCGGTGATCGCCTTCATGGGTCCGAGGCTGCGACCGTAGCCTGGGATGGGACGCCCGAAAGGGTTCGTTTCGGGGTATCCCAAAACCTGCAGAAGAAGTTTCTCGACCTCCGGGGAGATGGCATGCTCCAGGCGGTGGGCTTCCCTGTGGGCCTTGTGCCATTCCAAGCCCAACATCTCCACCAGCATACGTTCCGCCAAACGGTGCCTTCGCACCACGGATTCGGCCATATTCTTGCCTTTGGGCGTCAGTTTGATCTCCTTGCCCTTGGTGGCATCTTCGATCATGCCCTGGGCTGTCAGCCTCTTCAGGGTGCCCACTGCCGTTGCTACCGACACCCCCATCGCTTCGGCCAGTCGGGTTGGGACCAGCCTCTCTTCCTGTTCCTTGAGCTTGAAGATGGCCTGAAGGTAGTTCTCTACAACCACGCTCACTTCCGGCTTCGGCTCACCCAACATCATAACCATGATCACCTCCTCGGTTCCCGGGCTTGGCTGTTATCTAAAGGTCAACTCTTGTACTCCCCATTCTACGACATAGGGCCTCAGTTTTCACGGTTGGGGGTGATACATCATTGTGATTGATAGTTATTATCATCCGATGACTATTGACTGGGCTGATGTGTATGAATATAGTCTGTCTTTAACTTAGTATATACTAAATTAATGATGCAGTATCACACTAGGATGTGAGTGTGCTTCCAAAATCATTAATTCCTTCCTGCAGGAGACCGAGAAAGGGGAGAACGATGAACATGCTTGCGGGCCGTAAAGGCATACTGGCCCTTGCGGTAACAATATTGGCTATGGGGGTGCTATCGTTCGCTTGCGGAGGTGGTGGAGACACCATAACCGTGTATTCGGGCAGGAGCGAGA
>JAGWBF010000035.1 GCA_021296025.1 Dehalococcoidia bacterium | reverse complement strand
CATCAGACTTACAGCCAGCTACCCGGAATCGTCTTCCAGGCTGCTGGCTCTGTTGGGGCTCCTGTTCTTTATTCCAAAAGTGGTCCTGCTTCTTCCTCATCTGATCATCCTGTACTTCCTGGGGACCGTGTCCCTTGTCGTTGTATATCTGGCGTTCTGGGCTATCTTGTTCACCGGGAAATATCCCAGAGGACTATTTAACTTTGCGGTTGGCATAGAGCGGTGGAGGGTGCGGACGGACGCGTGGGTCCTGGGTTTGGCAGACAGCTATCCGCCTCTGTCCTTGGAATAGATAGCGCTTTGGGCTAGGAATAAGCCCAAGTATCGTTGTTCTCCATTAGGGTCTTGCGGGTCGGTCCTGTCGTGGCAAGGCCTGGCATGTGCGCTTGTGTTGCCTTGAGGCAAGCCGCGATGTGCATTTAGCCAGGAGGGCCGAATCGGATGAACATGAATGACATACTGCCCCAGCAGCTGAACGTCAACGATGCCATCGACCTGTTGGCCCCCGTGGCCGTTTACATTCTGGGCATGGCCGCCTATGCCTTTTTCATATTCAAATTCTATCGTTTCGTGGCTTCAAGGGACATGTTCCAGATGGACCTGTCCAGGTACGAGGAGTCCAGGCATAAGGTCGTCAGAGGATTTCTCCACATCGTTATGTACGTTGCCAAGTACCTCATCCTGTTCCCCGCCATCGCCTTCTTCTGGTTTGCAGTCCTTACGGTGATCCTGGCCTTCCTGTCAAAGGAGCAGCCCTTCTCCGAAGTCCTGCTAACGGCGTTGGCGACGGTGTGTGCCATTCGCATTTCTGCCTACTACAACGAAGACCTGTCAAAGGACTTGGCTAAGATACTTCCCTTCGCTGTGCTGGCGATATTTCTCATCGATGCATCCTTCTTCTCGGTCCGGGAGTCCTTGGAGGTGCTTAAGGAAGCCCGCGACCACACCGCAGCCATTATCTACTGCCTACTGTTCCTCGTGGCCATGGAGTTCGTCCTGCGCGTTGTCATGGGGTGGTTTGCCTTCCTCTTTGCCATAAAGGCACGGATCATTGGAGGTCGGGGCGATGCTACCTAAGCTTGCGCTTTGGTGATCAGTGAAGCCGTGAGGCTTTTCGTTTTCATGGGAGCCGATGGCAAGGGAGATATCCGGGAAGCCCTGCGCAAGGAAAAGGTGATCATCGCCCAGGATGCCACCTTGCCCGGCGTGCTTGTGGAGGATGTGGTCACCGCCGGGCACAACAGGATGCCATCGAAGCCCATACCTTCGGCCGGTTCGGGCTCTACTCGGGCAAGGAGCGGGACGGCCCGAACAGCGATGTTTACATAAAGGGACTCACCTTGCGAAACGCGCCCAACCTGGCGATAGTCGGGTTTGGGGTAGGTGACCTGGCCATAGGCCTGGGTGCTGTAACCATAGTGCTGGGCGTGATCTTCGCCGGACTGGCGGCTCCGGTCCACCGGCTGTTCATGGGAGGGCGATGGAGGTCGGCGCCTGCATAGTGAAGAACCTAAAGGGGTGGCCGCGGCACGAAGAGCGGGAATTGGCGCGCGGGCAATGGTGTATCTCGGCTTCGCCAGATCTAAGATGGGCCGGAAAGTCTAGGCATAGACCTATAGAAGGGGGAACAGGGCGTGGCTGTTATTGTGAAGATGATCGCGGTGTTCTTTTGGCTCTCCGCCACTGCGGTGGCTCTCCATTTTGTATTCACCCCCCTGTACGAGAACGTCATGGACATAGATGAGATGTGGGGAGCCTTCAACATCGTGATGGCGATTGCGGTGCTGGGAGCCCTGGGCATACACTTGTACAGAAAGCTTGTGCTGGACATGCAGGGCGCCGATGCGGGCATCACGAGAGAGTACCTGGAAGCTAACTTGCTGGTCTACCTCTCGGTGGCGCTCAGCCTCTTGTTCTTCTGGAACTGGATCGACGACCTTACGATATATCCTGATGTGCAGAGCAGCGTCCGGCTCACGTTGTGGTCGTTCAGTGATAGTTGCGGGGGTAACGGGTTGCTTCCTCTGGCGCTGCCGGTGCTTGAAGTAGGATTAGCGAGGCCCTTCGCCCCAACCTGTGACGCGAAGCTTCCCGCAGGACGTGCTATTGGGCTTCGGTCTGGTGATTGATCTGCCACCTGATGCCGTACCTGTCGGTGCACGAACCGAAGTAGGCTCCCCAGAACATATCCTGGGGAGGCATCTCCGCCGCCCCACCCTGGGACAGCTTGGCAAACAGGTCGTCCGTCTCCTCCCTGCTGGATGAAGAGATAGCGATGGAGAAGTTGTCACCGGCCCGCGGAGGCGGCCCGAAGGCGGAGCAGCTGTCGCTCCCCATTAGGGTGCTGGAGCCGATGGGCAGAGACACATGCATAATTCGGTCCTTCTCTCCCTGGGGAATCCCCACGTCGGGTGGTGCTTCCCCGAACGTCAACATAGCCCTGAACTCGCCGCCGAACACTTGCTTGTAAAAGTCGAAGGCCTCCCGACAGTTGCCGTCAAATGAAAGATAAGGGTCCAGGGTCATGTCTCCCTCCTTGCTTTCCGTGGATACCGAAATGTGAGGGCATTATAGGGCCGTACCAAAGCCGGTGTCCATGAATGGTCGTGTGCTAAGATGAAGGCCAGTTAATCACAGGGGGCCGTGAAATGACCCAGATACAGCACCAAAGAGACCCTGAAGTAGCCGACCTTTCCGTTGAAGAGATTGCCCATCGATACGTTGCCCGGTTTCTGGACCGACTGCCCGACTGGGACGCCTTTGCCGACGCCAGGGTGGAGGGTTACAAGCGGGCCCAGCACCGCTTCATCGGCGCCGGTGGTTCGGGAAAGCACGGGGATGTCAACTTCATTCCGCCCCGAGGATTCACGCTCAGCATAATGTACGTCGAGCCGGGGCAGGGCAACGCTGCCCACACCCACGAGGTGGAGGAGGTGTTCTTCGTGCTTCGGGGACAGCTGGGTGTGTTCTTTGAGGAAGAGTCGGGCAACCGGGTCGACCTGAAGCTTGGGCCCTGGGACGCAGTTTCCTGCCCGGCAGGGGTGATTCACGGCTACCAGAACGACAGCCTGGAGCCGGTGTATTTCCAGGTGATGCTGGGAAGGGCCCGGCCTGAGCTTATGGGCTACAAGGACCCGGAGCTGGCCAAGGACCCCGGCGTGCACCTGCGATAGTCTGGCGGCCCGTAAAGCTAGCTAGCCCTTTCCCAAGAAAAGCTGCTGCAGGGCGTCCCGCTCCCTTCCGGGCTGGGGATAAATGTTCTTATGGGTCTCGTGTGCTTTAGCGACCTGGTCGCCTGGGAGTCGCGACCACAGGCTTTCATCCTCTTCCAAGTCGCACCTGCTGTTGAGGGTGAAGTAGGCAAGTCCGGAATCGGACTGGTTCAGGTAGGCTCCGCGGATGGGTTCACCTTGCCGGGTTCCCCAGCGAAGCCTTGGGTTGCGGAGACCCGGGCGGCGGGGCGCCCAGATCCCTATAGCCGCAAGCAGGTCGCAGCACGAGCCATAGTCCAGGGCAGCCTCGCTGACTAGCGGCGGCTTAGCCTTCGATCTCGCGAGGGACCGTATCCACGTCCATACCTGACTAAGCATCAGGTGCTGCCTCCGCCTGATTCCTCTGGCTAGGGGTTGATCTCAGGGAGCAGGACCTCCAGCCAATTGTCCTCCATCCCGATAAACCGGTCCACGGCCCTGGCCATGTAGTAGTTGTCAGCAATGGCGGGAGGATCGCCTCCGTCGGAGACGGTCCTCACAGCTTGTATGAGAAGGCGCCTCATCTGGACGATGGCCAGGTCGCTTGCCGTCAGGAACTCCTTGGACCGGTCCACGATGGGCCCCATCATCTCCTGGGCTGCCTGGTCCTGGTTGTTAACTCCCTCGATACCGGTGAAGGTCTCCGTCTTCTGGACCTCGCGGTCGATCATGTAGCCGTTGCTCTTGTTCCGGACATTAAGGAAGTTGTCGTCCAGGTCTCCCGGGCCTCGCCCCAGGCTGGTCTCCAAGGCTTCCCATTCGGTCAGGGGCGTCTCGTCGAAGGTGTATGCCCAGTTGTAGACCATGCAGTTCTCGTCGTCGGTAGGTACCCACATGTGCCCGGATATAAAGGGTCGCCCCGGCGGTCCGCCGTAAGGGGTCATATCTTCGGGACGAATCTGGTGGAAGGGCATCACGTACTGGTATGTGCGGACGAACTTGCGCTCTCCGGGCAGTATGCGTATGCCGGCGTAGCGGTAGCCGTAATCGGTGACATCGACCTCGACGACGGGTGCGCTCCCCTTGGCGAACTCGGAGTTGGGGTTGTAGCCGCCCCGCCGCTTGGAGTCGCTGGTCAGCAGGCGGTGCAGGATCGGTACGTGGGCGGTATCCACGCCTGCCTCCAGGGCCTGCAGCCAGTTGCACTCTTGCACGTTCTTGGATACACCACGGCGGTCTTCGGGTACCTGGGTCCATTCAAAGCGCGGCTCGGCGGGCTGCTTGTCCTTGGGGCCCATGTAGGCCCAGATCACCCCGCCCATGTCCACGGTGGGATATGCTTTCAGCTTGACGTCTGCCTTGAGCTTGCTTTCGGCGGGCTCGTTCATCATGTCAACGCAGTTGCCGTCAACATCATACTTCCAGCCATGGTACACGCACCGGAGGCCGCACTCCTCGTTACGTCCCAGCCAGAGGGAGGTCCGCCGATGGGCACAGAACTCATCGATCAGGCCGACCCTTCCTGAAGTGTCCCTGAAGGCCACCAGGTCTTCGCCCATCAGCTTCACCCTCACAGGAGGGCCGTCGGGCTCCGCCACCTCGCTGGAGAGGCAGGCGGGAATCCAGTAACGTCGGAGCGTCTCCCCCATTGGTGTACCGGCGTTGGTTCTTACGAGAAGCTCATTATCTGCGTGGGTTAGCAACTCATACCTCCGTTACTTGTGTAAAGTCACTGGTGCTTATGGCCTCCCCCGATACTGGGCCGTCAAGGGCGGCTCCGGGAGGTCTTTGCTGGTGAAGGTTCAGGCTTCCCAGCGTAGCTGTAGCTGGTTCCGAGTGTACCGAGCTACACCAACGTTGTCAACGAAGATTCGGTGGGGGCAGAGGTGTATTCCGATAGCGGGCGCTCGTTGTTGCCAAGGCATTGGGGCGGCCCTAGAATTGGCAGATGCATCAGTCCCACAGCCCATGGGTATAAGCAGTCGGGGAGGAAGATATGAAGGTCGATCTCAGGACTCCGCCCAGCCAGCCCGTTGCAGAAGTGGTGAGGTTCGCCCAGAGGTGTGAGGAAGCCGGATTCTCCGGATGCGGGTTCAACGATGCCCAGATGTTCTTTAGAGACCCCTTCGTAGTTATGTCCCAGGTGCTTCAGAACACGACAACCCTCAGGGTGCACCCAGCCCTCACCTGCCCTGGGCCGCGGCATACGTCCGTTATTGCATCATCGGCGAAAACGGTGCAGGAGTTCGGGCCGGACCGCTTTGAGCTTTGGCTGGGCCGGGGAAACGCTGCGCCTCGCATGGTGGGCCTCCCGCAGCTCAGGGTCGGCGAGATGCGGGATGCGATCAACAAGATGCGGGCGTTCATGGCGGGCGAGTGGAACGTGTACCAGCCCGCTGAGGCGGACTCGGACAGGGTGCGCCTTCATCACGGGGGCGGCACGCCCGTCCCCATCTACCTGGCAGCCCGGGGCCCCATGGTCACCCGTCTGGCCGGAGAGCTTTGCGACGGCGCCTTGCTGACCTGTCCGCCAACTCCCGACGGAATAGGGAAAGCCAGGGGCTGGCTGGCCGAGGGGGCAGCCAGGGTTGGACGACAGGTGGCTGACATACACGAGGTGGTGGAGGTCCGTTGCCTGGTCCGCCCGACGCGGCATCAGGCGGTGCGGGCTTGGAGCCCCAACCTGATTCCCATCCTGGCTAGGCCCACGGGTGAGCAGTGGCTGGGGGAGCGTGGAATCGAGTACGACATTGCTCCCATCAGACAGGCTGTGCAGGAGTCATATTCGAAACTCCAGACCATGTACGCCGATGTCCAGCACGTGGAAGACTGGGATGCTGCCGAGGGTCTCGCAGAGGCGATCCCCTTCGAGCTCCAGGCGGCTATGGGGGACAGGATGGCGGTGCTGGGAGACCCCGACCAAGTTGCAAATCACATGCTGATGCTGTCGGGCATCGGTGTAAGGCACATCTACATGTACGCAGTCGAAACCTTCCGGCTGCCCGAGCCTGAGCGCCAGGGATTCCATGAAGTGATTGCCAAGGCGCTGGCTAACACCCCCGGCTAGCCTCGCCTTGCCGTCCTAGGTGGGCAGGACGGGACGGCCCTCGGGGGGCTGTACGTCGAAGGCGTTGAGAGAGCAGGCCAGCCCGGCGTAAGCTCCGATGACGCCGACCAGTTCGGCTATCAGGGCATCACCCAGCCTGGTACGGACCTCCCCGAAGGTGGCGCCGGAGATGCGATGGGGAGGGCGAAGCAGCTGGCGCACGAACTCCACGAGGGCGGCATCTTCACTCGAAAGCCCATGGAGGTCGTCCCTATGTTCGATGGCTTCCACAGCTTCCGGCTTAACGCCTGACGCTAGGGCATCGTCCTTGTGGGCTGCCCACTCGTAGAGGCAGTCCATCTCCCGGGCAACGGCGCAGACCGCCAGCTCCTTTATGTCCGTCGGCAGGGCCGATTCGAAACGGGCGTAGCCCAGTAGGTGCGCAGTCCGTGCTGCCAGTTCGGGCTGGTGCAGCAGGTAGTAGTAGGGAGCGCCCACGGCCCCCCGGCTGGCAACTATAGCGTCGTAGTGGTGGCGGTCCTCCTCCGCCACCTGGTCTCGCTCCGTGATCCTCTCGATGCTCGGCATGGATTGCTCCTTACATGGTGTGGTGCTTACCCAATCTGCTTATAGACATTCCAGAAAGTATAATTGGGTTGGACGACTGCTCCAACAGTGGCCGTTGAGACCAGCTTACCTTCTTCGATACAGGAGGGGTAGATGCCGGAAGCCCCGGACCTGGAGGTTATCAAGGAGTATCTTACGGAGAGGATGGTCGGGAGGCCGGTCCTCCGGGCCAAAGTGCTTCGCCCAACAGTCCTGCGGTCCTTGGCCGGAGACTTCGCGACGGAGATTGCCGGCCTGACGCTGGAGTCCATGGAACGGCGGGGCAAGTACCTGCTGCTATGGTTCTCCGAGGGTCGCTGCCTGGCTGTCAACCCCATGCTTACGGGGGCATTTCAGTATTGCGACGAAACTTCCAGGGTTCTCAAGAGAAGCTGCATCGTCCTGGGACTTGAGAACGGCAAGGAGCTGAGGTACCTGGACGACCGGCAGATGGGCCGGGTGTACTTTGTCGCAGAGGAACAGCTAGGAGAAGTCCCTCGCCTGCTGGACCAGGGGCCAGATGTGCTTTCGGACATCTCTTTTGAAGAGTTCGCAGCCCGGCTAAAGGGATTCAGGGGTGAGATAAAGGGGGTGTTGGCCCGAGGTTCCTGGATTTCGGGAATAGGAAATGCCTATTCCGACGAAATTCTCTTTGCGGCCGGGATCTCTCCCTTTCGCAAAGCCGGGAGCTTGTCCCGGGAGGATATCCGCTCCCTTCACGGCCAGTCTAAGAAAGTCGTGAGGGATGCCATAGATGAGCTTCGAGGACGGGTCGGGGACAACATCCACGTGAAGATTCGGGACTTCCTGAAGGTGCACAACAAGGGGGGAGAGGCTTGCCCTAACTGCGGTGGCAACATCTCTCAGCTCACAGCTAATCAGCAGATCACGAGTTATTGCCGGCGCTGCCAACCGGGAATGCTCATCTCCAACTAGGAGAGAGGCTCGAAGGCTGGCCTTGGGGCGTAAAGGACAAGAGAAACACCCCCGGCAATTCTGCCGGGGGTGTTTCTTCATCGTTCCTATCCTAGGGTTGCTAGGCGGTGGTGCGGGACCGGCGGTTTCGGAATACTACGAGCCCGCCGAAGGCCAAGAGCACCATACCAGCGATAAGAGAAGCCATGGCCATCTGGGGTACGGTCGGGTCTCCAACCGAAGGCTCCTCAGGTGGAATGTGGAGGGTGTACTCTCCCAGTCCTTGGGCTGCCATATAGACGCCATCAGCCGCGCTACTGGCATCCATGCTCTGGTTGGCAGCCGAGTGGATGAATGAACGGGCGGCGGTGTCGCTGCCTGCAGCGACGGCCGATGCTGCCTGGTTCACGGTATCCACGATGCCCTGGAGGCTATCGTTGACGCCCATTGCGGAGGCAGCCAGGTCTTCACCGAGGACGCCCACAGCTCCGGCGATGGCAGCAACATCTGAGGCATAAGTCATGGCGCCATACCCATCGCCTGGGTTAGCCCCCTGACCATCTCCGTCCAGGTCGCTGGTTCCCCCGGTTATGATGTTGACTGCGATTTCTGCATGAGCAAGGGCCTCGGACGTCTGCCCAGCATTCATGGAGCTTAGGGCCATCTGGGCATGAGCGGAAACCTCTCCGGTCTGTTCAACCAAGCCGACGGCCGCACCCTTGGGTACTCCCGCGTGGAACCCAGCCGAGTAAGCCGGGCTGCCTGGGTTGGAGAAGTTGATCTGCCTAATTTCGTTAATGTTGTCGGCAAGAGTGCCTATCAGGTATATCTTGTCCGACGGGTCGGGATCGGTGTCCTCCGCCGGCTCGATGGTCACCACGAACTTGTCGAAGAAGGCGAAGAGGTTTATCCCTAGTGGAGTTAGACTCCCATCCTCTTCAGGACTCGCAATGGTGAAGGTCTGGCTTACACCACCGTCCTGAACGGCAAGAATCCCGGTGCTGATCGACCGTGACCAGTCGTCGGAGACGAACCATCCTTCATACACTTCGTTTGCGGGAAGGTCGGCCACCTTGGGTATTGAGATAGAAGCTTCATCGCTGTTTGCGATACCATCGCTGATGGTAACGGTCCCGAAACCACCCTGTGCAGAAGCAAGCGAAAGGGAAAGAAGCAGAGAAATCGCTCCCACCGCCAGTAAAATTGGGAAGGCCCTCGACCACCTCATCGCACCTCCTTGAGTACGGTACCTTGCAGTATGTGCCCTCTCCATCAGGGCAGTGGGCAGAACAGAGAACTTTGAGTTCTTAGCGGAACGTAATCGATTGTAGAGTATAGAGTAAAGTTGCAAGTCCTGACAAGTACCTGCCGTGCCTGTAAGCCGGGAAATTCGCAGAGGTGAGGGGGCCCTTCTCAGTAGGGATGCCGAACAGGTTGAGAGGCCAACGCAGTGGAGGCTGAGTTTCCTTGCGCTCGCGGTATCCCTATGCTAGGCTGGCAGACATGGACTCGGACAAGAGTTCCACCGGGAAGACAGCTCGCTCTTCCCGCAGGCAGCCAGTCTATTACGGCTGGTTCATTGTAGCAACGGTCTTCTTCATCGCCCTGGTGTCCGTCGGATCGAGGAACTCCTTTGGGGCCTTCATTGAGCCTATGGAAGAGACCCTGCGCCTTGAGAATCGGGCTACCATGACCTGGGCCGCCTCCCTGGGATTCTTGGTCAATGGTCTTAGCCAGCCCTTCTTCGGTCGCCTGTATGACCGGCTGGGTATCAGGGTCATCATCTCCTGTCTCGTAATACTCGGGGTGTTCACCGTCCTGCTGTTCCTCACCTTCCACGTATTGTTCCTGATCTTCATCTTCGGCTTGGTAATGTCGATAGCAATGAGCGGCTCTTCCCTCAGCAATACGGGGGCCCTGCTCAGCCGGTGGTTCAGAAAGAAGAGGGGGACGGCCCTAGCCATCAGCACGGCGGGGGCCTCGGTAGGGGGACTGCTGCTGGTGCCCTTCACCCTCTACCTGATCGAGGCTACCAACTGGCGCACCGCCTGGATTGTCCTTGGAAGCTTGGTCCTGCTCTTTGCGGTGCCCCTGGCCGCCATCATACTCAGGAGAGACCCCAGCGATATGGGACTGCTGCCTGATGGTGCAGCCCAGCCTCCGGGCGGCGCCGGGGGAACGGCTGCTGCTCCTCCCACGGGGCCCCTGGAGGTGGACACATGGTGGAGGGCATTCCGAACGCTTCCTATCTGGCAGGTGTCCATGGCCTACGTGGTGTGCGGGGCCACGACGGCGGTGATGTCGGTCCACTTCATTCCTTATATCACCGAGGAAAGAGGATTCAGTGCGGGGGCTGCCGGGATGGCCTTCGGCCTGATGAGCGGGCTCAACGCTGTTGGAGTCATAGTCATGGGGACAATGTCGGACAAGTTTGGTCGGAAGGACCTGTTGGGCTTGGTGTACACAGGTCGTGCGCTGGCGTACCTGGTCCTCCTGCTTTCCGCGGGCGCATGGGGCCTGCTGCCGGCGGGGCCTTGGGGAGTGTGGGTGTTTGCAGTTGTGGCTGGCTTCAGCTGGATAGCGACGGCTCCCCTCTCCACCTCCCTCACCGCCGACTTCTATGGACTGAAGACCCTGGGTACCCTCGCGGGGGTTTCCTTTGTATTCCACCAGATCGGGGCGTTCGCCAGCATCCAGTTCGCGGGGTACATGAAGGACTTCACCGACTCCTACCATTGGCCTTTCGCGATCGTAGGCGTACTGCTCATACCGGCTGCCCTGGCAGCCTTCTCGGTGCGGGAGCGCAAGTACTCGGTCAAATATCAGCAGGTATCCACAGCCACTCCATCGCCTGGAGTGTAGGCTGTGACTCCCCTCCTGGCCATACTGGCCCACCACGAGGAGGTGGCCGATCCTGCCGTCTTGGAAAAGGTGAAGCACCAGCTGGATGCCATGTTGGGGCTGGGAGGCGCTGCATCAGCGGCCCTCTTTGGGCTGATCCTGCTCTTGATACCTGTCTCTATCCTGGCCTTTTACTATTTCTACAGGACCAGAATGGCTGTCATTGTTGACGAGGAAAGCTGGGAGCCGGACCAGGAGCCGTAGGTACGACTCTCGTTTGACACCCATATAGGCGGGTGCTATATTTCTCGATGGCCTCGGCCCGATGCCCCCTGAAATCATCGGAGTGTAGTCATGCCCCTGAACATAGTCGTTTTGGCCAAGCAGGTGATCGATCCTGAGATCCCCATGTCGGCTTTCCAGGTCGATCGAGACAACCGGCGCATCGTTACCCCCGCCAACATTCCGCCTGTGGTAAACGGCTTCGATGAGAACGCCGTGGAAGCTTCCCTCCAGATAAAGGACTCCCAGGAAGCCAGTGTGACGGTGTTGTCGATGGGCACCGGTTTCTCCATGGATGCCATGAAAAAACCCTTGGCTATGGGGGCCGATGAGTTGGTACTAATCCGGGACGATGCTTTCGTGAACACTGTGGACAGCGCGGTCACAACGCGGATGCTGGTGGCGGCTCTGAATAAACTGGGAGGCTTCGATCTGCTCATCGCTGGGCGACAGGCTTCCGACTGGGATAACGCCCAGGTGCCATTGGGAATCGCCGAGCTGATGGGCGCCTCCTGTGTGACTCTCGGCAAGAAGGTGGAAGTTGGCGATGGCAAGGTGGTTGTAGAAAGGATTGTGCCCGAGGGGTACGAAGTGGTCGAGGCGCCCCTGCCCGCGGTAGTAACGGTCAGCAACGAGCTTGGACAGCCCCGATACCCCACCCTGAGAGGGATCATGGCCGCGACGCGGAAGCAAGCGACGGTGTGGAGCGCCGATGACTTGGGGGTGTCTCCCTCGGAGATGACACCCCTTCTGAACCTGGTGGACCTCTTTGTCCCATCGACAGTCAAGGAATGCGACTTCATAGAAGGCGATAACGAAGAGGAAGCAGGTCGAAACCTCGCGCTTAAGCTTCGCGAAGCCAAGTTAATCTGAACTAAGTCCCGGCGATTGGGAGAACTTTAGCGGTAACGGAGGATACATTCGGACATGGCGCAAACTGGGGTCTTGGTAATCGGCGAGCTGGCCGATGGTCAGTTGAGTTTGACCAGCAAAGAGGTGCTCGCCGCCGGTAAGCCCATTGCCGAGCAGTTGGGCCAGCCCATGGCGGTGGCCCTGCTGGGGGCCGATGTGGGTGGCGCGGCCGGGGAAGCTTTCGCCTGCGGAGCCGACGTCGCTTACACAGCTACCGATCCGCTGCTGGCTGAGAATCAGGCTGACCTGTTCTTGTCAGCCCTGGATGCACTCTGTCGGGAAGCTGACCCCGAGGTGCTGCTCATGGGCCGCACGGCCATAGGGCGGGAAGTTGCGCCAAGATTGGCCGCCCGCCTGGGAGTGGGGCTCGCCCAGGACTGCCTGGAGGTGAGTGTCGCCCCGGGGAGCACCGAGCTAAGGGCTAACCGCCCCGTTTACGGGGGAAATGCCATGGCCACCGTGAGCTGCACCAGCTCCCCTCAGTTTGCGACGGTAAGGCCCAAGGCCTACGAGCCACCGGTCCCGGACCCGTCCCGCACAGGTGAAATTAAGCCAGTCCAGGTCGCGCTGGATGCATCCATGGCCAAGTCCAGAGTCGTTAGCGTGGTCCGGGAAGAAGCTGAGGGAATCAAGCTGGAAGATGCCAGGATCGTCGTTGCCGGAGGAAGAGGCCTGGGAGGGCCTGAACCCTTCGAGGACCTGGAGGACCTGGCAAAGGTGCTAGGCGCTGGAATCGGGGCATCCCGGGCCGCCGTGGATTCAGGATGGGTCCCTGCAAGCTGGCAAATCGGCCTGACGGGCAAGACGATCACGCCGGACCTCTACATAACAGTCGCCATCTCCGGGGCAAGTCAGCACATCGCCGGGTGCTCCGGCGCCAAGGTCATAGTCGCCATAAACAAGGACGCCGAAGCCAATATTTTCAAAGAAGCACGCTACGGGGTTGTCGGCGACTGGAAGAAGGTTCTCACCGCCTTTACCGAGACCGTGCGGGAGCTGGTGAAGAGCTAGGTCCGACCTAGCTCGGCGCGGCTAGCCTCTTTTGGGTATCCGAATCCCCTTGAATTGCGGCCATGATGAGGTGCAGGATGTTCCCAAATGCACTCCTATGACATGATCTTCGGGCTTGGGGACCCTGCATGGTTGGATCCGGCCTTCGCGGGCGGTATTTTCCTCCTCTCCCTGATTGTAGCCTTCGTCTTCGGTAGGCTGCTGTACCCCCTGTTCGACAAGCTGACGACCCGCATACCCACCGACCTTGATGCTGAGCTAATTAAGGCTGTCCGCCGTCCCCTGACCCTGGGAATAGTGGTCCTGGGAGGCTACCTGGCCTTGACCATTCCCCTTGATATACCGGGTGGCCGCCAAAATCTGGTAGACACCGCTGCCAGCATCCTCGGGATCTGGTTGGGGATCATGGCGGTAACCGCGGTGGTGTCGGTCCTCTTCAACTGGTACTCCCAGAACTACAGCTTCCCCGGTAGTCAAGGCAACCAGCTTCTTCCTGTGCTGAGGAAAGTCTCAACAGCCGCCATATACGTGCTAGGCGGCATGATGGTGCTCAACCAACTGGGGATAAACATAAGCCCCCTGATTGCGGGACTCGGCCTCGGCGGCTTTGCCGTCGCCCTTGGATTGCAGCCAACCCTGGCCAACCTCTTTGCGGGTACCTATGTCATGACCGAGGGGGTTGTGAACCCGGGAGACTACATCGAGCTGGAGGACGGGACCGCAGGGTACGTCATAGAAGTCAGCTGGCGCACCGTGCGGATTCGCACGTGGAGCAACAACTTGGTGGTGATCCCTAATTCCCGCTTCTCAACAGCAATCGTGACCAACTACCAGAGGCCCGTCCCGCCAGTCAATATATATATGACCTGCGGGGTCAGCTATGACAGCGACCTCTTCCGGGTGCAGGAGATCTGCCAGGAAGTGATGAATGACCTGCTGGAGAACGATCCCAACGCCGTTAAGTCTTACGGGGCCTATTTCGGCTTCGAGGATTTCGGGGACTCAAACATCAACTTCTGGCTGTTCCTTCAGGCCAAGGACAGGCTCGCCAGCTTCGAAGTACGGTCTGCCTTGATCCAGGGCATTCACGGAAGGTTCACGGAGGAAGGAATAGTCATCAACTACCCGGTGCGCACCCTTTATTTTGGCGAAGAACATCCCCAGGAAGACCGCTTGAGGCGAGCGCGCAGAAGGGAACCACCGCCACCCGGAAGGGATGTCCCCGGGGAGGGAGCGGACACCGGCGCCGGTGATGGACCAGACTTTGGCTGAGGATCATCTTAGGGCTTCCCCAGCCTTCCCATAGGACAGCAGATACGATGCGTCCAAAGAGGAGGCTATTGGGGTGACACCTCGCCGTCCTCGACTCTCATGTAGGTAGCCCCGGAAAGAGGGAAGGCCTGCAGGGATTCCATGTCCGATGTGGTTATCAGCGTCTGGGGGTACTCCGCGGCCCTGCTCAGCACCCTTTCCCGCCTTAAGGCGTCCAGCTCCGACAGAACATCGTCGAGAAGGACGATGGGGCCGTGGCCCCGGGCTGTCGACAGGAAGGCCGCTTCGCCCAGGCGCAGGGCAAGGGCAAGGGTCCTGGCCTGTCCCCTGGAGGCGTAGGTGCCCATATCCACGCCTCCCACCCACAACTTCAGATTATCCCTGTGGGGTCCCACCTCCGTCGATCCCCGCTGCTTCTCCCGCGTCCGGGAAGCATCTAGGGCTTTCTCAAAAGCTAATTTAAGCCCGGAATCTTCTCCATTGATCGGACCCGCGGGAACCGAAGGCTGATAGTCCAGCACCAGGGGTTCGGAACCTCCCGACAGATGAATGTGTTCCTCTCGGCAATAATCTGCGAGGGAAGACATGGTCTCGTGGCGCCGCTCCGTGATCCACGTACCCTCAGCAATGAGCTGCTCATCCCAGAAGGCAAGTTCATCCTCCCCGGCCTTTCGTTCATGGATCATCTTGAGAAGGCGGTTTCTTTGGAGGAGGACCTTCTGGTAGCGCTGCAACGTTTTCAGGTATGGCTGGCTCACCTGGGAGATGAGGATATCCAGGTAGCGGCGGCGGAGGGATGGCGCACCGTACACTAGCTGTATGTCATCTGCGCTGAATAGGACTGCGTTGACCACCCCAACCAGCTCTGAGGCAGACCGCCTTACCCTGCTGACGCTGATCTGCTTTCGTAGAGTTGGCGAGGGCCTGGCTCCCTCGATCTCGGAAAGGGAATCTGGCCGGGCCGAGGACGAAAGCCGATACGCGATGTTTATCTTGGTTTCTACCCCTTCATGGTCGAAGGTGCCAGACACCAGGGCTGTGCCATCCTCGCTGGAAGCCGTCCAACCCACCACCTGGTGCTCGCTCTCGGCCCGGAATGAGCGGGCGATGGCAAGGAGGTAGATGGCCTCCAACAGGCTGGTTTTCCCCTGGGCGTTCCTGCCGGAGATGACAGTGACGCCCGAGGGGACATCCAGGTCCAGCTGGCGGAAGTTCCGGAAGTTGGTCAGGCTAAGGTGGGAGAGGCGCAATGTACCCCCGGAGCTAGGGCATTTAGGGCTACCCCAGGGCTTTGAGGGTCTCTATCTTTTCATCCAGGTCATGGGCGCCCTCATCATCCCCGTCGGATAGCCGGTAGCACCTGTCCAGGTACAACTGGGCCAGCTGCCCACCCCGGGAAGAAGAGTCGGAGACGGCCAGCAAAAGGCTGGGGATATCGAATCGTTCGGGCAGGAAACGCCCCAGGATGTCGATCTCTTCCTGGGTCTCGGATCGGGTCCGGTGGTCGTCTCCCTCGATGGCAAACCTGAGCTTGCCGACCATCTTGGACAGCTCAGTCAGCTTGTCGCGCTCGTTCATGAAGGAGTAAAGGATCTCGTTGACCCCAGCCCCGTCATCGTTGAGCGCTTGCAGGGGAGCTTGCGGGCTTACCTTCACGTGATTCTCCCAGAGTTGGGCATAATGGCGGACCGCTTCGCCCACCCTTTCCATCATGTCGGGCACATCGGGTGAGGAGACCGTTCCTGCGTATAAGAGGTCAACCCGACGGATATCAGCCAGGTGCTGCAACTCCCCCAGGCTTCCGGCATCCTCAGGCATAGGGGCCAACGAGAAGGCGGAGCAGGCGCTCATAGGCATGTTTCCGCAGGGGGACGCCAAGAAGGGGGGGAT
>JAGWBF010000002.1 GCA_021296025.1 Dehalococcoidia bacterium | reverse complement strand
CCGAAATCCGGTACGTTTATGTGGGGGCGAGGGAGAGGTCATCCTACGGCGCGGAGCACCTCGAGGGATTCACCAGCTTCCTGAGCCCAGTGGTTCAGCAGGAGGACGTGATCATTTACGAGATCTCCCCCAACCCGCAGCCTGCTACCATTAGTGCGACAGATGCTGTCAACAGATAGAAACTTCGTATCCAGCCTCCAGCCCCCAGCTCTTGGAGTGAGGCTCGGCTGGTACGGCGGGGCATTTGTCCTCATCGTCCTGGTGGCCCTCATTATTCGCCTCTGGGGGCTGGACGGTCGGGCCATGCACTACGACGAAAGCCTACACCTTCACTACTCCTGGTCGCTGGCTGTTGGTGAAGGTTACTCTCACAGCCCCTGGATGCACGGCCCCTTCCAGGTGCACCTGACAGCCTTCATGTTCAAGCTCTTTTCCGACTCGGACTTCACCGGACGCCTTGCCTATGCCTTATTTGGAACCATCTTGGTCGCCCTGCCTTATTTCTTCCGTGCCTACATCGGAAGGGGCGGCGCGCTGATCGCTGCGGTACTTCTCACCCTTTCGCCATCAGTGCTTTACCTAAGCCGCCTGGGGCGAAACGAGATACTCATGGCGGTCTGGGCAGTGGCGATACTGATCCTGCTCTGGCGTTACATGAATGAAGGCAAGGACCGGTACCTTTACCTGCTAGCCGGTGTGCTAGCCCTCGCCTTTGCATCCAAGGAGACCGCCTATTTCCTGGTCGCCACCTTTGGGATCGCCCTTTTCGTCATGGCTACTCCCGAGGTCGTGCCCCTACTGCTGAGGCAAATGAAGCTCAAGGACATCTCAGGTCCCACGGTCCTGCTGCTGCTGATGGTGGGACTGACCCTTCCCCTATGGTCGGCATTCATCATCCTCTTGCCATGGTCAGGAGGCTTCGATATCGTCCGGCCCCCTGCCGTCGTGGAGACGGGGCTGCCCGTATGGGAAGCCCCTTTTGTGAACTTTCCCCTGATTCCCCTGCCTGCGGTGGTGAGCGCCTTGTTAACGGCCGCGCTACTGATGACTCCTCTGGGACTGATCAAGTACACCCGATGGGGACGCCAACACTGGAGGCTGCTGGTCATAGCCGCCCCCGCGAGCGCTCTGGCCTACGGAATATCAGCCCTTGCAGAAGGAAGCGTTCCCCATGGCTATGTCATTTCCTTGGGCGTGATCATTGGCGCCTTCTGCGTTTCGGTGTACATCGGCCTCCTGTGGCACTGGAAAACCTGGCTGATCTGCTCGGGCATATTCCTCCTGATCTGGGCGGCTTTCCACACCAGTTTCTTTGGCGCTTTCGTATCCCACGGTAGTGTATGCCAGGCAGCCGATGTGGGAGGGCTTTTCCAGACCATGTGCTCCAGGTTGGGTGGTCTGTACACAGGGGCCTGGCAGGGACTGGCCTACTGGATACCCCAACATGAGGTATCCAGGGCGAACCAGCCGTGGTTCTACTACATCATGGTGGGCTCCGTGTACGAGTTTCTCCCACTCCTGTTCGGAAGCGCGGGTGCTTTTTACTATCTCCGAAGGGGCGAACTCCTGGGCTTGATGCTCTCCTTCTGGGCAGTATCCAGTTTCTTCATCTACTCAATCGCCGGCGAGCGGATGCCCTGGCTCGTGGTCAACTTCGCTGTCCCTTTCATCCTGCTTACGGCCAAGTTCATAGGGGATGTGCTGGAGGGGCTGACATGGAAGAGGGTGCTCAGACCCCTTCCTGTGATGATGTTCCTGATGGCGCCCGTGGCGATCGCTGCCGGCGTCTATCTGCTCCAGTCCTACCTTGGGGAAGAGAGCGTGAACTCCAGGGAACTGACATGGGCCGGCATCTCCCTAATAGCCGTCCTTTGCATACTGGCAGTCCTTCTTTTCCTGCGGTCATCGGCAATCTTGGGCATGAAGGTGGCAGGTCTGGGCATTGGGGTGCTCCTCCTGGGGTTCAGCGCCTTCGTTGCCTATCGGACTAACTATAGCTACGACGATAGCCCTGTAGAGCTGATCGTCTATTCCCAAGGCAGTGCAGACCTAGTGGCGACTGCGTCTTCCCTGCAATCGGATGTGATAACGGGAGACCAGGACACCCAGGTTGTGGAGGTGGACTACGAAGTCTGGTACCCCTTCAACTGGTATGTGAGGCACGAGGAGAAGGCGGGCACCCTGAAATTCCAGTGCTTCAAGCAAGAGGACGATACGGGTTACCAGTCTTACTGCAACCCTATCGAAGAGGAGCCGACCCTGAACGCCCTTCTGTTGTCGATTCCACACGGCAACAGGTACCAGTCCCATCTTCAACAAATGGAACGGGAAGGCCCCCTTTATAATCTGCTGTGGTTCCCGGAGCTATACCGTCGTCCTGACGAAAACCGACCTGAGGAGAGCATATTTACGGAAGTCCGAGAAGACCTGGCGTACTTCCGCGAAACCTTTGCGCAGAAGAGCTCCTGGAACGCGGTGGTGGACTATTTCCTCCTTCGTCGCATCGACGGGGGCTGGTGGGATGCCCAGTTTTACAGCTACATTGCCGTCGATGCTCCAGAGGTTATTCCCGATGGGGAGTCCGGCTGAGGCCCGCGCAGCGGAAGGCGACTGGAGAGGGTTGGCTGCCGGCCGTGCCAGAGGCAATCGGCATTGACACCATTTTGAGGGCGGGAATACAATACAACCCGGCAGGAGAAGGGGGGTAAGACCGCCAGATGTTAGAGATGGTCATCGACAGCATTCGGGTGAGCCTGATGAATTACCAGCGGGTGGTA
Organism: Dehalococcoidia bacterium; assembly: GCA_021296025.1. GTDB lineage: Bacteria > Chloroflexota > Dehalococcoidia > Lucifugimonadales > JAGWBF01 > JAGWBF01. Next base: position 40,272 of record JAGWBF010000002.1, on the reverse strand, counting down.
ATTCTGAAGGAAAAGGAGTCCGACCGGTATCTTCCCATCTGGATAGGTGGCGCCGAAGCAGATGCCATAGCTGTACAGCTGCAGGAGATATCGGTGCCCCGACCCCTTACCCATGACCTGCTCAGGTCGGTGATCGATAATCTTGGCGCCTCGATAAACCACATCCTGGTCAACGATCTGGAAAGCGACACCTTCTACGCAAAGATATCCATCAGCTTGAACGGCCAGCACCTGGATATCGATTCCCGTCCCAGCGATGCCATCGCCCTGGCGGTGCGGGCAAAGATACCAATCTTCGCCGAAGAGCACGTCATGGAAAAGGCCGGAGTGCTGCTGGACAAGGAAACGGGAAAGCCTATCCTGCCCGAAGACACCATCGGGCCTGATGGTGAGGAAAAGTCCCCCGAGGTGAAGGAAGAAGAGATTCGCCGAATGTCCGCATTCACCGATTTCATAAACAGCCTGGACCTGGAGGACTTCGGCAAGACCCGGCAGGGAGGATAACCCCCGTGAGACGCTCCTGTTAGAAAGCCCAGAGCCGTGCATCTGCTCTGGGCTTTTTAGTCCCTTTGCACGCCTTCCGTTCTCTACTCAAAAGTTTGACTTTTATATGCACTAGTGATAAAGTTCACAATGACGGAGGTTGGAGATGGTATGGTGGATGCTGGCCCTCCGACTCTCTGGGCTGGGGTTCTACATCTCGGCCTGCATCGTGGGCGGTATCCTCTTGGGTGTGTGGGTGGACAGGACCCTCGAGACTGGCATTATCTTTCTTCTGGCAGGGCTGGCACTGGGACTGATATCGGCTTTCTATGGGACCTATCGAATGGTTACTCCGCTCTTCAATGACAGCACCACGCCGCCGGACCGCGGGAGGTAAAAGTAGTGCCTTCAGGTAAGAGCGCGAAGAGACTCCTCGTGCTGGGCCTGCTTGTACTAGCTGCCCTCTTCCTGGCGGGGCTGATCACAGGGGGTATCGGCACTGCTATACTCCAGGGAGAAGACAAAGAGCCCATCTTTGTATCCCAACCCGAAGTGCACCTTCCTCCACAGACGATATTTCCCAATAGCGCCCGCGACCACTACATCGAGTTCCTGGAAGCCGAAGAGAAGGAGAAGGCCGAAGGCCACGGCGCCCTCACCCACCATGAGGAGGAGCTGGTTGCCGGCGGACCCTTCGGCGGAGGCAGCTGGGTCGTCACCAACACCATGCTGTCGGCCTGGGTAACATCCCTCCTCCTCATAGGGTTATTCGTACTAGTAGCTCGGCGGGCCAAGATGGTCCCTGGGCGCCTCCAAAGCCTCGTAGAGATCGTTGTGGAAACCCTGTTGAACTTTGTCGAAGGCGTTATCGGGCGGGATATGGCCCGCAAGGTCTTCCCTCTGATAGCCACCATCTTCCTCTTTGTGCTTCTGAATGCCTGGATCGCCCTTATCCCCATATACCCCGTACTGGGGTTCGAGAATTCCCACGGCGACCTGGCGGTCCATCTCCTGCGCTCAGCGGGCACCGATCTTAACATGCCCCTGGCCCTAGCCCTCGTGTCCTTCGTGTTTGTGGAGTTCCTGGGGCTGCGCCACCTGGGACTGAGCTACATCGGGAAGTTCATTCCCGTGGGGAGCTTTCTCCGGAGCCTCCGGCGCAAGGACATCTTCGGAGCCTTTGTTGCAGTGTTTGTGGGCTTCCTGGAGATGATTAGCGAGATGGTGCGAATCGTTAGCTTCACCTTCAGGCTCTTCGGCAACATGACCGCCGGAGAGGTGCTGGTGCTGATGGCAACCTTCTTGGTACCCTTCGTGGCGACGGTTGCCGTTTATGGACTCGAGCTGCTGGTGGGTCTAGTGCAGGCTCTCATATTTGCCGGGCTAACCCTGGTTTTTGCAACGATAGCCATCGCATCCCACCAGGAAGAGCACTAGAAGATGACTCAAGGCTATACGGACTCAGTTTAAGGAGGGAAAATGCCTGTCGAGATCCTTATGTCGTTAGCTTCCGCTATTGCTGCCCAGGAAGAGATTCTCAGCGATACCTCGGTCAAGGCCCTGGCCGCTGGATTGGCCATCGGCTTGGGTGTTCTGGGCCCTGGCATCGGTATCGGTATCCTTGGCAGCGCAGCGATGAACGCCATCGGGCGCAACCCGGAAGCCCGGGGGCCAATTCTCACCAACATGATCCTGGCAATCGCCTTTGCGGAAGCGCTGGGCATCTACGCGCTGGTTGTCGCGGCTATTCTTCTGTTCGTGTTCTAGGGGCCTGGTCCCTTTGAAAACGACAAATCACGGACTGGAGCTAAGGTATGGGTGATCTAGGACTGAATCTCCCAAGCTTAATAGCTTTCCTGGTGAACTTCGTCATCTTGTTGGTGATCTTGTATGTCTTTGCGTACAAGCCCATCCTGCGAATGATGGACCAAAGGTCCGACAAGATACGGGAAGGCCTGGAAGCTGCGGAAACGGCCCGGCAAGAGATGGCCCGGTCCCAGGCGGACACCCAGCGGGCGCTTAATGAGGCCCGCCTGGAAGGACAAAAGCTGATAGAGCAGGCCAGAGAAGTGGCTGAGCGTTTCCGCGACGAAGAGCGGGGGCGGGCCCAGCGAGAAGCCGAGGCCATAATCGCCAGGGCAAGGGAAGACATCGCAAGGGAGCGGGATGCAGCCATCCAGGAGGTACGCGCTCACTTTGCGGACTTGGCCATTGCGGCCGCAGAGCGCATCATAGAGCGCTCCCTGGACCGGGATGCCCACAGCCAGCTGATAGCCGGTGTGTTGGATAACGGAGCCAGCTTGCGAGACGACGGGTAACTCATGGCCGGCAACGTCCTAGCAAAACGGTACGCCCAGGCGGCATTCAACATTGCCGTTGACCAGGGCAATCCCGAAGGATGGGAAGAAAGCTTGGCCAACATCAGCCAGGCTTTCGAGTCGGAAGAGTTTGGGGCATTCCTGGAAAACGCAAAGATCCCCCTGGAAAGTAAGTCCCAAACCATCGAAGCATCCTTCCCAGAAGTGGAGCCTCTCCTGCTGAACCTGCTCAACCTGATGGTTGCCAAGGGTGTAGCAGCCCGGACGCCTGACGTGCTCCTGGCTTACCGCCAGCTCCTGGACCAGTACCGGGGACGAGAGCAGGCCGAGGTGATTTCTGCCATCCCCCTGGAAGAGGGGGAACGGCAGCAGGTCGCTGGCTTCCTGGAGGAGCTTGCTCAGGTTGATGTGGTCCTTCAAAGCAAAGTCGACCCCTCCATTCTGGGGGGCTTGGTCATCAGGATAGGCAATAAGCTCATCGACGGCAGCACGCGCAGCAAGCTTTACACGATGAGCGAGAATCTCAGGAGGGGTGTCTCGCCCAGGTAGGGAGCCGTAGCGCGGCATCCAGGACAGGGGCAGGAATTCGGAGGTATGTTCCATGACAACTAGAGGCCAAGATATCGTTTCCGTTATCAGGCGCCAGATCGAGGAGTTCGGGACGGAGCTCACGCTGGTCGATGTTGGGACGGTTGTGGAGGTCGGCGACGGAATCGCCCGCATCCAGGGACTCCAGGGAGCCTTGTACAACGAGATTCTCGAGTTCCCCAACGGGGTGATGGGGCTGGCCCTGAACCTGGAAGAGGACTCGGTCGGCGCCGCCATCATGGGCGACTCCAACGTCGTTAAAGAAGGGGACACCGTCAGGTCCACAGGGCGCATCATCGAGGTGCCCGTCGGGGACGCGCTTATCGGCAGAGTTGTGGACCCCCTCGGCAGACCCCTGGATGGAAAGGGCCCCGTGAGCACATCGGCCACAAGGCCGGTTGAGCAGATCGCTCCCAACGTCGTCACGCGGCAATCGGTTGACACTCCTGTGCAGACGGGAATCAAGGCAGTGGATGCCATGATCCCCATTGGCCGGGGTCAGCGGGAGCTTATAATCGGCGACCGCTCCACGGGCAAGACCGTGATCGCTCTTGACACCATCATCAACCAGAAGGGCCTAGACCTGACCTGCATCTACGTTGCCATCGGACAGAAACAGGGTAAGGTCGCCCAGGTTCTGTCCACCCTCCAAGAGTTCGGCGCCATGGACCACACCATCGTGGTAGCCGCCAACGCATCCGACCCGGCCCCCATGCAGTACTTGGCTCCCTACGCCGGCTGCGCCATCGCCGAGGGTTTCATGGCCCAGGGCAAGGATGCACTGATCATCTACGACGACCTCACCAAACACGCTTGGGCCTACCGACAGGTCTCCCTGCTGCTGCGCAGGCCGGCAGGCCGGGAAGCTTATCCGGGAGATATCTTCTACCTGCACAGCCGCCTCCTGGAGAGGGCCGCCAAGATGTCGTCGGAGCTTGGAGGAGGATCCATCACCGCCCTGCCCATAATCGAGACCCAGGCAGGCGATGTCTCTGCCTACATTCCCACCAACGTAATCTCCATAACCGACGGGCAGCTTTATCTGGAGCCAGAGCTGTTCAATGCGGGTATCCGCCCCGCCGTCAACGTAGGACTATCGGTGTCCAGGGTTGGCGGCGCCGCCCAGACTCGCGCCATCCGAAAGGTGGCAGGTAGGCTCAGGCTGGACCTGGCCCAGTACCGGGAGCTGGCCACCTTCGCCCAGTTCGGCACCGCCGATCTGGACAGGGCGACCCGGGCCCAGCTGGAGCGGGGACAGCGCAGCACGGAGATACTGAAGCAGGTGCAGTACAACCCCGTCCCCTTGGAAAAAGAAGTGTTGATCCTCTACGCCGTCAACAACGGCGACCTGGACGATGTTCCCCTGGAAAAGTGCGCCGAGTTCGAAAGCGGCTTCCTCCGGTATATGGAGACCGCCCATCCCGAGATCGGCCAGGACATCGTGGACAACAGGGACATTACCGAGGGGAACGAGGAAGCGTTGAAGAAGGCCCTACAGGAGTTCAAGAGCACCTTTATGGCTGCTCAGGCCGCCTAATGGTGCTCGGGAGATAGAACCGTAACCAAATGCCCAGCTTAAGACAAATAAAGCGCCGGATTCGGAGCATCGAAAACACCGGCAAGGTGACAAAGGCGATGGAGATGATCGCCGCCTCCAAGATGCGCCGGGCCCAGGCGTCAGTGCTTGCCGGACGCCCCTATTCCGAGAAGATCCAGGAGGTGATCGCCCACCTGGCTGCCCAACCTGCCGAGCAGGATGTGGTACAACCCCTCCTGGAGCAGCGGGAGGTTAGGCGAATCCAGGTAGTCCAGATCACCCCTGACCGGGGCCTATGCGGTGGACTGCATTCCAACCTGAACCGGCGGGTCGCCCAGTTCATCTCCCAGCAGAGCGTCCCCGTGGGCATAATCTCCGTGGGACGCAAGGGCAGGGACTTCATGATCCGGTACGGCCAAGATGTGAAGGCTGCGTTCACGGGCTTGGGAGACCGCCCCGTTGTTGCGGACACCTCGGTCATCTCCCGTATGGTGGTGGATGACTACTCCGAGGGCAGCTTCGACCAGGTGTTCATCTCCTACATGGAGTTCGTTTCGACTACGGTCCAGCAACCCGTTGTGCGCCAGCTCCTCCCCATCGTTCCTGCCGAGCTGCAGGCGACCCAGCGGGTCGGGTACATCTACGAGCCGGATGCGTCAACGGTGCTGGAATCGCTGCTGCCCCGGTTCGTCGAGATGGAGATCTACCACGCCGTTCTGGAGCTGATCGCCAGCGAACAGTCGGCACGCATGGTCGCCATGCGAAACGCCACCGAAAGCGCATCGGAAATGGTCACAGACCTGACATTGCTGGCCAACAAGGTGCGGCAAGAGACTATTACAAGCGAGCTGCTCGATCTTATCGCGGGCGCTGCAGCCGTACGGTAACGGCGCGCTTGACCATGAACTCTTCAATTCACACCGGAGGTTAGGATGGGCACCGGAAAGATCGTCCAGGTTATCGGAACGGTGGTGGATGTACACTTTCCACCCGATGAGCTTCCCACCTTGTTCAACGCACTGGAGCTGGACAACCACGGTGAGAGGCTGATTCTGGAGGTGGAGCAGCACGTCGGAAACAACTGGGTCAGGTGCCTGGCGCTGGGCCCCACCGAGGGCCTGTCACGCGGTACCAACGTTACCGACACGGGCGCTCCCGTATCCGTGCCCGTGGGCCAGGAGACTTTGGGCAGGCTGTTCGACGTAACCGGACAGCCCCTGGACAACCTGGGGCCCGTGGAACCTCCCCAGCACTGGCCTATCCACAGGCCCCCACCTTCATTCGAAGAGCAGGCAACGGACATCGAGATTCTGGAAACGGGGATCAAGGTGTTCGACCTGATCACCCCCTTCATGAAAGGCGGAAAGATCGGCGCCTATGGCGGCGCCGGTGTGGGGAAGACGGTCATCATCCAGGAGCTGATCCGCAACATCGCTCAGGTCCACAAGGGCGTATCGGTGTTCGCAGGGGTCGGCGAGCGCTCCAGGGAGGGCAATGACCTCTGGCACGAGATGCGCGACTCGGGAGTCATGGCAAACACCGTGCTGGTCTTCGGCCAGATGAACGAGCCTCCCGGCGTACGAGCAAGGGTCGGTCTTACAGGGCTGACCATGGCGGAGTATTTCAGGGAAGAGCAGAACCAGGATGTTCTGCTGTTCATCGACAACATCTACAGGTACATCCTTGCGGGCATGGAAGTATCGGCCCTCCTGGGCAGAATGCCCTCCGCGGTGGGATACCAGCCGACTCTGGCCACCGAGATGGGGGCCCTGGAGGAGAGAATCACCTCCACCAAGACCGGCTCCATCACGTCCTTCCAAGCCATCTACGTTCCGGCCGACGACTACACAGACCCCGGCATCGTCACAACCTTCGGACACCTGGATGCCGTCGTATCTCTCGAACGCGCTCTCTCCGCCCAGGGCCTGTACCCTGCCGTCGATCCCCTGGCTTCCTTCTCCAGGCTGCTGGAGCCCCGGGTGGTCGGCGACGAGCACTACAACGTGGCCCGGGGAGTCCAGCAGGTGCTCCAGAGGTACAGGGACCTTCAGGACATCATCGCCATCCTGGGAATCGAAGAGCTTTCCGAAGAGGACAAGCTTACCGTCGGTCGCGCCCGCAGGATACAGCGGTTCCTGACCCAGCCCTTCTTCGTGGCAGAGACCTTCACAGGCATGGGAGGGAAATACGTGCCGGTGCGTGAGACCGTTCGTGGCTTTTCGGAGATTCTGGAGGGCAAGCACGACGGCGTGCCTGAGCAGGCCTTCTACATGTCAGGCACCATCGACGAGGTGTTGGAGAAGTCCCAGGAAATGCAGGCGGTCGTATAGGTTAACCCCATGGCCACTATGTACCTGGAAATCACCACCGCTGAAAGACGCACCTTCGCCGACGAGGTGGATGTGCTGGTGGCCCCCGGCCTCGACGGGGAACTTAGCATTCTGCCCAACCACGCTCCCCTGATGACCGCACTCCAGCCCGGCGAGATTACTATACGAAAAGACGGCGAGGAGACTTACCTGGCCGTGACCGGGGGGTTCCTGGAGGTGATGGGCAACCAAGTCACAATACTTGCCGACGCTGCCGAACCCTCAGAAGAGATCGATGAGGAGCGGGCGAGGAAGGCGATGGAACAAGCCCAAGCCCTAATAGAGTCTCGGGTCTCCGACCAGGAGCTGGGCCAAGCTCTGGCTGCTGTGCAAAGGGCTGCAACCCGGCTGCGTGTAGCTCGCCGACGCCGCAGCAGGGAGAGGCCTCCCTCCCAGGGTTAGTCCTCCGCTGACCCGCTGGACAGGTAGAAAGTCATCGTCTGCAATGACAGCACCGGGTCGATGTTCCGTATCTTCACCCCAGCCTGGCCTTGAGGCGCTATCGGGGCGTAGCTGAGGATTGCCTTGATGCCGCAGTCCATCAACCTGTCGATGACCCCCTGGGCGTGGCGGCTGGGGACGGCAACGATGCCTATGCTGATGTCCAGCTCCTTCACGACCGTATCCAGCTCGTTCATGGACTGGACGTTCAGGTTGCCGATGACCCGGCCAACCAGGTTCGGGTCCGCGTCAAAAGCTGCAATTATGTGGAATCCCTCAGGGGCGAAACCGGGGTAGCTCAGGATGGCCCTACCCAGGCGCCCAACACCCACCAGCCCCACGTTCCAGCTCCTGTCCAAGCCCATGATTTCCTTCAGCTCAGCCAGCAGGCCCTTGACGTTGTACCCTCGCCCCTGCTTGCCGAAACGTCCGAAATAGCTGAGGTCCTTGCGTATCTGGGCAGGCGTCACCTGGAGCATTTCTCCAAGTTGCTGGGAGCTTACCATCTCCACCCCCCCGGCAAGCATCTCCGATAAGATTCGGATGTACTGGGGGAGGCGCATGATCACGACCTCAGGGACGCCGGAAGGCATACCCATGGGGGTGCTTCCACGAATTACCATAGGGCGCACTGGCTCCTAAGGACGGATAGGTGCACAGCTAAAAGCAGACCGGGGATACTCTCACGGATCATGCAAGCCACCTTGCCAGGGAGGTCCACTGCTTTAGCCCTGGCGGCGAGAATATTCTATTAGTGCATAATTTCACAGTCAACAAGACTACCGACACTACGTTCCCTCTTTGTCCCTATAGAGACCTGACCATGGGGCCCCTGTATCTGGCGGACGCGGATGGGTGGTCGATTATTCCTGTTGGCGATATGACAACCAACGTGGTATCTTGGGACGTAAATCATAGGTACGGAGAGGGAGAAAAATGGCCAAGATCAAGCACATCGCTATTTCCACTCAGGATGTAGATGCCACCGCCCGGTTCTACGTTGATGTCCTCGGCCTCACGGAGATACAGAAGCTGGACAGCAAGAATGCCACGGGCTACTACCTAAGCGACGGCAACATCAACTTGGCAATCCTGAATTTCAAGAACGATCAGGTGGCGGGAGCCGAGCGGGGCCGCGGATTCAGCGGGATCCACCACATCGGCTTCCAAGTAGAAGATGCCGAGGAAGTGAAGGGCAAGCTGGAAGCGGCCAACTTCCCACCCAGAGAAGACATCAACGCAGCCTTGGGCATCGGGATGGACAGCTCCCACCACGCCAACGTCGAGGTGAAGTACACCGCCCCCGATGGTGTCATCATAGATATTTCCCACACGGGTTGGGTTGGCACATCCGGTGAGGAGTCCTTACCCACCCCCGCAGTCCAGGCAACTTCGTAGCAGCAGGACTGAAGCACTAGCACAAGAGCGGAGCTGCTACAGCTCAACTATTGAATCTGCTAAAGAGGAGCCGGGCCGTAGGGTTACCGGCTCCCTTTAGTAAATGGCACTTCATCCATAGCACAGGCGGGGAGGACTAGCTTATGTCAATGGGGCAGGTCTCGAAGATGGTTGGGGCAAGGGTCAAGCGCACCGAAGACCCCCGGATGATCACCGGCGCCGGATCCTACACCGACGATGTCCAGCTTAAGGGCACCAAGCACATGGAGGTGCTCCGCAGCCCCCACGGCCACGCCCGAATCAGGGGTATAGACATCTCCCAGGCAAAGCAAAGCCCCGGGGTGGTCGATGTCCTGGCGGGCCAGGACATAAACAGCCAGTGCAAGATTCCCTTCCCCTTGTTCGCAATCCTGGGCGAGATGCACGTGGTGGATCGCTGGCCGATGGCTACCGAGGTGGTGCGCTACGTAGGCGAACCCGTAGCTGTCGTCGTTGCGGACACTGCCAGTGCGGCCCGGGATGCCCTGGACCTGATCGACGTGGAATACGAGGTGCTGCGGGCGGCCGTTGACCTGGAAGGATCGGCTTCCCAGGATGCACCGCTGGTCCACGACCACATCGGCACCAACCTGTGCTACGAAGCGTCCGGAAAGTCGGGGGACCCGGAAAAAGCCTTCGCAGACGCAGACGCAGTGCTCTCAGTGCGTATGGAGCAACCCCGCCTCGTCCCGAACCCCATGGAACCCAGGGCTGTGCTGGCATCATACCAGCCCTCGTCCAAGGAACTGACCCTGTGGGTCACCACCCAGAACCCCCACACGGAAAGCTCCATCGTGGCCCGCATGCTGGGAATCAACGAGAGCAAGCTGCGGGTGGTAGCGATCGATGTGGGCGGAGCGTTCGGGTGCAAGATCAACACTTACTCGGAGAGCATCATAGCTTCCCTCCTATCCATGCGCTTAGGCCAACCGGTTAAATGGACGGAGAGCCGCCAGGAGAACTTCATCTCCACCAGCCATGGGCGAGGCCAGGTGCAGTTCGTTGAAGCAGCCTACAACAAGGACGGCACCATCCTGGGACTGAAGCTGCGTATCTATGCCGACCTGGGTGCCTACTGCCAGGTGCTGTCCCACGCAATCCCCACCCTCACGCCTTCCATGGCCCCGGGTGTGTACGCCTTCAGGAACATAGAATGGACCACGTACGGGGTGTTCACCAACAAGGTGCCCTACGATGCTTACCGAGGAGCGGGCAGGCCCGAAGGGGCCTACATCATAGAGCGGGCGGTTGACCTGGTTGCAGGCGCTCTGGGCATGGACCCCGTGGAGATTCGACGAAAGAACTTCATTCCCGCAGGCGCCTTCCCCTACGAAACTCCCACGGGCATGGTGTACGACAGCGGCGACTACCAGGCCAGCATGGACAAGGCCATAGAGGCCTCGGACTACTACGGGATGCGCCGGGAACAGGAACGCGCCCGCCGGGAGGGCAGGGTAGTCGGCATCGGCATTACGACGACGGTCGAGGTGTGCGGGTTCGGCCCGGCCGCCGCCATGGGCGGCCTATCGGGCTTCGAGAGCGCAACCGTGCGCATGGACTCCACGGCAGGCGTCACAGTGTTCACCGGATCCTCGCCCCACGGGCAGGGAGAAGAAACGGCCTTCGCCCAGCTCGCTGCCGACCAGCTCGGCGTCCCCATGGATGCGGTGACGGTGGTGCACGGGGATACGGCCGTCGTGCCCCGGGGCGGAGGCACATCGGGCAGCCGCTCCATGGCCGTGGGTGGCGCCGCCTTGGTCACCGCAGTGGGCCAGGTGGCGCGAAAGGCTAAGGAGATTGCTGCCGTCTTATTGAACACAACTCCCGAAGCTGTTCTGTTGGAAGAAGGCCAGTTCTGTGCGGAAGATGTGCAGGACCGGTACGTCACCTGGGCAGACGTAGCCAGGGAAGCCTATAGCGGTACAAGCCTTCCGTCCAACATGGAGCGGGGTCTGGAAGCCACATCATTCTGGGAACCAGAGGGGCTGACCTTTCCCTTCAGCACCCATGTGGCCCAGGTAGAGATCGACAAAGAAACGGGAGAGGTGCTGCTGACCAAGTACGTTGCCATCGACGATTGCGGCACTGTTATCAACCCGATGCTGGTGGAGGGCCAGGTGCACGGGGGCATCGTTCAGGGCGCGGGACAGGCCCTCTTGGAGGGCGCCCTCTGGGATGATAGCGGTCAGCTGCTAACCGGCAGTTTCATGGACTATGCCATGCCCTTTGCCGAAGAGTTCCCCGAATTCGTCCTGGACCGCACGGTGACGCCAACCGGCATCAATCCCCTGGGTGTCAAGGGCATTGGCGAGATGGCCACCATAGCTTCGACTCCCACCATCGTCAATGCGGTGGCCGATGCCCTGTCCTCCATGGGCATGGGGGCGGTGCACATCGACGTGCCCATCAGATCAGAGAAGGTGTGGAAGCTCCTCCAGGCATCGGGGATCCGCTAAGACAGCAGGCTTCATCCACCGGGCTGCCCAGCGCCTCATCCAGCCGGAGGGGCTAAACGTCCAGGCTTACAACCACGGCGGCATTGGCGATGATGGTGTGGTCGGTGCCATCCTCGTTGGGGATATCCAGCCCGCCCTTGACCACATTGATGTAACCTGTGCCATGGGGCAGGATGCTCAAAACGGCGTCCCCGTCAACGGCGTCGGGGTCCGAAACAGCTATGGTCACATCGACCCGCATCGCATCGGCCCCGTTACCAAAGTGGCGCGGGAAGGTGAGGCTGTTGTGCCACAGGGCATTTTGGACAGCCCTCTGGGCGGCCTTGGTAAAATCCTTGCCGTGCAGGTCAACACCCATCCCCATTTCCAGGATGCACCTTTTCAACGCCATGCTTATACTCCTATAGTAGATTGGAAGTCCCTTAGAGCCATTACACTACAGGCATCGGGCAGCGTCAACCGAAGGATCCGGCGCTGCAGGCTCGCGGGAAATCTCATTCTGAACCGGAAAGAATCCTGGCAGCGGAGGTTTATGTAAATGGAAGGAGTTCCCCAAAGGGCCCTCCTGGTTACTCCCCATCCCGATGATGCCGAGAGCGGCTGCGGCGGGACAGCCGCAAAGTGGATCGCCGCCGGCGCCGAGGTGTACTACCTGATATGCACCAACGGCGACAAGGGCAGCGGGGACTTCACCATGGCATCCGACAGGCTGGCTGCCATCCGGGTGGAGGAGCAGATGGATGCTGCCCATGTCCTGGGAGTGAAGGATGTGATGTTCCTCCACCATCCCGACGGCACCCTAGAGGATGACCACCAGCTTCGCTCCGAGGTGGTGAGGGCCATCAGAAAGTACCGCCCAGATACCGTAATGTGCATGGACCCGTACCGGAGCCGAGGACACACCCATCGGGACCACAGGGTCAGTGGCCAAGTGGCCATCGATGCTGTGTGCTCCTTTGCTTGGCGTCCCGGCTACTTCCCAGAGCAGATACGTGACGAGAACTTGCAACCCCACCTGGTCAACGAGCTATACCTTTGGGGAAGCGAAGACCCCGACCTGTTCGTGGACATCAGCGAGCACATCGACATGAAGGTAAATGCCCTCAAGAGGCACGCCAGCCAAATCAACGACCCCAGCGGGCGCGGCGACAGGATCAGGGCCCGATCCAGAAGTGTAGGGGAAAGGGCGGGCCTGCCCTACGCCGAAGGGTTCAGGGTGCTGCACTTCGAGCCTCAGCTTCCTTGGGGAGACTGATGTTTCCAGTTTCGTAGCCGTCTTTCAGAGTGTCGTCAGGTTCTCAGCCAGCCTTTAGGAGGGAATCTCATGAAGAGCATAGAGCTGGACTACTCCAAGCGATGCGGCGATGAGCCGGAAAAGGGACACAACCGCTGGCACCCCGACATCCCTCCCGCCGTCGAGGCCGAGTGCGGCGAGGAGGTGGTGCTCCAGACCCGCCACGCCTTCGACGGCGGGGTTACCCCTGCATCCATCGCATCGGACCTGCTAAACGCCGACCTGAACCTGGTTCATCCTCTAACAGGCCCGGTTTATGTGAAGGGGGCCGAGCCAGGAGACCTGCTGGAGGTGACCACCCGTCACATAGACCCAGCCTCCTGGGGGTTCACCACCATTATCCCTGGCTTCGGGTTCTTGAGGGATGTGTTCCTGGAGCCGTACATCGTCCACTGGGACATCTCCGACGGCTACGCCACCTCCCCGGACCTGCCCGGTGTGCGGATTCCCGGCGCATCCTTCATGGGTACCATAGGCGTCGCCCCTTCCCACAGCCTGCTGCAGGAGGTGTTTCTTCGGGAGGAAGACCTGAAAGGCAGGGGCGGCGCGGTGCTCGGCCCCGATGCTTCCGGGGCGGTCCCCAGCACGGAGCCCATTGCTTCCCAGGCACTGAGGACCGTACCACCCAGGGAGCACGGCGGGAACCTGGACATCAAGCAGCTGACTGCGGGAAGCCGTTTGTTGCTGCCGGTGTTCGTGGAAGGCGCACTCTTCTCAGCAGGGGATGCCCACTTTGCCCAGGGTGACTCGGAGTGCTGCGGGACCGCCGTGGAGATGGACTGCACCCTGCACGTTTCTTTCCGGCTTCACAAGGGCGATGCTGAGCGTCGTGGCATCCGCTTTCCCATATTCGAGCTGGACGGGCCTCCCGCCGGTCCAACGGAGACATCGGGCAGATTCCTCGCAGCCACCGGCATGCCCATCCGAGACGGGGTGAACTACTCGGAAGATGCCTCCGTGGCCTCGCGGAACGCCCTTCTCAACATGATCCAGCTCTTGATGGAGCGGGGCTGGTCCCGGGAGCAGGCCTACTGCATCTGCAGCGTGGCCGTGGACCTGCGCGTCAGCGAGGTGGTGGACGTGCCCAACTTCGTTGTGACAGCCTTCCTGCCCCTGGGCATCTTCAGCGGCTAGGCTAGCTCTTCCGGGGGAGCTGCACGTGAAAGGACACCCTGGGGTCCGCGCCCGTGCCCCTGGTTATGTGCCCATGGCCCGTCGAATCTTCGGCGATCATGATGTCGCCAGGGAGAAACTGGCGAATGCTCCCGTCACCTATTTCCACCTCGACGATGCCCGCCAGAAAGATGAGGTACTGGGGATTGGGAGGGCCGGGGTGGAAGTCGTTGACCGATGGCGAATTAAGGCGATGCAGGGTGATGGGACCCACGCCCTCCTTGGGAAGGTAAGCCTCCAGCTCATCCCTGCTCATATCTTGGAAGTGGGACTCCCCATCATCGCCTGAGTACACACGGACTATCTGCACACTTTCCCCCTTGGCTTGATTTTTTGCATGTATGTACCTGATGTAGGCTTGGTTTCCCCGTTAGCCTGCAACAACCTCTTTGACTCTCCTTACGGCATCGATGTGATCCTTCACGGAGGTGAAGCCGGCGTTCATCGTGTTCACGGAAAGATGGGTTGCCCCTATGTCTTCCCACGCCTTTGCCTGCTCCACCCAGTCATCTGGAGTATTGCCGGCCACGTTTACCCGCGCTTCAATGCCAATAGCGCTCGGGTCCCGTCCCGCCTCCCTGGCATAGCTGTGGAGACGGGCTATGGTGTCCCGCCCCTCGTCGTTGGGCAGGAAGTTGGGGAACCATCCGTCACCGATGCGGGCAACCCGCTGGACCAGGTCCTCGGCCCTGCCGCCGAACCAGACGGGTATGGGTTGCTGAACGGGTAGGGGGTTGATACCTGCGTGGGTAACCCGGTGATAGCGGCCCTCGAAGTTCACTATCTCCTGGGTCCAAAGCTGCCGCAGCAAGGCTATCTGCTCCTCGCTGCGCTTTCCCCTGTTGCGGAAGCTGCTGCCCAGGGCTTCGTACTCGACCTGGTTCCAGCCTATCCCTATACCCAGGCGGAGGCGTCCCCCGGTGAGGATATCCACCTCGGCGGCCTGCTTGGCCACCAGCGCCGTCTGGCGTTGCCCGAGCACCAGGATGCCCGTGACCAGCTCCAGGGTGCTGGTGATGGCTGCCGCATAGCCGAATAGCACCATGGGCTCGTGGAACATATCGTCGGAGTTGTAGGCCCCCGCCCAGCCCTGGTGGGCCTTGACATCGGCCCCCAGCACATGGTCGTAGAGGATCATGTGGGAGAAGCCCATGCCTTCGACTGCCTGAATGTACTCTTTCACCGCGCCCGGGTCTGCGCCGATCTCCGTCTGGGGGAAAATCGCTCCAAGCTTCACGGGAAGCCTCCTTGCACAAGGCCTGTCATCGCTGCCTTCTACCAGATACGACGACGAAACACAGCACACCGAATATCACAAGCGATTATAGCACCGGCCCGGACGCGTTGGCAGGCCGAGATTCAGCAGCACGTTACAGGGAGGCTTTGGTCACTGACCAAAGGGATCGCTTCATCCCAGCAAAGCTAATATATTGACATTTTTGGTAGGTTGAGACTAAAGTGTAAGTGAACGCAGGCTGTTTGTGTATGGCCCCGCTAAGTCGGGGCCATATTACGATATGCGTTCATTAGAGTGGGTATGCCCCAGTGGCGCAATGGTAGCGCAACCGACTTGTAATCGGTAGGTTGGTGGGTTCGAATCCCCTCTGGGGCTTTTCGTAACCCCCCCTTGCCCTCGGCATGAAGGATATCAACCACTGGCAGACCCTGACGATATTGGCGCGACATAGGGAGTGTGCTAAACTGAGCTTGTGTGGGGAGGGGTGGGTGAGTGGCTTAAACCACCAGACTGTAAATCTGGCGCCCGGAAGGGCTTCGTAGGTTCGAATCCTACCCCCTCCACCAGTAGAACCGAAGCTTCGGCTCACCAGCCCACATAGCTCAGTGGTAGAGCACGTTCTTGGTAAGAACGGGGTCGGCGGTTCAAATCCGCCTGTGGGCTCCATAAAGAACAGCAACATTATTTGGGAGGAACCCGGCAAATGGCCAAGCAGAAATTCGACAGGACCAAGCCTCACGTGAACGTTGGAACCATAGGTCACGTTGACCATGGCAAGACAACGTTGACAGCCGCGATAACGAAAGTTTTGTCGCTGGGCAGCGGGGGCACCTCGTTCAGAGCTTTCGACACCATCGACAATGCCCCTGAAGAGAAGGCCCGAGGCCTGACCATCGCCATCGCCCACATCGAGTATGAGACCGGAGAACGCCACTACGCCCACGTCGACTGCCCAGGCCCTGCCGACTACGTTAAGAACATGATCACCGGAGCCGCCCAGATGGACGGAGCCATTCTGGTTGTGTCCGCCCCGGACGGCCCTATGCCTCAGACCCGTGAGCATATCTTGCTGGCCCGCCAGGTTGAAGTGCCCAAAATCGTGGTCGCCCTCAACAAGGTCGATGCCATGGAGGACCCAGAGCTTCTGGAGCTGGTGGAGCTGGAAGTTCGCGACCTGCTTAACCAGTACGATTTCCCCGGGGACGACACTCCCATCGTCCGGGTAAGCGCCCTCAGGGCCCTGGAAGGCGACTCGGGAGACCGCGACGACGAATGGGCGGGCAAGATATGGAATCTCATGGACACGGTGGACGAGTACATACCCCTGCCGGAGCGTATCACCGACCGACCCTTCCTCATGCCCATCGAAGATGTGTTCGGAATCAAGGGCAGGGGCACCGTGGTCACCGGGCGCGTGGAGCGTGGCACACTGAAGGTCGGCGAAGATGTGGAGATCGTCGGGTTCGGAGATGTGCGCAAGACCGTCGCGACCGGGCTGGAGATGTTCCACAAGCTATTGGACACCACCGAGTCCGGTGATGCTGTTGGCGTCCTCCTAAGGGGTGTCGAGAGGGAAGATGTGGAGCGGGGCCAGGTGCTGGCACGTCCCGGCACCATCGAACCCCACATCGAGGCTGAGGCGGAAGTGTACGTCCTCAGCAGGGAGGAAGGCGGGCGACACACACCCTTCTTCAACGGGTACAAGCCCCAGTTCTACATCAGGACATCGGACATCACCGGCGAAATCCAGCTCCCCGAAGGCGTGGAGATGGTCATGCCGGGAGACAACATCACCATGGGCATCAAGCTCATTTACCCTATTGCCTTGGAAGAGGGTCTCCGCTTCGCCATCCGCGAGGGAGGCAGGACGGTAGGAGCCGGCGTTGTAAGAAAGGTCTCGACAGGATAAGAGATGGCCAAGATGAGCACGGAAGCGCGAATCATAATCACCCTGGCCTGCACTGACAGTCAGGAGCGGAATTACACCAGCACCAAGAACCGCAGGAATGACACCCAGCGGCTGGAGCTTAGGAAGTACTGTTCTCGATGCCGAACCCACCGGGAACATCGAGAGGTAAGGTAGCCTGATGGCCAGGTCCTCGCAGAGGGGTGGAGGCTCCCAGATCATCTCTCCCAATGCTGTGCGCCGGGGGAACCCTCTCCAGTTCTTCCAGGAGACCGTCTCCGAGCTGAGAAGGTGTGTCTGGCCCACCCGGGAAGAGACCATCCGCCTTTCCGTCTATGTGATCATATTTGCAGCCATCGCTTCTATCGTCCTGGCGGGAGTTGATCGCGGACTGCAGGAGACCTTCACCCGGTACATCCTTAGGTAGGCAAGGAACGTCCGATATGGTATCAGGAACAGACACCAACCAGACCCGCTGGTACATCATCCATACCTACTCCGGCCAGGAGGAGAGGGTCAAGAAGAATCTGGACCTGCGAATCCAGAGCCTGGACATGCAGGATAGGATTTTTCAGGTGGTTGTCCCCACTGAAGAAGAGATCGTCCTCAAAGACGGCAAGAGGCGCTCTGAACGAAAGAAGGTGTTCCCCGGCTACATCCTGGTCCAGATGAGCCTTGACGACGAAAGCTGGTACGTTGTGCGCAACACGCCGGGCGTCACCGGCTTTGTATCTACCGAGGACGAAACTGACAAACGCCCCAAGCCCATACCCCTGGAAGACAGCGAAGTGGATGCCATCCTGAACCAGATTGAATCAGGACCAACAAAGGTGTCCGTGGGATTCCAGAAAGGGCAAATGGTGCGGATAGCCGCCGGGCCCTTCGCCGATTTCATCGGAGCCGTAAACGAGATAGACGCCAGCAAGGGCAAGGTCTGGGTACTGGTATCCTTCTTTGGCCGGGAAACTCCGGTGGAACTGGACTTCCTGCAGGTCGAAAAGATTTAGGGAGGCATCTTGGCCAAGAAGGTTCGAGCCATCATCAAGTTGCAGCTTCAGGCAGGGAAAGCCACACCTGCGCCCCCCGTGGGACCGGCCCTAGGCCAGCACGGTGTCAACATCATGGGATTCGTTAAGGAGTACAACGAGCGCACCGCCACCCAGGCAGGCACTATTATTCCCGTCCAGATCACCGTTTTCGAGGACAGGTCCTTTGCATTCGTGACCAAGACCCCTCCCGCCTCAGAGCTTCTGAGGAAGGCCGCCGGTGTCGAAAAAGGCGGGGCCCAGCCCAGCCGCGGGCGGATAGGCACCATATCCCGGGGGGCAGTCAAGGAGATCGCAGAGCTGAAGCTGAAGGACCTGAATGCCAATTCGGTAGATGGGGCGATGAAGATTATCGAAGGCACCGCCCGCAGCATGGGTATAGAGATTTCAGGAGAATGATCCATGGTAAAGCGTAGCAAGCGATATGCTGCACTGAAGGAGAAGATCGACCCGGACAAGGCCTACTCTCCTCAGGAAGCGGTTGCTCTGCTCCAGGAAGTGTCCAAAGCAGGGTTCGACGAGTCTGTTGAGCTTCACCTGCGCACCGGCGTTGATCCCAGGCAGGCCGACCAGCTCATCCGTGACGTAACCGTCCTACCATACGGATTGGGCAAGCCCATCCGGGTGCTGGTCTTTGCTAACGGGGAAGGAGCCGAGCTTGCTCGACAGGCTGGGGCCGACTACGTCGGCGAAGACGACCTCATTCAGAACATAGAAGGTGGATGGACCGACTTTGACGTTGGACTCGCCATTCCCGATTTGATGCCAAAGATCGGTAAGCTGGGAAGGGTGCTCGGCCGCCGGGGCCTGATGCCCAATCCCCGGACGGGGACAATGGTCCAGCCCAGGGACCTGCCCCGGATCATCGACGAAGCAAAGAAGGGCAGGTTGGAATTCCGCGTTGACAGGACCGCAATAATCCACTGCCCTGTTGGAAAGGTCAGCTTTCCCCAAGAGCATTTGCTGAGCAATATTGCTGCCCTGGTTGACGCCGTAGTCCGCGCCAGGCCGGCTGCAGTCAAAGGCTCTCTCATCCGGGCGGCCCACCTCTCCGGCAGCATGAGCCCCGCTGTCCGACTGGATGTGACCAGCCTGACAGCGCTAAAGCCCGATCTATAGTAAAATCTCCACTGTCGAATCGTTGACAAGCGAGTACTTGAAAGGTAACGTCTAGCACGAGACACACAACCCACACAGCCTAAGAAAGCAGGCCCCCGTAGCAACGGGGTTAAACTGCGAACCTGCCGAGGCGCTCCGGGGAAAACCAACATTGGCGTAGTCGGTCCAGAGGGCCGGGGACGCCGACTTCGAAAGAAGAGTTTGAGTCCCTGCACGTCCGGTGCAGGGACTTTTTGATGGAGCAGGCCAATGCCAACCCAGAAGAAGATTGACCAAGTAGAAGAGCTGCGCGAGAAGCTGGCTCGAGCTACCATCACCGTCGCCACCGATCCGTCGGGGCAGCCGGTAAACGCCATGACCGATCTGCGCTCGAAGATGCGGGAACGCCAGGTGGAGTACCGGGTGATTAAGAACACCCTTGCATACCTGGCTGCCGACGCCTCCAACAACCCCCAGATCAAGGAGATCATTCAGGGCCCCACAGCCCTGGCCCTGGGGTACGACAATCCGGTGGATGTTGCCAAGGCCCTAGAAGAGTACATCAGGGTTAACCGGTCAACCCTGACCATCCGAGGGGCCGTGTTCAATGGTAAGCGCCTGTCCGGGGATGAGGTGATCTCCCTCTCCCGCCTTCCTGCCCCAGAGGTGCTCATAGGTCAGCTCATGGGTCAGCTGCAGGCGCCGATCGGCAGCCTCGTGGGACAGCTGCAGGCCCCATTGCAGAGACTCCTGGGCGCCCTCTCGGGGCCCCAGGCTTCCTTGGCTAACCTGCTGCAGCAAAGGGTTGAGCAGCTCAGGTCCCAGGGCACATAAGACTAACCCAGAATAGAGAAAACCAAAGGAGGAGACATGACAAAGGACGAGATACTGGAAGCCATTAAGCAGATGTCGGTGATTGATCTGGCCGACCTGGTCAAGTCCCTGGAGTCCGAGTTTGGCATCACGGCCGCGGCCCCCGTCGCCGTGGCGGCCGCCCCTGCGGCTGCAGCCCCTGGCGGCTCCGCGGGCGATGGCTCGTCGGCGGACCAGGATGATGAGAAGACCGAGTTCGCCGTGGTGCTGCAGGATGTTGGCGCCAACAAGATCAACGTGATCAAGGCAGTGCGCGAAGTGACCACCCTCGGGCTGCGGGAAGCCAAGGAGTTGGTGGAAGCAGCCCCAAGCAGGGTGAAGGAAGCGATAGCCCAGGATGAGGCGAACAAGGTAAAGGAAGCCCTGGAAGCTGCCGGTGCCAAGGTGGCCGTAGAGTAAACTGGAACCTGACCTGCCTAGGGGAAGGCCCTCACCCAGGCGCCTTCTCCCGGGCAGCGGTTTGCCTAGGGTACAAGGGTCTGCGTAGAAACCGGCGCAGACGTCATTCCTTTAACTAGGAACCATCAGGGGGCCTCAATGAGCCGGCGAAAGGACCGGGAGCGATTCCTGCAACTGAAACAACTGAACCCCGAGTACAAGGGATTCAGAGGCGGCGAGGCTGGAGGGGTAGGTGCTGATACCCCACTAGAGACCGTGACCTGTTCCAAGTGTGGCCGGCGGCGAAATGTAGCTGTCGGCATCGCACTGGAGCAGGGAGAAAGCTACATCTGCCTGAGCTGTCGTGAAGAACAGGGGGAAATCGTCCCCGCAGATGAGGCGCCAGAGCCCTAGTGTTCGCCAGTAGTTTCTCCGAGGCCCTAAGAAGTCCGGGACCAACGGCACCCCTTTACGCTCATGGGCCACCCAAGCACCCGATCCATCCAACAGCCCCCAGGACATGACTATCCAACGGGGTATCACGTAGAAAAGCACGCTCTCTGAGACGGTCCAGTAGGAGGACAGGAACACAGGATGTGCGGAATCGTTGCGTACACCGGACACCGGGATGCCTGGCCCATCCTCCTTGATGGACTGAAGAAGCTGGAGTACAGAGGTTACGACAGCGCCGGGATCGCGATTCTCAACCCGGCGGGAGTCCTCGAAACTTTCAAGTCCGATGGGAAAGTGCGTGAGCTGGACACCCCCGGCACCCCTCCGCCCAAAGGAACCTTGGGCATCGGCCACACCCGCTGGGCCACCCACGGAAGGCCGACCATAGCTAATGCCCACCCCCACACAGGTTGCCGCCACCAGATAGCTGTGGTCCACAACGGCATCATAGAGAACTACCTGGAACTCAAACGCAGGCTCGTGGCCGATGGCCACAGATTCACGTCGGACACGGACAGCGAAGTGGTGGCCCACCTCATAGAATCCGGCATGGAATCGGGCCTCAGCTTCGAGGATGCATTTATCGCGATGGGTGGACAAGTGCAGGGCTCCCAAGCAATAGTTTCCATGGGTCCCCCTGACTCTGCCGGCCATCTGCTTGCGCTGAGATTGGGGTATGCTGGAGGTGTGGTACTGGGCCACGGGCACGGCGAGGCCATCATCAGCAGCGACCTTCAGCCCCTGGCCCCCCTTATCAGGGAGGTAAGCTTTCTGGAACATGGAGAGGTCGCCGTGGTCTCCGGGAATGGCATCCGTTATGTAAACCTACAGGGACGGCCTGTCTCCAAAGAAACCAGGAGCATTCCTTCGAGCGTTGACCAAGGGGACAAGGAAGGCTATCCGCACCATATGCTGAAGGAGATCATAGAGCAGCCCCTGGCGGCGGTCAACTGCCTCCGGGGCAGGGTCAGCTTCGAAAGCAGTCAGGTCGAGCTGGAGCAGTTCCCCCTGTCACTTCAGGAAACCAGGGACCTTCGAAGGGTCGTATTGGTGGGAATGGGCACCAGCCTTCATGCCGCCATGGTCGGCAGGCACTTCATCGAGTCCCTCGCCAAGATCCCGGCAGAGGTGGACAACGCCTCCGAGTTCCGGTACCGGGACTACCCCATGGACGAAAGCACCCTTCTCGTTGGCGTATCCCAGTCCGGGGAGACGGCCGACACCCTCGCGGCCATGTCTGAGGCCCGCCAAAGGGGAGGCAGGCTCCTTAGCATCTGCAACACGGAGATGAGCCAAGCCAACCGGCTAGCCGAGGGGACCCTGCTTATGAGGTCCGGGCTGGAAGTAGGGGTCGCAAGCACGAAGACTTTCACCTCTTCCCTGGGCGTTCTTCTTCTGCTCGCCCTGCACCTGGGCCAAGTCAGGGGCAATCTAAGCCCGGCTCGAGCCAAGGACCTGCTGGCCGAGCTGGCCCACATTCCCCATCTTATGGGCCAGCTGCTGGCCGATGTCGAAGGCTACGCTGCTCTAGCAAAGACCCTGGCCCGGTACCAGAACTTCCTGTACCTGGGACGGGGCATAAACCTTCCCATTGCTATGGAAGGAGCCCTGAAGCTCAAGGAGATAGCCTACGTTCACGCGGAGGGCTATGCGGCTGGCGAGATGAAACATGGCCCCGTCGCCCTAATCGACGCCAACATGCCCGTGGTGGCTGTAGCGCCGGACTCCTCCACTTACTCCAAGATGTCGGCCAACATCAAGGAGGTGAAGGCCCGGGACGGGGTAGTGATAGGTGTGCTCAGCGAAGGGGACACGGACCTTGCCTCCGAGGTTGACCATGTCCTTTGGGTGCCTCACACCTCCGAGACGCTGAGCCCGTTCTTGACGTCCCTGGCAATGCAGGTGCTGGCCTACAATATAGCAGTGCAGCGCGGGTGCGACGTTGACCAGCCTCGAAACCTGGCAAAGTCGGTTACCGTCGAGTAAGGGTCCTCCAAGAGACCTCGGGCGTGCTCAGCTTATTAGCCCGTCCAGACGGGGGCCCGGCGCTCTCCAAAGGCCTTCACGCCTTCCTTGGCGTCTTCCGTAGTGCGGGTGAGGTCGGCCTTCACCTGGGCAAAGGCCACTCGCCGTTCCAGATCCATACTGGCGCCGTTGACCGTAACTTCCTTTATGGCTGACAGGGCCAGGGGAGCGTTCTCAATTATCTTGCGGGCTATGGATTCCGTCGCGGACATCACCTGGTCAGCCGGCACAACGTGGTTCACCAGGTTGAGCTCCAAGGCCCTTTGAGCGCTCATGAAATCCCCGGTGAACATGATCTCGAAGGCCACGTTCCGGGGAAGCACCTGGGCCATGAGAGCAGGTCCGCTTACCGAGGAGATGCCTCGCTTGACCTGGGGCCACCCGAACTCGGCATCCTCGGAAGCAACCCGGACATCGCTGCTCAGGGCAAGGCCGCATCCCTGGGCCAGGCAGATGCCGTTGATGGCCGACAGTATGGGCTTCCAGATGTTCTGGGCCGCCACGTACAGGTCGGAGGTGCTCTTGCCCTCGCTTGCCCTCCCCGCTGCCATGGCTACCAGATCGTGTCCGGTGGAAAAGGCCTTTCCGCTGCCGGTAATGATGGCGACTCGCACTTCGGGGTTCGCCTTGACATCCTGGAATGCCTCCCAGAGAAGCTCCCTCATCTCCGGGTTGATGGCATTCAGCTTTTCGGGCCGGTTTAGAGTGATATACCCTATCCGGTCCCTGACCTCATATTCGACCTCCGCCATTCATATCCTCCTGTTAGCGTTCTGATCAGATGATACGTGAATCCGTGGGAATCGTCCCGATCACTCCCTTGTTTTCCAGTGCTTCTATTCTTTCTGGAGTCAGGCCCAGAAGCCCCCCGTACACCGTCCTGTTGTCCTGGCCCAGGCCGGGAGCAGGCCAGCGGACCACTCCGGGGGTGTCTGACATCTTCCAGGCAATGCCTGGGTACGTGTGGGTGCCCGCCCAGGGATGCTCAACCCGCACGAAGGTGCCCCTGTCCTTTAGGTGAAGGTCGGTCAGCAGGCCGGGGGCCGACAGCACAGGCGTGGACGGCACCCCGACGTCCTGCAGGCGGTAGGCTACATCCGCAGCCTTGCGGTGGCATGTCCACGCCGAGATTATGTCATCCAGGTCGTCCTCGTAGTCTTTACGACCCTGCAGGGTTCCATACCGGGTATCTTCCGACACGTCCACCCGCTCCATCACGCGACAGAGGGCATGCCATTCGTTGTTCCCGGTCACAGCGATGCTAACCCAGGAATCGTCCTCGAG
The DNA here is from genome assembly GCA_021296025.1 of Dehalococcoidia bacterium. Lineage (GTDB taxonomy): Bacteria > Chloroflexota > Dehalococcoidia > Lucifugimonadales > JAGWBF01 > JAGWBF01. The sequence goes on along the minus strand of JAGWBF010000002.1, from coordinate 15,876 downwards.
ACACGGGTAGACGTTGTGCGGCGCGTACAAGTCACTGCGATTCCCCCGCCGCTCGTAATCCCGGCCCGTCATCTGGTAACCCAGCAAGTAAGATCCCAAGAGAGCAACCGTCGATTCCAGCTGGGATACATCAATAAACATGCCCTTGCCGGTGCGCCTGCGATGCCTCAACCCCGCCAGGATGATGCCGGCGGCGTGGGATCCTGTGATAGGGTCTCCGTGATTGATGCCCGACTTCATTGGGCCGTCGTCCTCGTACCCTGTCATGTGGGCCATCCCCGAAAGCTGTTCCTGCCCAATGCCATAGGCCAGGTAGTCGCGCCAGGGACCGCTGTTGCCGAACCCCGGCATGGAAACGTATATGATGTCGGGTCGGAGTTTCCTCAGGTCTTCGTAGGTGTAGCCCAGGCGCGCCAAGCTGCCAAATCGAAAGTTCTCTATGAGGACATCGCTTATGGAGACCAGCTCCTCGAACAGCTCGCATCCTAGGACATCGGTCAGCTCAAGGGTGATCCCATGCTTGCTCATGTGAAGACAGTTGAACCACCCGTTCCTGTTCCAGGGCTGCTCGCCCCCATCGGAATCAGGATAACTGGCAATGCCCCTGGCAGGGCTGACGGGACCTCGATGGGAGTCGTACACCCGGAGGGACTCCACCTTGATTACCTGGGCCCCCATATCGGCCAGAAGCTTGGTGCAGTAGGGGCCTGCCCATATCCTGGACAGGTCCAACACCCGGACATCCTCCAGGGGAAGTCCATGGCCGGATGGCCCCATCGGTCTCGCTGCCTGGGAAGCCAACGCCTAGAGTATCCCCGCTTCAGCTAGATCACTTATATCGGCATCGCTGAATCCAAGGTCTCCCATCACATCCCGGTTATGTTCCCCCAGCAGGGGTGCCCGCCGAAACTCCCAGGTCTCTTCGCTGGGCCTGGCCGGCGGACCCGGATACTTGTAGGCTCCCCCGACGGGATGGTCCAGGTCCAGGTAGTAGTCTCGGGCGTTGAGCTGGTCCATCTCCTGGATGTCCTGGAGGGTGGCGACATAGGCGAAGCCCAGCCCCCGCTCCTGGCCCATCCGGAAGATATCCGCTTTATCGTGGTCCAGCAGCCATGGGAGCATAAGCGCATCGACCTCGTCGGCATTAGACAACCTGCCGAGCCTGGTGCGAAAGCGTTCGTCCGCCAGCTCCTCCCGCTCCATAATCTCGGCCACCGCAGGCCAGCGATGGTCCGGGCCTGCTATGACGCCCACGTACCCGTCCTTGCAAGGGTATATGCCCCAGGCAGCCCGACCATACCCGCGATTTCCGGCCCGTTCGAACTCCCGACCGGAATAGCTGTACTGCATCAGGGCATTCTCGAGGATGTTGGTGGTGTACTCTGCAATGGATATATCGGTCCACTGCCCCATACCAGTGTTCTCTGCATGGTACAGGGCAGTCATGGACGCCACGAAGGCGTTCTGGCCCGCGCCCAGCTGGGCCAGGGGAGCGCCCTCCCGAAGGGGAGGTCGGTCCGGCTCCCCAGTGATATTCATCAGCCCTCCCAGGCCGTACAGGTTTAACTCCACGGCTTTCCAATCCCGGTAAGGTCCGCTCTGCCCAAAATTTGAGATTGACGTCATTACCAGCCCCGGGTTTCTTGCGGAAAGGACCTCGTAACTCAACCCCAGGGAGGGCAGTACGCGAGGAGCGAAATTCTCGACCAGTATATCGGCGGAATCGACCAGGCGGAGAAGTACCTCCCTGCCTTGTTCCGCCTTCAGGTTCAAAGTAATGCTCTTCTTCGAGCAGTTCAAGTACATGAAGGTCGCGCTGGCTTCCGGGTTGTCCTCTCGAGCCGGCGGAAAGGGCCCGATCTGCCGGGCCGGGTCGCCTGTGCCGGGCCTCTCTACCTTAATGACGTCGGCGCCCATGGTAGCCATCAGTCGGGTGCAGTAAGGTCCTGAAATGTAGTGGGTCAGGTCCACCACGCGGACCCCTTCGAGGAATCCCGGCATGCCTCTCCTAACTGGTAGTGGAAGGTCCGATAGACGGACCTGTGTGTGTTGTGCCCTGGGCTCGCGCAAGGGAGCACGAGACCCTTGGCCCCATGCCCCGGTGGGCACCAGCATTCTACAGATTCGCCTTGACTAGCACAACTTCACGATCACCAGCTGCTCCCGGCCCGGAACATGGCCCCCATGGGGCAAACATGCTATCATGGCCCCTACTTCTCCCCGGGAGCGGAGCAAAAGGAGGGGCAATGACAACAAATGGCGATGCCCTCACTCCCATGCCAGTCACGGTCTGGTACGACTACGTTTGACCCTGGTGCTATATCGGTCTGTCTCGGATCGAAAAGCTCAAGGAAGATTACAACATCACATTGGACATCAGGCCCTACCTGCTGCATCCCGAGACCCCCAAAGAGGGTGCTCCGCGCCAACCTCGGGAGGGCGAGGAAGACGGCCAACTTAGCGAGCCCCTGCGGACCTACGCGGAGGAAGCCGGGCTTACCATGCGGCGCTCCCCCATAACCCCCAACTCTATGTACTCCCTGGAAGCCACCGAGTATGCCCTGGAACAGGGTGCTTACGAAGAGTTTCACCATGCCCTGTACAAGGCTTACTGGGAGGACCAGCAGAATCTGGGAGACCTGGATGTCATCCAGGAGGTGGCCGAAAGATCGGGTCTGAACTGGGCCGAGATGTCCCAGAGGCTGGAGTCAGGATACTATCGAGACAGGGTGATGTCCCAGTTCCAGGAAGCCATGGACCTGGGCATCCGCGGAGTCCCGGCTTTCCTCATAGGCAACCAGATGTTCACGGGCGCTCAGCCCTATGATGTCTTCAAACTGGCGATGGCCAGGGCCCGGGAGACGTACCAGATACCCACTTAGGGTTTCCAGCCCGACAAAACAAGGAGTCATCTTATTTCCAGCATCGATCTCGAAGGTAAGGTTGCCATAGTGACGGGCGCCAGCAGGGGCATCGGCAAAGGAGTTGCCGTTGCCCTGGCGAAGCAGGGCGTCCACGTTGTAGTTGCCGCCCGCAGCGAGCAGCAACGAAGACTGCCCGGGACCATAGTCGAGACCGCCGACGAGATCAAGGCTATGGGCCTGAGCGCATTGCCGGTCAGGTGCGACGTTAGGGACGAGGAGAGCATTGAAGAGACTGTAAGCAAGACCATGGAAGCCTTGGGGAGGGTGGACATCCTGATAAACAATGCCGCCGTGGGTACCTACGACCCCTTCCTGGAGTTGCCCGTCAAACTATGGGACTTGGTGATAGCCGTAAACCTGCGAGGCCCTTTCCTATTCTCCAGGGCCGTGCTCCCATCAATGATCGACCAGGGATGGGGAAGCATCGTCAACCTGTCCAGCCTTGGAGCGGACCAGCTCACATCCACCGCTTTCGCGACAGACCCTGAGGCACCTCCGACCATAGTGGGACAGGCTTATGGGGTGTCCAAGTCCGCACTGGAGAGGCTGAGCCGGGGACTGGCTGCCGAGATGGGTCGACACAACATCGCGGTAAATGCGGTTAAGCCTTCCCGTCCGGTTCTGACCGAGGGGTTCCAGTTTCAACGGCCCGACGCTGACTACTCGCTGTGGGTCACGCCGGAGTCCTTGGTCAAGGCGGTTGTGTTCCTGGCCCGCCAGGATGCATCGGGGGTAACGGGAGCTGTTACAACGGACCAGGAGCTGATCTTGGCCCATGGCCTGTGAACGAAGGATAGCTGTCGTCCTCGTCGGCTTCCGAATCATTCTCGCGGGGCGCGTAGGTCAACTCCATCGGCTCTTCCGTTTCCGCTAAGCCGGAGTTCCCGGGATAGCCGACCTTCCACTCAGCCGCTATCTCCTCTTCCTCTTCTTCCAGTTCGCTGTCGATGTCATAACGAAGCAGGGCATCCTTTACCTGGGCAGACTGTCCCGCCTTTGGCCGTCCGGGGAAGGAACAGGACGTTCCGTTGTTAGGGTTATGATAGGTTTCCCAGATCACTATGGACGCATCTTGGCGGTCAACACTGATGACCGCAGCTTCGTACTTATTGCCCGCCTCCATTAGGCGCATGAGCCGTAGAGCAAGCTTGGGTTCCACCTGTCCAACGTACTGGCCCTGGCAGTTTTCGATCACCAGAGAGCGTTCGACGATCCTCAAGTTAACCCCATCACCGGCCGCCATTTTGGCAAGGACGACGTCATCGGCCAGCTTACAAAGTACAGTAACCCCCGACTTTCCGCTCTCTTCTATGAGGAGATTGGGAGTTACAACCTTGCTTGGCTTCGGTTGGGGTGAGGAGTCCTGGAGGTGGGCCAACCGCTCCAGATGCTTTTTTGCAATGGTGTTATGAGGGGAGAAGGCAACCGCATTTGCGAATGCCCCCTTAGCGGCGTTGTAGAGGCCCAGCTCCATGAAGGCCTTTCCCAAACGGTTTAGGGCTTCTACATCATCGGGGAAGGCCTGGAGGATGTCCTGGTTGGTCTGGACCGCGCCCTCCCACTCGCCCTTCAAAGCGAGGGCGATGGCTTCCTTCCCTTTTTCTTTCTTGAGCTTGGACTTTTCTTCTGTCCTGTCGGATTCCATTCTTATGCCGATCTCCAGGTTGGTCGTGCCGTGGAGGTCGTAACCGCCGATGTTCAAGGTTAAGTTATACTTCCTTCCTTAGCAAGATATGGCTGCCAGAAGTGTTTCGTAACTGGATACAACAAAAAATTGCCTCGGTCAAGCATATCTGCACTGACTTTATGTCCAGTTTTATCAACAAGTCCAGCATATAGGCCCGCCTTGCCTGTCCCCCTATGTTCCCTGATACCCCCGACCACCTTACCGCCGTCGGTACCTTCCGAGTAAATGGTTCCAACGAATCTTTATTATGTCTAGTGCCATGGCAAGGGAATCCCGGAAGGGCCGTACCCTGCTGAGCGAACGGTAGTACCAATCTATCGGCACTTCGACGATGCTCAGACTTTGCCTGCGAGCCAAGAAAAGCAGCTCTACATCGAAAGCGAATCCCGAAAGCATCTGGGAGCCGAACAACCCTTCGACAACGGAACCGCGAAAGCACTTGAATCCGCATTGTGTATCGCTTATTCCAGGAAGGGCCGCCAACCTGACCAGCCCATTGAACACGCGTCCCATGAGATGTCTGCGCGATGGTTCTCCGACCCTCCGGGCACCGGGGATCTCCCGGGAACCGATAGCGATATCGTACTCCTCCTGGGCAGGTGGCAGATACCTGGATGCCTGTTCTATGGGCATGGACAGGTCGGCATCGCACAGAAAACGGAACTCTCCGCCGGCCTGCAGCATACCGTGACGCACTGCCCATCCCTTCCCTCCATGAGCGACGGACAGCAGCCGTACGCGGGGGTCGGCGACAGAAAACTCTCCTACCACCTGGGCTGTGTCGTCCGTGCTTCCATCATCTACCACTAGAACGTCCCAGGTGTATTCCTGGGTACCAAGGTAGTCAATGGCCTTCTGGAGGGTGTCCGCGATCCTGCCCCCCTCGTTGAAAGCTGGAATCACCACCGACAGGAAAGGAGCGGGTTCTGGTCTGGTTGAATTTGTCGTTGACATCGAAGAGGTAGGGAAGGAGGCCCGAGAGGATATGATCAGTCGGAGTGGGCTATCCGGTTATCCTTGGTCCAGCTCGAAAGCGTCGTGGAGCACCCGTGTCGCCTCGTGAACAACCGACTCGGGCACGATGCAGGTTATGCGAATCTCCGAGGTTGTGATCATCTCTATGTTAATGTTGTTCTCAGCCAGGGCGCGAAACATGCGCGAAGCGTAGCCGGGCGCGTGCTGCATACCAGAGCCGATAATGCTCACCTTGCTTAGAGTTGCATCGGAGGTGACCTCTTCAGCCCCGACGCTCTCAGCTACTGGGGCCACGATCTCCAGGGCCCTCTCCAGCTCGGTGCGAGCGAGGGTGAAGCTGAGGTCCGTCAGCTTGTCGGAGCCCGAATTCTGGACGATGGTGTCCACACTGATGCCTTCGTTTGACAAGGGTTCGAACAGCGCGGCTGCGATCCCCGGATGGTCGGGCACTCTTCGGAGTGTAATCCTCGCAACGTTCCTATCATAGGGGATACCTGTGACCTTAACCCGTTGTTCCATAGCGGATGCAATCCCCTTTTCAATGAGGGTCCCGGAGGTCTCGCTGAAGCTGGATGCGACGTAGATGGGTACATTATAGACCGAGCCCAGCTCGATGGACCGTGGGTGCATCTTGGCCCCGTAGCTGGCCAGCTCCAGCATCTCCTCGTAGTCTATTCGTTCCAACTTCCTGGCGCCGGGAACCACCTGGGGGTCCGCCGTGTAGATGCCATCCACGTCAGTATAGATCTCGCACCTTTGGGCTTCCAGGGCGGCCGCCAAGGCAACGGCAGTCGTATCCGAACCTCCCCGCCCCAGAGTCGTGACATCCATATCTTCGGTGATGCCCTGGAACCCCGCCACAACGACCAGGCGGCCTTTGTCCATCTCCTCTTTTATTCGCTCCGTTTCCACTGCGGATATCCTGGCTTTGCCGTACCTGGAATCTGTGCGAATTCCTGCCTGGAAACCACTGAGGCTAATGGCTTCGTGACCAAGGGAACGTATTGCCATAGCCAGCAGGGTGGAAGAGACCAGCTCACCCGTTGACAGCAGCAGGTCCAGCTCACGGACATCCGGGCTTCCGGCGACCTTCTTGGCCAGGGCGATCAGATCCTCGGTGGTGTCACCCATTGCAGATACTACGGCAACGACCTGCGCGCCACCCTTGCTAGTCTGGCAAATGCGCTGGGCCACGTTCCTGATCAGGTCAGCGTTGGCAACCGAGCTGCCTCCATATTTTTGAACGACAAGTTCCATCGGTCTCACTTATGTCCTGAGATTGCCCCCGTCCCTCTGCTAGGGTACGCCAGGTCAATCACAAGGACTGGTCATTCAACCAGCCCCTGCTTCCTCATGCCAGGAACAGATGGTCCCCGTTGAGACTGGGCGGGTTACCTTCACCTCTCCCGGCACCGACGCCTGCCGGGCCGCTTCTGCCATTTCATAGGCCACCGTGACCTCACGGCCATGGCGCAACGCCAGAATAGTGGGGCCGCTGCCTGATAGGAAGACCCCCAGGGCCCCTCCCTTCATAGCTCCTTCGAAAATAACTTTCATGGCAGGAAACAGCTGCCTCCTGTAGGGCTGGTGCAGTTTGTCTTCGGTTGCTGTACTCAGATCTTCCAGGCGGCCGGTGTTCATGGCATTCACCAAGAGAGCCGTCCTGCCCATGTTGAACACAGCATCCTCCCAGGCAATGCCCTCGGGCAGCACCGAACGGGCATCCTCCGTGGCAATAGTCAAATCGGGAATGTACAGCACTGCCCGGAGGTCTTCGGGCACGGGAACGGCGGACGTTAATAGGCCATCGTTTCCCTGCACCACCAGCACCATGCCCCCCATGAGAGCGGGAGCAACGTTGTCGGGATGCCCTTCGATTGCAACTGCAAGCTGCAGTACCTCCTCAGGGGAAAGGGACTGCACTCTGCCTCCTGACAAGATAGGGACCAACCGGTTTCCAGCGGTCAGGCCTCCCACGATAGCCGCTGCGCTGCTACCCAAGCCCCGCTTCAGAGGGATGTTGTTTGTACAGGCTACGGATAGGGGAGGAGGCTCCACTCCAACGTGTTCCAGAAGGTGAACAATGCTCCGGTACACCAGGTTCTGAGGCCCCGAGGGCAGGTCCGTTCCGCCCTTCCCATCCACCCTGACCAGGGGCGCGCTCGAGAGTTCCACTTCAACCTGGTTCCAGATATCCAGGGCCATTCCCAGGCAATCGAAGCCCGGCCCCAGGTTCGCAGTTGTGGCAGGGACCTGTACCCTTATACGACCCCTGCCTGGTTCCTTTATTTCCCGCGATGCTGTCATGGCATTTGCATTAGACTGGAGGCCTTCTCTTCGGGCTCAGGACTAACGCAGCCCGGGGCATACGTCCCTGATTGCGCTGGCAAGTATCCGGGCCTCCGGTGTACGTATCCGAGAATTTACTATATTTGGAGACCAGCCGACCACATCCACCAGGCGTTCTCCCACTGAAAGATTTCCCCACCAGAGCATGTAGCTGAGCCTCCCCACGGCTACCTGGCGGACAGACGGCTGGAAGCCGAACCTATCCGTCAAAAAGGGCTTGCAGTGGTTGTACGCCGTGCGCCCGTTGATCATCATAAGCTCCAGGCCATCTTTCGTCCCAAGCTGTTCTTCAATGAATCCCAGGCAATTGGAAACCAGGGCATCCTTCTCATCCTGGTCAAGCTGGGCCCAGGGCAGCCGGGTTGCACATTTCACCGTATCTACGTGGGAGTACCGAAAGGCCCTCCCCTCCGCAGAACATACCCCACCAGTGAATACCCGCAGGCCCCCTTCGTCGGGGTCCCCACCGTGCACCGACACCAGGAACCTTCCCAGCTTCTCGAAGAACGACCTGTAGGGAATGCCGTAGAACACTTCCCTTTGACGCCGCACAATGACATCCACCTGTTCTGCAGTCAGCTGTTCCCTCCGGCTCACCGAGGGAAAGTCCCCCAGGGAGCTGAATCTCTGTCGCTCCCCCATGAGGGCCAGGCCATTGCGGTCCACGTACTCCCGGTCCGAAGGGTTGATTGTCACGACCCACGCATTGGCGTTGGCATAATCTCCGTAGAAGGAGATTGGCAGCCAGTCCATGACGACAGGGCCACCGGCGCACCGCTCGCAGCGTGCGATGCGCTCCTCCAGGGAACCGGATGACTGTACGCCGTCAGTGGTTGGCATGACTGGGACTATGCGAGGTGCTCTCCAACCGTCTATCCACCCGGCGGGCGATTTCTCGATGGGGGAATAGAGGCGTTTACCCCGAGGCTATGCAAAGGAAGGCGCCTCCGTGGGCCACACCACTACCGGTGTTGGCTGAGGGGTTGAGGGAGTATAGCATCGGCCAGCATGACCCGCAAGGAAAATGCTCCTCTGCGCTTACACCAAGCCGGGCTGCTATAGGCAGCTACTCATGACTCCGCCACCAAAGGTGCAAACCTCGTCCATACGTGTTAGAATCCTTTCTGATTTCCAAGGCAGGGAGTCAATGGTGCTCCGGCTTCGCAACACACTTACCCGGCAGGTGGAAGAGATATCCACCATTGAGCCGGGAGTAGTCCGAATGTACACCTGTGGTCCTACGGTGTACCGCTATGCGCACATCGGCAACCTCCGCACCTACCTTATGGCGGACTGGATACGTAGGGCGCTGGAACATCACGGCTATCGCGTCCTCCACGTCAAGAACATCACCGACGTTGGCCATATGCGGCAGGAGATGCTCGAAACGGGAGGAGACAAGGTCATCCTGGCCGCCCTGGCTGAAGGAAAGACTCCTGCCGAGATCGCCCAGTACTACGCCGACTCCTTTCACCGGGACGAAAAGAAGACCAACATAATCCCTGCCCACCATTTCCCCTGGGCAACCCAGCATGTGCCAGAGATGATCCGGATCGTGGAGACCCTGCTGGAGACGGGGTACGCCTACCGGGCAGGGGACAACATCTACTTCGATGTCGGCAAGTTCCCCGAGTACGGAAAGCTATCCGGGAACCTCCAGGACGGCCTAATGGAAGGGGTCCGCTCGGAGGTCGACCCCCTCAAGAAGGACTCCAGGGACTTCACCCTGTGGAAGATGGCCGAGCCCGGGCGAGAGATGAAGTGGGACAGCCCATGGGGAGAAGGATTCCCAGGCTGGCATATAGAGTGCTCCGCTATGTCCACCAAGTACATGGGCGAACAGCTGGACATCCACACGGGAGGCGTGGACAACATCTTCCCCCATCACGAGGATGAGATCGCCCAAAGCGAGGCAGCCTTCGGCAAGCCCTACGTGCGCCACTGGGTGCATGGGCAGCATCTTCTGGCCGATGGTGTGAAGATGGCCAAGTCAGCAGGCAACGAGTTCATCCTGTCGGACCTGGAGGAGAGGGGTTTCGATCCCCTGGCGTTCCGCTATCTATGCCTGACAGCCAGGTACCGTCATCGGATGAACTTCACCTTCTCCGCCCTGAGGGCAGCCGAGAGGGCGCTGACCAGCCTTCGGGACAGGGTCTGGCAATGGCGCTCCCTGCCCGAATTGGCCGGAAATTTAGAGGCTATCGAGTGGTCCGCCCGCTTTTGGGAGGCAGTAGACAACGACCTGGACATGCCCGGTGCACTGGCTGTAACGTGGAACATGCTTCATTCAGACTTGGAGGACTGGTACAAGCTGGACCTGCTTTTGAAGTTTGACCAGGCCCTTGGTCTCGACCTTGACCGGACGTCCCAGGGAAACCACCTGCCGGCTGGCATCACATCCCAGGTCGATAGGCGCTCCTTCTACCGTCGGAGTGCCCAATACGAGATTGCGGACCAGATCAGGAACAACCTGAAGTCCGATGGCTATCTGGTCGGGGACTCCCAGGGCACGACCTGGATTCGGCCCAAAACCGAACAGGAGCTGCAACAAGGACGATGGCAAGCCTTTTCCTCTCCCAAGGAGGTGGAGTCCTTCCTGGACCGTCCGGCGGAAGTGGACTACTCATGGATCGTCACCGCCTGCAACTACAAGTCCGACGTGGAGCGCTGCGCCACCAGCTTCCTGCAGTGGGCAAAGGGTCGCTCAGCGGAACTGGTCGTGGTTGACAATGGGAGCACCGACGGCACCGAGGTCTGGTTGGATGAGCTGCAACGCTCTAACCCCAGGGTCCGGGTCATCCACTTCGACCACACCATAGGTGATGGGGCAGCCAAGAACGCCGCCCTCTACCAGGCTCTCGGTACTCATGTGATCATAGTCGATACGTCGGTGGAGGTAGTTGGCGATGTGCTGCGGCCCATCGGCGCCTGGCTTGAGGACAAGTCAATCGGAATCATAGGACCATGGGGGTTGAGGACCGACGACATCCACCACTTCCACGATGAGGTGGAAGCTGGAGAAGCGGACGCCATGCAGGCCTACTGCATTGCATTGCGAAGGGACCTGCTCAAAGAGGTTGGCTTGATGCGGGAGGTGTTTCGCTTCTATCGAAACCTGGACCTGGACTTCAGCTTTCACGTCAAGGACCGGGGATACCGGATAGTTGCCGACGGAAGCCTGCCCCTTGTACGGCACGAACACAGGCAGTGGAATGCCCTTGGTGAGGTGGAAAGGAACCAGCTTAGCTTCCAGAACTTCAAGAAGTTCTTCAAGAAGTGGCGGAACCGCTCCGATCTGCTCGTTTGCAACCAGGCTTCCTCTACATCCAGCTAGGCACAGTTTGCTACTACCGCCCCCCTCGGGACCACCTCGCATAGCCAGGCAGCTTACACTAGCCCACCATGGAAGGCTCATCGGAGCATTGCGTGCGACCGTCCGGGACCGACGTGCTCACCGGAACGAATCAACTAGGCGCATCATAGAAGACTGCTAACTGGGAGGTTGGGCCGAATGGACCTAGAGACACCTTATAGAACCGGCATGGTCGTTGTCGCCCATGCCGATGATGCCGAGTACGGCTGCTCGGGAACGGTGGCCAAGTGGTGCCGCCAAGGCATGGAGGTTGTTTACGTCATCTGCACCGACGGAAGCAAGGGAAGCTCCGACCCTGAGATGACCGCCGCGGAGCTGGTGAGGATTCGCAAAGAGGAGCAACGGGCGGCGGGACGCGTTCTCGGACTGAAGGATGTGGTGTTCCTGGGGTATGAGGACTCGATGCTTCAGCCCAGCCTGGACCTTCGCAGGGACATCGCCAGGGAGATACGACGGCACAAGCCGGATATCCTGATTAGCGCCAACCCCGTTCGGAGCTTCCAGGGCACGGGCTACATGGGTCATCCCGACCATATGGCCGCTGGTGAGGCGACCCTGGCAGCGGTCTTCCCCGCCGCCCGCGACCGTATGACCTTCCCGGAGCTCCTCCAGGAGGGACTGGAACCCCACAAAGTGCGCGAGGTCCTGATAATGGGACGACGGGAAGCCGACAAGTGGATCGACGTCTCCGACACCATGGACATCGCCCTTGAAGCCCTGAAACAACACGTATCCCAGGTGGGAGAGGCTGAGCACGATTTCGCCTGGATGAAGGGTTGGCGGGAGCAAGACGGCCAGCACCGCGGGATGAAGTACGCGGAAGGTTTCAAGCACTACCACCTCAGCTAAAGGCGCCTCTCATTCCCCACGCCTACACTTCTGTAGAAATCATTTCTCCCGGCCAGTGGATATTCGCCAGTACAGCAAGCCTTTCCCAGGATGCCAACGCAGGTTATACTCTGGGCATCTTGCAACCCTAGATTCCAGGAGGCAGCGTGAAGGCAGTCAGGGTCAACGAGTTCGGAGGCCCCGAGGTCCTGCGTTGGGAGGACGGCGTGACGGAGCCGTCTCCCGGCCCCGGTGAGGTGCTGATCAAGGTCGCCGGCGCCGGCATGAACTTCGCCGACCAGAGTCGGCGGCGGGGTACCTACCCCGGAGGTCCACCACCTACGACCTTGGGCATGGAAGCGGGCGGGACCGTGGCGTCCGTAGGCTCCGGAGTCTCGGATTTCAAAGTGGGTGACAACGTTATGGCCCGGGTCGCCGGCGCCCAGGCGGAATACGTCGCCGCCAGGGCAGCCGATGTGTTCCCGGCGCCCCGGGGCGTTGACCCCGTCCTTGCCGGAGGCATTCCACTGGTGTTCCTGACGGCTTACCACATCCTGCGCACCCGCGCCGACATACAACCGGGAGACACGGTCCTGGTGCATGCTGCCGCTTCTGGGGTGGGCACCGCCGCCATCCAGCTGGCCAGGCATTGGGGCGCATCCGTCATAGCCACCGCATCCACAGAGGAGAAGCTGGCGCTAGCCCGCTCCCTGGGGGCTGATCATACCGTTAACTACGTCGATGACGATTTCCAAGCCAGGGTCAAGGAGATCACAGGCGAACGCGGCGTCGAAGTCATCCTGGACAGCGTGGGCGGCGATGTGCTGGAAAAGAGCATGGGTTGCCTAGGCGTCTATGGCCGGTTGGTGACCTACGGCAACGCCTCCGGGGCCCCCGCATCCCTGGCCGCCAGGGACATCTTCAGCGTCTGCGGCGCAGTAATGGGCTTCAGCATCGGTCGTTCCCCCGAGGGATTCCTGGACCACAAGGGCGCTATGGCCGAGATGGTGTCCTTATTCGAGTCTGGTGAACTTCGACTCGTGCTGGACCGGACCATGCCCATGGGCGCTGTGGCCGAGGCTCACGCCCACCTGGCCAACCGGGGGACCTTGGGTAAGGTTATTCTGACACCATGAAAGGGGTCATGAAATGAAGGTCAGTTTCTTCCATCTCATGCCCTACCAGAGTCTGCCTGACGATTTCCTCGATAAACACCGGAGCGCCTGGGTCGACCTGCCGAACTCCAACTTCGACCCCCAACAGGGCCGGCATATGTATGACGACTACCTGGATGAGCTACAGTACGCCGACAGCCTGGGATTCGACGGGGTATGCGTCAACGAACACCACGCTAATGCCTACGGCCTGATGCCCTCACCCAACCTGATCGCCTCCATTCTGGCTCGGTCGACATCCAAAGCAGCTCTTATCGTCCTGGGGAATAGCATCGCCCTGTACCAGCCTCCCATCAGGGTCGCAGAAGAGATGGCAATGCTGGACGTTCTCAGCGGTGGACGGCTGGTGGCCGGATTCCCGGTGGGCACATCCATGGACACGACTTTCGCCTACGGGCAGGTGCCGATCCAGCTGCGGGAGCGGCACACCGAAGCCCACGACCTCATAATGAAGTCCTGGCAGACCCGCGAACCCTTTGTGTTCAACGGAAAGTTCAACCAGCTGCGATACGTCAACGTGTGGCCAAGGCCCCTGCAGCAGCCCCACCCACCCGTCTGGATCCCGGGCAGCGGCAGCCTGGAGACCTGGGACTGGGTGCTGCAACGCAACTACGTGTACTGCTACCTCAGCTACTACGGCTATCTGCGGGGGCGCCGGGTGCTGGATGGATTCTGGGAGCGCACCGCCCAGCTGGGAATAGACGATAACCCGTACCGGGTGGGTTTTCTGCAGCTGGTGTGCGTTTCCGAAACGGACAGCCAGGCCGAGCAGGACTATGCTCCCCACGTGGACTACTTCTACAACAAGATGCTCCGGGTATATGGTCCCTTTGCCGAATCGCCGGGCTACCGCTCCATAGAGTCCCTCAGGGCGGGGCTCAGGACTGCCATCGGAACCAACGCCCAAAGCAGCACTTCCCAACCCGTTGGTTGGAAGGACTGGGTGGAGCAGGGACACGTCATAGCCGGGAGCCCTGAAACCGTCCGAGACAGGCTTAAGGAGGCCATAGGGATGCTCAGGGTTGGGCATCTAATGTGCCTGCTGCACATCGGCACCATGCCCAAGGAGCTGACCTACAAGAACATGGAGCTGTTCACCTCCCAGGTGCTGCCGGCGATAAAGGACACTTGGGCCGAGTATCCCGACCCGTGGTGGCCGTCCACCTTGTCAGAAACACCCCAACCGGTGGGACATTCGGGGGATTCGTAAGGGCCGCAATAGTGGCCGAGAGCGGGAATATGGCTGATTATCGTACCAGGACCCTCGAAATGCGAGGTGGCAAGCTATCGATAGAAGTCTTGGAGGGAGGCTCAGGAGACCCCCTCGTGTACCTGCACGGGGCTAGGTCGCTGGGTGGGTGGAACCCCCACCTGGATAGGCTCGCCGACCGATACCATGTCTTCGCTCCTTGTCATCCAGGTACAGGAGGGTCCACGGGGCTTGAACATCTGGATGACCTGTGGGACCTGGTGCTCTGCTATGAAGAAATACTGGATAGCCTGACATCCCGGCCATATCACATCATCGGTCTCTCCTATGGGGGCATGATCGGCACAGAGCTGGCCGCCCAGAATCCCGCCAAGGTGCGCTCCCTCGTCCTGGTCGGGGCGATAGGCTTATGGCTGGATGAAAGTCCCATAGCAGACATCTACGTGCTCGGCCCCGAGGAGCGGGCCAAGGCCACCTGGCACAACCCGGCTTCTGAGGCGGCCCGGGCATACATGGCGCAGCCTGAAGACCCCGAGGCCAAGAGGGAAGCAGAGCTGTCCAACATCGAGGCCCTGGCATCCACCGGGAAGTTCATATGGCCCATCCCCGACAAGGGGCTTCGGAAGCGCATTCACAGGATCACTTCCCCAACCCTTATGGTATGGGGCAAATCCGACGGTCTGGTGCCCCCGGTGTATGCCGACGAGTTCCAACGGCTGATTCCCGGCTCACGGTCAGTGGTGATTGAGGAGTGCGGACACCTGCCCTACTTGGAACGGCCAGAGGAGTACTTCCAGAATGTCTTCGATTTCCTGTCGCAGAGCTAAAGGAGAAGGGGTCCCGGCCTCAGCTTAGATCCACGTCCTTGTCCAGCAGCAGGCAGGCTTCTCCCCACTGGCCGGGACTATTCACGTCCCAGTCGTCTTCACTGACCGCAGGCTTCAAGCGGATGCCTTCATCCCCGCCGTAAATCAGCATCAGGACGCCCTCTCCCGAGTCCTCCACGAGCGCACCGTAGGCGGGACAGGGGCCCTCGGAAGACCATCCGGTCACATGGCACCAGACATCCTCCCCCGAGGGATCGGGGGCTACGGCGCCGTGCACCTCACGCGGCTCTCCCAGCGTTTCGAAGACCCGCTCCAGTTGCATCGGGCAGTTTCTGCTTGCTTCTACGTTAACTGAAACGTACAAAGTTCGTCCTGATCCAGTTCTCCTTGGGCCTCTCTCATGCGGAAACCCATCATCTGGCCGAAGTGGTAAATCATGCTGTAGGCCACCATCTCAGGATCTACCTTCCGGTCCAACAGCTTTGCCATGGATGTCACAGGTAGATCTTCAATGCCGCAGGGGATAAT
>JAGWBF010000034.1:33049-37830 GCA_021296025.1 Dehalococcoidia bacterium | reverse complement strand
ACCTCCTCGCTTACCCGGTACAACGCACAGCAGCTCTTCCCAGCCTTGTCCAACATCACGTAGGACATGTCGGGACCGATGGGGGTGGATGTGGCGTTGACACCCAGCAACCGGGTGTAGAAGTCCTGGGCTTTGTCTATGTCCAGAACGGGCATGTCCGCCCAGCTGAACATTCCGGGCTGATGCTTCTCTACATGCATGGTCGCTCCTTTGCCTCCCCGTTCCGTATGAGAGTGAATTCCAGGGGCACCATTTTACACCCCCCGGCGAGGGACGGATGTCATCCCCTTTTCCTGAATTGGGCGGTGTGCTAGAGTGGTACGGCAGGTAGGGTTGTTACTTATTTCACAAGCTCCAACGGCCCAGCCAAAGCCTCGTAAGGAGTAACCGGTCTCCTTTACTTTGTAGGGCAACCTAATCTATAATCACCCGGTAGGCTCCAGCCCCCAGAAAGCTTCCGAGATATGTGTTGGCCATGGTTGTCCGGTTCGAGGGGATCGCCGGGGTGATTGCTGGAGCCTCCGGATCGGGCAGTGGGAGTCGCCGCAGGGGGTGCATCTTGAGCAGAGATCCAGCCCCCAATGGGATTGCCTAAACGAAAGGTGCGATAGATGGGCAGCAGGTTCGAGAAGTTCTCCGAGAGAGCACGCAGGGTATTATCCCTAGCCCAGGAAGAAGCCCAGCGCTTCAACCACAACTACATCGGCACCGAGCACATCCTGCTGG
Organism: Dehalococcoidia bacterium; assembly: GCA_021296025.1. Lineage (GTDB taxonomy): Bacteria > Chloroflexota > Dehalococcoidia > Lucifugimonadales > JAGWBF01 > JAGWBF01. The sequence continues at coordinate 37,104 of JAGWBF010000034.1, read as the reverse complement.
GTCTCGTGCGCGAGACCGAAGGGGTTGCTGCCCGTGTCCTTGCCAACCTGGGTATCGACCTGACCAAGGTGCGGTCCGCCGTGGAGTTCATCATCGGCCGGGGCGAGAAGCCCGTCCAGGGGGAGATCGGCCTCACCCCTCGGGCAAAGAAGGTCGTCGAGCTGGCTGTGGATGAAGCTCGGCGTATGAACCACAACTACATCGGCACCGAACATCTGCTCATCGGCCTCCTGCGGGAGGGCGAGGGCGTGGCTGCAGGAGTGCTGGAGAGCTTGGGCATAACCCTGGACAAGGTGCGCTCCGAGACCCACAGAATCCTCAGCCAAAGCGCTCCCACCAGCTCAGGCTACGGCACAAGGGGCAATCAGACCAGGACGCCTACGCTGGACCAGCTTGGCATCGACCTGACCCAGGCCGCCAGGGCCAACAAGCTGGACCCGGTCATCGGCCGGGAAAACGAGATGGAGAGGGTCATCCAGATCCTCAGCCGCCGCACGAAGAACAACCCGGTGCTCATGGGCGAGCCCGGTGTGGGCAAGACCGCCATAGTGGAGAAGCTGGCCCAGAAGATCGCCTCGGGAGACATCCCCGAAACCCTCCAGGGCAAAAGGCTGGTCACCCTTGATATGGGCGCGCTGGTGGCAGGAACCAAGTACAGGGGAGAGTTCGAGGAGAGGCTCAAGAAGGTAATCGAGGAGATAAAAGGCTCCTCCAACTGCGTACTCTTCATTGACGAGATGCACACCATCGTGGGTGCCGGTGCCGCCGAGGGAGCTGTGGACGCCGCCAACATCCTAAAACCCTCCCTTGCCAGGGGAGAGATCCAATGCATCGGCGCCACCACCATGGACGACTATCGCAAACATGTGGAGCGAGACCCGGCCCTGGAACGCAGGTTCCAGCCGGTGCAGGTGACCGAGCCCTCGGTCCAGGAGACCCAAGAGATATTGGAGGGGGTTAAGCCCCGCTATGAGGAGCACCATCGCCTGGACATCACCGACGAGGCGTTGAAGACGGCGGCCAGCCTGGCAGCCCGGTTCATCTCCGACCGCTTCCTGCCGGACAAGGCTATAGACCTTATCGACGAGGCAGCATCCCGGGTGCGCCTCCGCAGCAGCACCACCCCTATATCCGTCAAGGAAGCCATGAAGCTTCTGGAGAACGTCCGCAAGGAAAAAGATGACGCCATCGCTTCCCAGCAGTATGAGTATGCAGCCGAGCTAAGGGAGCGGGAGCTCCAGCTAGTGGAGAAGATGGAGTCCCTGGAGAAGGAGTGGCACGAAGAGCAGGACAATGAGCGCCCCACGGTCGTCAGCGAAGATGTGGCCGAGGTTGTCAGCATGTGGACGGGCATCCCCGTAACCCGGCTGGCTATGGAAGAGACCTCCCGTCTCCTGCACATGGAACAGGACCTCCACAAGCGGATCGTGGGGCAGGAGGAAGCCATCGTCAGCATCGCCAAGGCGGTGCGCCGGGCCAGGGCTGGTCTGAAGGACCCGCGCCGTCCCATAGGAGCCTTCCTGTTCCTGGGACCCACCGGCGTGGGCAAGACGGAGCTGGTGCGGGCCATGGCCGAATTCATGTTCGGCAGCGAAGAGAACATGGTGCGCCTGGACATGTCCGAATTCCAGGAGAGACACACCGTGGCCCGTCTCATCGGGGCGCCCCCAGGCTACATTGGCTACGAAGAGGGCGGCCAGCTTACTGAGGCGGTGCGACGCAAGTCCTACTGCGCCATCCTGCTGGACGAGATAGAAAAAGCCCATCCCGAGGTGTTCAACATACTCCTCCAGATATTCGATGATGGGCACCTGAGCGATGCCAAGGGACGCAAGGTGGACTTCCGCAACTGCATCATAGTCATGACCTCCAACCTGGGGTCCGACCTGATACGCAAGGAGACGGCGCTGGGCTTCTCCATCAAGACCGACGAAGCCCAGACCGAACAGCACGCCTACTCCGCCATGAAGGATAAGGTGCTGAACGAGGTGAAACGCTTCTTCCGCCCCGAGTTCCTGAACAGGGTGGATGCCAACGTGGTGTTCCATGCCCTGTCCAAGGAGCACATCCTGTCTATCGTGGACCTGATGATGAACCAGGTGAGCCTGGAGCTGGCCGAGAAGAGCATCAGCTTGGATCTTACCGAGGCCGCCAAGGACTACCTTGCCGAGAAGGGCTATGACCCCAGCTTCGGCGCCAGGCCGTTGCGCCGTCTCATCCAGGATGTGGTGGAGGACAAGCTGTCTGAGAAGCTGCTGAATGGCGAGATAAGCGAGGGCGACGAAGCGATCCTGGATGTGGAGGAAGGGGAGACCGTCATCCGCGTCAAGGAGATGGCCGCCGCCCCGGCGTAGGATATCTAACTACCGATGCTCCAGAAAGAGGCTCCAGCACACGGAGCCTCTTTCTATTTGGGACAGGTTATCTGGGACCCTTTCGGGGTGGGACAGGACTGCCCTGAATGACATGGGCTGTGGGACGGCCACAACCCGGTGAGTTACAATGCTGGCAAGGTTCGACCATCTCCGCCGGCAGACCGTGGCGTAACCCAGTCGCTCCGCGCTCCTTGCGTTGTTCCAGCGAAAGCGGCAACCAACTTTCGGCCTGCAATTCGGCGGTGGGGGCATAGACTCCCGTGTGCGCGGGAGTGAACACGAGGGGGCTACGGGGTTGAAGATGAAAGGTATGGTCAGGTGGTAAAGGAACGGGCTGGTTCCACCTTCTTCTGCCAGGGCTGCGGCCACGAGAGCGCCAAGTGGATGGGGTTTTGCCAGGCCTGCGGCGACCGCAATCCCTTGGTGGAAGCCCCCAAGCCCCAGCGCAGCAGCGCATCCCTCCGCCAGGCTAGGGCCTCTGATCCGCCCCAGGAGCTGTCCCAGGTGTCCTCCGAGGACGGCATCCGCATAACCACCGGGTTCGCCGACCTGGACAGGGTGCTGGGGGGCGGTCTGGTCAGCGGCTCCCTTGTCCTGATGGCCGGGGAGCCCGGCATAGGTAAGTCCACTCTCCTATTGCAGGCCGCCGAGCACGTGGCCCGCGGTGGTGGGAAGGTGGCAGTCGGCCCACCAGATCAAGCTCAGGTCCGACAGGCTGGGCCTTTCGGGCCGCGGAGTGTTCCTGATGTCCGGGACGGACGTGGATGAGACCACGGAGCGCCTGGACAGCTTCAACCCCAGCTTGGTCATCATCGACTCTGTACAGACCCTGCACAGCGGGGATGCGTCCACCTCCCCCGGCAGCGTATCCCAGGTGCGGGAGTGCGGTCTGAAGCTGTCCCGCTGGGCCAAGTCCGGCTCCACCCCCCTTATCATGGCCGGGCATGTTACCAAGGACGGTGCGCTGGCGGGGCCCAGGGTGCTGGAGCACATGGTGGATGTGGTGCTGTACATGGAGGGTGAAAGCCTGAGCACCTACCGCATCGTCCGGGGCGTCAAGAACCGCTTCGGCTCCACCAACGAGGTCGGCATGTTCGAGATGGCAGGGGATGGCCTGCGTCAGGTGGACGATGCTTCCCGCACCCTCATATCCCAGAGGGGGGAAGGGGCGGTCGGCTCGGCGGTCATCCCTGTGCTGGAGGGAAGCCGCCCCCTGATGATAGAGATCCAGGCCTTGGCATCGCCGTCATTCCTGAATGTGCCCCGGCGAGTGGGAAATGGCGTGGACTACAACCGGCTGCTGATGCTGGTTGCGGTGCTGTCCCGCCGCATCGGGCTGAGCCTCGCAAACCAGGACATCATCGTCAACGTTGTCGGTGGTCTGAACGTCCATGAGCCGGCGGCGGACCTGGCGGTATGCCTGGCCATAGCTTCCAGCCTGCGAAACACCGCCCTGCCTCCGGACCTGGTGGCCTTGGGGGAGGTGGGGCTGAGCGGAGAGCTAAGGAACGTCCCACAAACGGACCGTCGTTTGGACGAAGCGGCCCGGCTGGGGTTCAGCCGGTGCCTTGTGCCCGCTGGCTTGGGGGACAGCCCGTCCGGTGGGGACGGCATCGGCATAGTACGGGCTGGCACCGTCAGGCAGGCCCTGGGCTTGTGCTTCCCCCGCGGCCGGAATGG
>JAGWBF010000034.1:27588-33044 GCA_021296025.1 Dehalococcoidia bacterium | reverse complement strand
GAAGGGGAGGACATGTAATAACCCTGACAACCCGCCGTTGACCATTGTTGGTGGCGGGGATAGCCTGAACTGGACGCCAGCGATGGCGCCTGATGGGACAGACCTTCAATGGTCTGTCCTTTTTTTGTTCGCATCAGGAGGGGTGTCGGGAAATGCTTCACGACGGAGAGCGGTGGGAACGGGAGCAGCTCATGGAGGCGCTGGAGTGCTACAGGCACGGCACGTCGGATGCTCCCAGCATAAGGAAATGGTCCGCCCAGGCCCACGATGGGCTGGCTGTGGGCGAGATGACCGGCCCCCTGACCTTCGTGGCATCCACCGAGGATGAGGACCGCCACGGCGACATCATCCTCCAGGGGGGCTGGAAGCTGGATGGCTACCTGAAAAACCCGGTGTTCCTGTGGGCCCACCACTACAGCCAGCCGGCAATCGGCAAGGCTGTGGATGTGTGGACCGAGCCTCGCAGGCTGCTGGCAGCCATCCGATTTGCTCCTACCGAGTTCGCCCAGCAGATCGCCTCCCTGTACCAGGGTGGTTACCAGAAGGGAGTTTCGGTGGGGTTCCGGCCCCTAGAGTTCGAGATGCGCAGGGATGCAAAGACGGGCCATGCGCTGGGCATCAACTTCATCAGCCAGGAGCTCCTGGAGATCAGCGCAGCGCCCGTTCCCGCCAACCAGAACGCCCTACGAAAAGGGCTGAACGGCGCCGCCACGGAAGGAGGGCAGTTCCCGTCCTGGGAGGCGCCGGACCCGGACCTGGAAGGGGTGCTGGAAGTGATACGGCAGTTGAATCCAACAAACATGAGGGGGAGAGGATGTCTATAGGTACCCAGGAACTGGAGGTCATCAAGCAAGAGGTTGCCGAGGTGCGCAGCTTCTACGATGAGCGGATCAAGGAGTCGGTGCAGCCCCTGAGGGAGGAGAACGAGCGCATCGCGGGGCAGATCAGGAGCATCCAGGAGCGCTGGAAGGCGGCCGAGAAGCAGGCCATCCTGGCCCAGCACAGGAGCCCGGAGCAGGCCAAGGTGCCCTTCGGCAAGTATAAGGGCCTGGACTTGCTGGACCTTGCCCTGGTCCGAAGCCTGCTCAACGCCCAGGTGCGCCAGCCCAGTGGACTGAACCCAAGGATGCTGGAGGAGTGGGATTTGGCTCTCAAGAACGCCATGGACAGCACCACCAGCGGCTCGGGCGACGAGCTGGTCTCGACCCAGGAGGCGGCCGCCTTATGGATGGACGTCAACCTGGAGACCATGGTGCTGTCCCTCTTCTCCAGGGTGGATATGCCGACCAATCCCTTCGAGATCCCCCTGCAGCTGGGAGATGTGAACTGGTACCCGGGGGCCGAGAACGTGTCCCCGACAGCCACCGCCCTGGCTACCAGCAAGCAAACCCTGACCGCCCACGAGCTGGTGGGACAGGTCCCCTGGTCCCTGAGCCTCGACGAGGATGCGGTGATCGCCATGGCTGAAGAGGTGCGTCGCTCCCTGGTGCGCAACACCGCCGAGGTCATCGACGACCTTCTGCTCAATGCCGACACCACGGTCACCAACAACATCAACGCCGACGGCGCAACCATATCCGCCTCGGACGCCGGCAAGGGGCACTGGCTCATCGGCTTCGACGGGCTGATTCACCAGCCCCTGGTGGACAACCCCAGCCAAGCCAACAACCACGGGGCGGGGGTGTCCGACGATATGTTCAACGAGGTCCGGGTGAAGCTGGGCAGGTACGGGGCTAGGCCGTCGGACCTGGCCTACATCACCGATCCCAACACCTACATCCGGGCCCTGAGCACCGAGAACTTCCGCACCTTGGACAAGCTGGGGCCCAACGCCACCCTGCTCACAGGCCAGCTGGGCGCTGTGGAAGGCATTCCCGTCCTGGTGTCCGAGCAGATGAAGCTGGCGGACATCGATGGCAAGGTGACCAGCGGTAGCACGGGCACCACGGGACGTCTGCTACTGGTCAACCGCACCCAGTGGAGGGTGGGATTCCGGCGGGAGCTGTCCATCGAGACCGAGCGGGACATCCAGAAGAGACAGAACGTGATGGTGGTGTCCATGCGCCTGGCCTTCGCAGAGCGCTCGGGCAACCGCGCCACAGCCACCCACACAGCCATGCAGTACAACATCACCGGCGTGGCATAGCCGGCCCGAAAGACAGCAGCGAAAGACCATGTCGGGAGGAGGAACGATGAGCGGATATCCTGAAGGCAAGCACGACGAACCGGTGGGCAGCTCGGACCGGCTGGTAAGGATTGGCTCCAGGTACCAGTCCGACCCGGCCGAGGTGGCCGATGGGGACAACATCTACCTGCTGGTGGACTCCCTGGGACGGGTGCTCATTTCGGGAGCGGCGCCAAGCAACACAAAGGCGGCTGGCAACCCGGTGCAGATAGGAGGCACCATAGATGACCTCTTCCCCCGGACGGGCGCCGAGGGCGATGTTCGTACCTTCAGGGCAACCTCCAAGGGGAACCAGATCGTCGAGCTTTACAAGGACAACACACCGCTGCTGCCCCTGGCGGCTATGCCCGGGGCCAGCGAGATCAAGTCGGCCACGGCGTCCATAGGGGCCACCTCCGTGGACCGGGCCACCCTGGCAACCCCCGCTGCGGGCAAGAGGATACGGATAGTATCCCTGGAGGTGCTGAGCTACGGCCTTGCCACCGACCCGGCGGGGGTGTACTTCTGGTTCGGCACGGGGGCGAGCTTCACAACGACCGCCGGCAAGGCCATCGCATCTCCGGCGCCGGGCGTGGGTGGCAGCGTGTTCCATGTCTGGCCCGACGGGGCCGGTCCCCTGGGCGGGGTCAACGATGTGGTGTCCTGGAACACCCAGGTGGAGACAGAGGCGGGCTTGAGGGCGAACCTCCACTACCGGGAGGAGTAACCCCCAGCCCTCCTCACATCGGCCACGCCTTTCGTCATTGCGGCCCCCTTCCGTCATTGCGGCAGAGGCCGCAATCCAGGGCGGAGCCCTGCCGATTTACAGGCGAGCTACTGCGTGTTCACGTCACGCCCTTCGTCATATCGCCCCTCCGTCATTGCGCCCCCCTTCCGTCATTGCGGCGAAGGCCGCAATCCAGGACGGAGCCCTGCCGATTTACAGGCGAGCTACTGCGTGTTCACGTCACGCCCTTCGTCATACCGCCCCTCTGTCATTGCGCCCCCCTTCCGTCATTGCGGCGGAGGCCGCAATCCAGGACGGAGCCCTGCCGGGTCCCAGGCGGGCTACTGCGTGTTCACATCACGCCCTTCGTCATACCGCCCCTCTGTTATTGCGGCAGAGGCCGCAATCCACGCGCGTGTTGGCTGATCAACGGTCCCATAGAGAGGCTCCTACCCCTACTCGGCTACGTCGGTGACGTTGACCGTGACGGTCGCGGTGTCGGTCTTGCCGTCCTGGCCCCGGGCCTCCACTGTCAGCTCATAGGACGACCGGGTCTCGTAGTCCAGCTTCTCCATCAAAAGTATATCGCCGTAGTTCAGGTCGACGTCGAACCACCGGTTCGCGTTGCCACTGATGATGCGGTACCCGACCGCGTCGCCAACATCCTGGTCTGTAGCCCTGACCTTCCCGATGTACGACCAGGTCGAGGTCGACTCCGGGACCTCGATGCTGTAGCTGTCCTGTTCGAATACCGGCCCCGCTTCTGGCCTGAGCCGCAGCATAAGCTGGTCGCCCTCCCGCCACGGAGCATCGTAGGGGAGCCAAGCCAAGGTACGTTCGTTGCTCTTGTGTATGGCGGTTCCAGCCTTCAAAGTAAGCGTCGTGGTGCCATCTAGGGCTATGAAGTCCATAACCAAGCCCTCAAGGGAATTGTAGGGCGATATTTTCACGGTGATGCGCCTTCCTTGGTGTGCCAAGCTCTCTATGGTGACCTCGGAACCATCACCCAGCTCAAAGGACGGGTTGATAAGAGCATCCCCGGTACCGAAGTATCCGACGGCACTGCCGCTGCTTATGGGGTCGAAGAACGCTTCGTGGACCGTGCCCTCGGGGGCGGTGACGGTCAAGATCACCTCGTCGTCGGTTTCCCATTCTATGGGGTGCCCATTACACGGGACGACTTCTGGACCGCGATAGAAGTAGAAGAACCGGTACTCCCCCGCGGGCAGGGGGCGAGTCGTCAGGATATCGCCCACTGGCAGGGGCGCTGTGAAAAGGTCAGCATCTCCGCTCCTGAGCGTGAGATCGCCCGACGACTCTACAAGTTGAGGTCCAGCAAGGGCTTGTGTTCCGGCAGGCAGGCCTGAGCCGATCTCTCCACTGTACGTCCTGTAAGGATACGTTCCACCATTTTTCTCGATGCGCCGGTCAGTCGACCTCTTCCAGAAGTACTTGTACTGAACGCAGTCCCGGAAGGCTTGTGACCCGTCTCCGGCTGCAATCTCTTCCTCAAGAGCGTCAATCTTGGCTCTGATGTCGGTGAGAGTGATAGTCGAGGCTGAGTCAGACTGACCGGAGATCCCACCTGAGCTACTGCCTGGGGCGTCTAGGTAGTAGCTTGGGTTGGCATGAGCTTGGCCGGACATCCTGCCACTACTGCTGATAGATACTGCCGGGAGCCATTTCTTTCTGTCCGGGCTAGTGATGGTGTAGCCATCTTCGCCAGACTCAGTGACCGCATACCCAAACTCATATTCACCCGATTCCAGTGGATACGCCGTCCAGCGACCGCGGTCCTGCAAGAAAACGATAGCCTCATGCCTATCCCAAGAACCATTTCTGTCAGCCAACATTTGATTAGCGTTAGCTTGAGCTTGCTCGCTGGTAGGATGTCCAAAATAGTGACTGAAGTCCCGTACTCTCGCAACCACCTCGATATCTCCAGTACCCTTGAGGTACTCAGCTACACGGAACCGGTAGTCGAGAGTCCCGACATACCTTGCCGCATCAGCACCCGGGTATTCTGGATCATCCTCAAACCCTTCGGTATCGTCCATCTGCCAGATATCTGTGCTGGTGGAGACCCCTAGCAGGTTGACTCTAGCGATCACATCGGCCTCAACCGCTATCTCCTCAAGTGAGATGGGAAAGGACCCAGGACGACCGCTGACCCCACTGCCTAGCGCATCTCCTCCACCCGGAGTGATTATCACGGTCTCTCCGCAGGCTGCCGACAGGGCAACTCCCAAGATGAGCACAAACATTAACAGGCGGAACGTAACGACCTCCTTACCGGTGCGGAACGTGATGCTGGGGGTACGTTCATGGGTTAGCGCCTATCCGAGATGGTATGTCTCTCCAGCGTATCGCAATGAAATAACAGCAATGTGGCTTTTGAGTAGAAAAACTATAACTAATTGTGAGTTCCTTTGGAATTCTGAATCTAAGACGGAGTCCTGCCGGCTTCCAGTCTGGCACCCCAAGCCAATGGTAGCCTATTCGCAGTACCGGACTTTCCTGGATTGCGGCCTCCGCCGCAATGACGAAATGCCTGGTGGGTGAGGG
>JAGWBF010000034.1:26688-27258 GCA_021296025.1 Dehalococcoidia bacterium | reverse complement strand
AATCGAAGGGCGAAGGGGGCGGAAGGCGTGGCGGTGGAGCCGACCTGGATGCCGGCAATGCTCCGTCCTGGATTGCGGCCTCCGCCGCAATGACGAAATGCCTGGTGGGTGAGGGTGCTGTGTAGAGTGCGGGGCTGCCCGTTCGTCCTAAGGGAGAAGGGACGATTTTCGCCCAGCGAATCGGGTTGACAGTGAGGAAGACGACGGGCCATGATTGGTAGCTGGCCGGCAGGGTTCCAAGGAACATAAGCCGGGCCCTGACCAAACAAAGCAGGGAGCGCACGCTATCTACGGACTCGGCACAATCAGAATCGTCGCCACACTCATCCTGACCTTCGTTATCCTTGTGGTCTTTCTGGTGTACCTCCTTAGCAGCACCATCTTCGGCAACCTATTCGACGCAGCCTTCTACACCAGCAGCTTTTCCGAGAACCGCATCTACGAGCGCTTCTACGATGAGGTGCTCCTGGATGAAGAGGCTGATGAGGTCAGGGCTGAACTCCTCGGCAGCATCGACGTTGTCTCCAATGAAGACATAGTCCGGCTGTCCAGGGAAATAGTTCCTCCCGA
>JAGWBF010000034.1:14714-26621 GCA_021296025.1 Dehalococcoidia bacterium | reverse complement strand
GATCTCGGCCCTCCACTGGAGCGGGCTAATCCGGTCCTGCTGGGCTACATCGATGAGCGGATCGATGAGGTCCCGGATGCGCCGGTGCGTACCCTGAATGAGCTGCAAGCGAACCTGGAAATCTTGTACGACGACCTCGGGGAGGGGCGGCTCCCGTCGTCCATCCCCAGGATAGATGACCCTCCCACCTTTGTGGCCGCATCCGTAGAGAGTAGCCTGAGAGACTTGCCCGGAGTGGAGGTGTCGGGCCCCCTGGGGCTGGCTGCAGAGCTCAACAGCATCTATGTCGCCCTCGCTTCGGGCCGAATTCCCGATTCCATCCCGTCCATAGAAATCACATCTCCTATCCAGGGGGAGCTGTTCGTCCAGGCCTACGACCCGGCCCTTGCCCTCCTGTCCGCCTCTCCAAGCATACCCGCAGAAGTACGTCGGAACGCAGTTCAGGCCCTCCGGGACGACGGGGAAGCCGTCAAGGAAAACATACGGGCTGGGGATATTGCAAGCGCCATTGTCCCGGCCGTAAGGCCNNNNCGGTCTATGAAGAAGTAGTCCGGGCCCTGGAGGAAGATAGTAGCTTCCCCCAGGATTCGCTGGACAACCTCGATGAGCTGGAGGATGAGATCAAGGCTCTGCTGGTCGGCGGGGATGTCAAAGGCTCGCTTAAGCTGGCCAGTCGCAGCATCGCTGGACCCCTTATCGACGAGTCCACCGAGGAGGTCCGTAGCAGGCTCGCGGACCCCGGGGACGGAAGCGAGCCCAGGATGCTGGACCTGGTGCAGTGGGCGGCCGATGAGGAGGGGGTCACCCGGAAGGCTTTGTTGGAGGACTGGAGGGTGAAGGATGCACACAACTTTGCGGGAAGGGTGGACCAGGGACAAGCTGTAATCCTGGCATTCCTTGCCCTGGCTTCCATCATGGTTGCCTTGGTCTATCTGCCCCGGTTGTCGTCCGGCCTGGTCTGGGCGGCAGGCATTCTGATGACCGTGGGAAGCATCGGCCTGGTGTTCGGCGTCATCATGAGGGCCATGCTTCCGTCCCAGGTGGATATTTGGGTCAACGATATGCTGCTGGACTCCAGCGAGGACATTCCCGTAAGCGTGGCGAACATAGCTGGCGACGTACTGCGGTCCATGGTCACGGATGCAGCCGTGGACTGGGTGGTCACTGCGGTGTTCATGGTGGCGGCGGGAGCGGCGCTCCTGCTGGTGGCCCTCCTGGCAAAGAAGCTCAGGATTCCCCTGCTGAGCAGTTAGGCTCCCTACCCCTCCAGCCAGGTCTTTGCCCAGAAGAAGTACTCGGAGGCCGCGGTGTTGGGATGGAAGCCCTTGACCTTGCGCTGGTAGACCCACAGGTCTCCGGCGGTGACCGTGGCCACCATGTAGGCCTGCTCCAGCACCCTGCGCTGTATTTGGCGCACCATCTCCCCCCTGGCGGCCGGCTCCTGCTCCGTTGCCTGTTCAGCTATGAGAGTGTCCAGGGTCCCGTCGGCGTGGCGGGTCACGTTGAGGGCTGAGGAGCTGTGGAGAATGTTCAACAGGTAGTTGTTCGTGGTGACCGTCGGGGGAAGAGGGCCCACTGCTATCTGGTAGTCCCCCCGCACCCACACCTTGGTGCGGTACTCGGGGGGTGTGAGGGACAGAGGCTCTGTGGGGATGTCGAACCCTACGGCCCGCAGGTCTTCAGCTATGCTGCGCCCGTATTCCAGGTGCAGGTCGCCGAAGTCCCCCACATGCAGCGCTAGAGGAGGCAGAGACCCAGCGCCGATGCTTTCCAACAGCTCCCGGGCCCTTGCAGGGGAGGCCAAGTAGGTCCCCCTGACCTCTTCCTCTCCCAATAGCCACAGGGGACTCCTGACGGGGATGCCCGCGCTCACGAATCCCTGGCCGGACCACAGGTCGTCCAGATCGCGCCACGGATCCAGGGCCAGCAGGACGGCCTGCCTCACCCGAAGGTCGTCGAAGGGAGGTGCCGTGGTGTTCATGGCCAGGGCTAGGCCGGACCCGCCCCGCCTGGACAGGAAGGAGCTGTAGGTCACTCCCGTCTCCTCCAGGGGCTCCCGTAATTCGGGCGGCAGCCGGTAAACATCCACCACGCCTGTGGCAAAGGCAGCCAGCCGGGCCTCGTCGCTGGCCTTTACGACGCGGATGAACAGCTCATCGGCGTATGGTAGCCCCGTTTCGAAGTAGCTTTCATTGCGTTCCAGCAGAGTACCGACATCCTCCCTGGTGCTTACCCATCTCCAGGGGCCTGTACCGATGACCTCGGCTTCCTTCAGGTCTCCCCTGAGCTCCACCACCTCGGGGGCCACCACCTTGGCGTGGCCGTCGGACAGGGACACCATGAAGTCGGCATCGGGGAAGCCCGGCGCCAGGGATATGTTCAGGGTGTGGCTGTCAACGACGTCGATGCTCTCGATGTTGCGCATGAGGCTGGCATTGGGCCAGCCCGGCGTTCCCAGGCGCTCCAGGCTGTAGGCAACATCATCGGCAACCAGCTCCCGCCCGTTGACCGGAGACACATCGTGCCAGCGTATCCCCTCCCTGAGCTTGAAGCTGTATGTCAGTGGGTCCAGGGCCTCCCAGCTTTCGCACAGGTCGCACTCTACCAGCAGGCTGGGCTGGGGGTACTCGCTCTCGGGGCCGGTCCCCAGGCGCAGCAGCCTGCTGTAGGCCAAGCCAGGCCCCATGGAGGCCAGGGTCTCCTGCACCACCTGGTGAACATCCAGGTGGGGGACGTTGACCTGGGTGAGGGTTGTCAGCCGTCCACCCCGGGCGCGGTTTTGGGTTGGTGTGGCCGCGAAAGTGGGAGAGGCAACTAGTGTCACCGTCGCCGAGATCGTGGGGGTGGGAGGCATAGTTGATGGAGCAGCCGATGGGGGAGGCGGGGAGGGTGTGGGGGAGGCTCCGTTACTGGCGGAAGCGATAAGAAGAAGAGCTACAGCCGTAAGGATGAGCCACGTCCGTCGTCTCATTCTTCCCCGGTGCTTCCCTCGGTGGCCAGCACCTGGGCAGGGGGTGTCTCAGCCCCCTTTACGGTCCGTTTAAACGGATGCAGCCCCAGGGAACTGAATAGGGCGAGGGCCACCACGATGGGCGGAAGGAAGACCACCGCATGGATGACGACGGCAAAGCTGAAGGCCGAGGCTTGGTCCACGTCAAATAGCTTGAGGACGTACACCACGGCAAACTCGAAGGTGCCCAGACCGGCGGGCAGCGAGGGCACGGACGTGGTGAAGTAGAGGGTTCCCAAAATGGTCAGGGTTGCAACGACAGGGCTGATCCCCAGGTCCATGCCGAAGGCAAGGACCCACACCGCCAGCCCCAGGAGCAACCAGTGGGCAAGGGTCAGCAGGAAGGACTGGACCAGGGCGCTCTTGGCCTGTTTAAGCTGGGAGAGGTATTCGATGGTGGCCGCCAGCAGAGAGATACGGCTGAAGAAGCCCATACCCGCCAGCTTTACGAACAATGGGACTGCCAGCACAGACAGGATGGCGAAGACGAAGGCCCCTATCACGTAGGGACGGGCTTGACCCACGTCGGGGATGAGGATCAGGCCAGCCATCAGCAGGCTGGCTGTAATCACCATGTCCAGGATGCGTTCGATTCCCATGGTGCCCAGCGCCACACCGTTGTTGACCTTGTAGCGCAGGGTCAGCAGGGCGAACTGGACACCTTCGCTTATCACCCGCACAGGCACCACGTTGTTCAGCCCTATGCCGGTGTTCTGGACCATGAATAACCGCAGCGTGGAGATCCGCTCACCCACGAAGAGCACCTTCCACCGGTAGGCCCGGAGGATGTTGGCCACGACGACGGTCAGCAGGGAGACAAGAGCCCATATCACCGGGAAGTGCTGGAATTGGTCCAGCACCAGACCCCAGTCGATGCCTCTGACCGCCAGCCAGCCCAATCCGCCGCTTATGGCGAATCCCAGGACAAGTTGGACGCGGGTGTTACGGAGCCATTGGATGGGGAGCCGGGAGGTGCTTATCCGTGGCAGAGGATGTTGCCCCCTTAGGTTGGATGCCGGTTCTTGTGGCCTGTTTCGGGCTAGTATATAGTAGCCAAACAATCACGTACAAGGAAAGCAGCGTTGATCCTCGCCGATTCCCACACCCACCTGGACCAGTATCCCGCCCAGGAGATCCCGGAAATCCTGGAGAGGGCGGACAGCGTCCACGTAGGCCCCATTATCTGCGCGGGCACCACGCTGGAGTCTTCCAGGGTGTGCGTGAAGATGGCCCGTGAGCATTCAGCGCTTTATGCGGGGGTCGGAGTTCATCCCATGGAGGTAACGACCTCCATGCCCGGGGATGAAAAGCTCCTCATGGGCCTGGAGGAGCTTGCGCGAAGCAGCGCTAAGGTCATCTGTATCAGCGAGATAGGCTTGGACTACCTGCCCGAATCCCCCGATGTGCCCAGCCAGCACCAGATGTTCAGGGAGCAGATACGGCTTGCCAAGACCTTGGGCCTGCCAGTGATCTTCCACTCCCGGGAGTCCCACTCCGACGTCTTCCGAATGCTGCGGGAGGAGGGCGCCGGGGATGTGGGAGGCGTGATGCACTACTTCCAGGATGATGAACGCACCGCCAGGGAAGCCATCGACGGGGGCTTCTACCTCTCCCTGGCACGGCCCCTGCTTAGGCTGCCCCACCTCCAGGAGGTGTCCAGAGAGCTGCCCCTGGAAAACCTCGTGTTGGAGACCGACGCGGCTCCCCAGCCCTTCAAGAAGTACCGCCACAACTGGACGGAACCCAGGCATGTGAGAGACGTTGCAGAGAAGCTGGCGGAGCTGAAGGGGATCACCGTGGAAGAGGTCGCAGAGGTCACCACCCGCAACCTGGCTGCCCTGCTGAAGCTGGACTTGCCTGCACTCCCCTCAGCCTAGCCTTCTCCCTCAGGGAAGAGGGACTGGCGTGCTCTATGCCTGGGAGCGGTACTCGGTGATCCCGTCCTCCAAGGCTGCCCATGGTAGCAGGGCGCACTTTATGCGCACGGGGAACTTGCAGACCCCCTTCAGGGCTTCCAGGTCGCCAATCATTTCCAGCTCTTCCTCCGATGGCTCCTGGCCCGACATCATTCGCCGGAACACCTCGGACAGAGCTATGGCTTCTTCCAGGGTCTTTCCCTTCAGTAGGTCCGTCATCATCGATGCCGAAGCCTGACTGATGGAGCATCCCTGGCCGTGGAAGCCCGCCTGCTTGACCGCACCGTCAGCCAGCTTAAGCTGCAGCACCACCTCGTCGCCGCAGAAGGGGTTGAACCCATCGTATTCGATGTCCGGCGAGGGCAGGGGAGTATTGTTGCGGGAGTTGCGGTAGTGGTCCAGGATCACTTCCTGGTAGAGCTCGTCCAGCTCTTCCATGGGGAACTGCTGCATGTTGTTCGTCTAACCTCGTCAGGGCCGGCAGTTAGCCGTCGAAATTGGTGGTGCGCTCCAGAGTGGGCTAGGTTGCGCGCCCCTTAAAGAACCTCAGGGCCTGTTTCAGGGCCTCCACGAGCTGGTCCACCTCTTCCTCGGTGTTATAGACGTAGAAGCTGGCCCGGGCGGTGGCAGCCTTGCCCAGGCGGTCCCGCACCAAGGGCATGGCACAGTGATGTCCCGCCCTGATGGCGATGCCTTCCCGGTCCAGCATGGTCCCCAGGTCGTGGGGATGCACATCATGGGCGTAGAAGGAAACGATGCCTCCCCGGATGTTCAGGTCCTCGGGACCGTACATCTCCAGGTCTTCCTTAAGCTCTCGGAAGGACTCCAGGGCGTAGGCGGTGATCTGGGTCTCGTGCTGGCGCACCTGGGACATGTCCAGGGCCTGGAGGTAGTCCACGGCGGCGCCGAGGGCGATGGTATCGGCGATGTTTGGGGTGCCCGCCTCGAACTTCATGGGCAGGTCGTTCCAGGTGGCATCTTCCAGCCACACCTGCTTCACCATCTCCCCGCCCCTCAGGAAGGGTTCCATCTGGTCCATGATACTGGGCTTGACGTAAAGGACGCCGATGCCCGTAGGGCCCATCATCTTGTGGCCGGAAAAGGCCATGAAATCGCAGTCCAGTTCCTGCACATTCACCGGCATGTGGGGCACACTCTGGGCCCCGTCCAGGAGCACAAGGGCGCCCTTGGCCCGGGCTGCCCTGGTCAACTCATCCACCGGGTTGATGGTGCCCAGTACGTTGGACATGTGATTGAAGGCCACCAGGCGGGTGCGCTCGTTCAACAGGGAGTCCAGATTGCTGATATCGAGGGTGCCCTGGTCGGTAACGGGAACGAACCGAAGCACGATCCCCTTCTCCTTGGCTAGCTTCTGCCAAGGCACCAGGTTGCTGTGGTGCTCCATCTCGGTGGTGAGAATCTCGTCGCCCGTCTTCAGGTTGGCGACGGCCCAGGTGCCGGCCACCAGGTTGATGGCCTCCGTCGTATTGCGCACAAATATCACCGCCTCGGAGCTACCGGCCCCGATGAAGTCGGCGATCTTCTGCCTCGCTTCTTCGTACCTCTGGGTGGCCTCCATGCTGAGAGCGTGGACCCCACGGTGGACGTTGGAGTTGTAGCCTTCGTAGTAGTCCACCAAGGCCTGGATAACTTGACGGGGCTTCTGAGACGTTGCCGCATTGTCAAGATAGACCAGGGGTTTCCCGTAAACCGTCTTAGACAGGATGGGAAAGTCCTGCCGGATTTTGGCTACGTCAAACACAGCGCCCCCTTGCTGGCTTCCGTCGGGCTCATCGTTCCTTGATTCCGACTTCGATGTTATCGTCGGTTATCCGCACGGGGAACGTGGGTACGGGCTTGAGGTGCTTCCAGAACCCGGAGGCAACTCCGCAGGTAACGTCGAACTTGGCGAAGTGGCGGGGACATTCGATGAACTTGCCGTCCAGGTCCCCGAATCCCAGTATCGAACCGTCATGGGTGCAAAAGTCCTCGATGGCGTAGATCTCGCCTTCCACATTGCACACCAGAAGATACTCCCCCTTGGTGGGACGCACCCGCTTGGTGCTCCCGGGAGGCAACTCTTCCACCTTGGCTACCGGATAGTACTGCAGCTCCATCGATGCACGTTCCCTTCGTGAGGTTGGCGGTCAGGCGGCGCCCGACTGCAGCTGAGGAATGACCTTGATCACCTGGCGGTCCACGTAGTCACGTAGAGGGGCCAAGTCTATAAGCTGAACAATCTCCCTGGCGAATGCCCGCACCAGCATGGTCCGGGCGGAGGCTCTGTCGATGCCCCGGGCCTGCAGGTAGAACAGGGCGTTCTCATCCAACTGGCCGTTGGCGGCCCCGTGCCCGCATTTAACGTCGTCGGCGTAAATCCAGAAGGCGGGCTTGGTGTCCGCCTCCGCCTGCTCGGAAAGGAGCAAGTTCTTGTCTGCCTGGCTTGCGTTGACCTTCTGGGCGTCCTTCCTGACGATGATGCTGCCGTGGAACACCGAGCGGGACTTGCCGTCCAGGATTCCCTTGTACAGCTCCCGGCTGCTGGTGTTAGGAGCGGCGTGGTCGATGACCACCTCGTTGTCTACGTGCTGGGCATCGCCCACCAAGTACAGGCCGTTCAATGCCGCATGCCCTTCTTCGCCGGCCATGGTAACGCCCAGGTTGTTTCGGGCAAGGGACGCGCCCATGTCCACAGCCGCCGAGTCGAAGGTGGCGTCACGGCCTACCTCCGCCTTAATCGTGGCAATGTGGTAAGCGTGGGGACTCTGGCGCTGCACCCGGTAGTGCCTGACGGTAGCGCCGGGAGTGACCACAACCTCGGTCACTGCGTTGGTGAAATACCGGCTGCCCTTCAGGGACGCATGCATCTCCACCACTGTGGCCCCAGCCCCCTCCTCGGCGACTATCAGCGCCCTGGGGTGGCTGACGCTGTCGGGGTGCTTGCCCGAAGACAGGTTGATTATCAGGACCGGGTGCTCGGCGGCGTAGTCCTTGGACACATGGACGAAAGCGCCGTCGTGGACAAAGGCCGCGTTGAGGGCAGTAAACCCGTTCTCTTCCTGGGAAGCAAGGCGGCCAAGGTGCTGCTCCACCACTTCCGGGCGACGGGTCATGGCCTCGGCGAGGTTGCATATTGTGACACCGTTGCGTGACCGGGGCAGGTTGGAAAGCTCTTCGCTGTAGGTCCCGTCTACGAACACCAACTTGGGCCATTCGCCCGAGCCGAAGGATGCGGTCTTTAGCTGGCCTTGCTTGACCAACGCTCCCCTTGAAGGGTCCGGGAGCTGGAAGGGTATCCGCGCCAGGGGACCGACGTCGGTGTACTTCCATGCTTCGTTGCCCCTGCGAGCGGTGGGGAAACCCTGGGCGCCGAAGCGTTCGATGGCCTCCCGCCGGTGGGCCTGTATGAAGGCCGGGTCGCCGGAGGCATGCCCCCCCTGGAAGGCGTCAAAGGCTTCCAGGTAAGGTGTTTCGTAGGCGGTCTGCTGCTGCATGGAGAAGGTACGTGTCCTAGGGACCGACCCCAACCCGGTCTTCCGTTTCTTGCAGCCAGTCGTAGCCCCTAGCTTCGATCTCGAAGGCCAGCTCTCGCCTGCCCGACTTTACGAATCGACCGTTGCTCAGGATGTTGACCACGTCAGGGACGATGTATTCCAGGATGCGCTGATAGTGGGTGATGACCACCACCGCGTTGTCGGTGGTGCGCAGCTGGTTGATCCCTTCGGCCACCACGCGGAGCGCATCCACATCCAGGCCGGAGTCCGTCTCGTCCAGGATGGCCAAGGTGGGTTCCAGGATGGACATTTGAAGTATCTCGGTGCGCTTCTTTTCGCCCCCCGAAAACCCTTCGTTTACGGAGCGACGTATCAAGGTCGGATCCAGCTCCACCAGCTTGGATTTGCTCTTGACCAAGCGGTCGAATTTCAGGGCGTCCAGCTCTTCCTGGCCCCTGCTCTTCTGGACGGCGTTGTAGGAAGCCCTCATGAACTGGTCCAGCCGGACCCCGGCAATCTCTATGGGATGTTGGAAAGAGAGGAAGAACCCGCGCCTGGCCCGGTCTTCCGGGGCCATGCTTAGAAGGTCCTCTCCCCGAAACAGTACTTCTCCCTCGGTCACCTGGTACAGGGGATGCCCTGCCAGGACGTTGGCCAGGGTGCTCTTGCCCGAGCCGTTGGGGCCCATGATGGCGTGCACCTCTCCGGGCATTACCCGGAAGTTGACCCCTTTGAGTATGGGCGCATCGCCCACGCTGGCCCAGAGGTTTCGCACCTCCAGTACAGGACTATCGAGGACCATATTAGCCTACCGCTCCTTCCAGGTTGAGCTCCATCAGACGGGTGGCTTCCACGGCAAACTCAAGGGGAAGCTGGCGAAACACCTCTTTGCAGAACCCGTTGATGATCAAGGCGTTGGCCTCTTCTGTGGACATGCCCCGCTGGTTGCAGTAGAAGAGCTGGTCTTCGCTGACTCTGGAGGTGTATGCCTCGTGCTCAAGGTGGGCGGAGCTGTTGCGCACCTCTACGTAAGGTGTCGTGTGGGCGCTGCACTGGTCGCCTATGAGGAGGGAGTCGCACTGGGTGAAGTTGCGGGCGTTGTCCGCCCTTGAGTTGACCCGCACCAAGCCCCGGTAGGTGTTGCTGCCATGACCTGCCGAGATCCCCTTGGAGATGATGGTGCTGCGGGTGTTTTTGCCCATGTGCACCATCTTGGTGCCGGTGTCGGCCTGCTGGTAGCCCTTGGTTAGGGCTACCGAATAGAATTCGCCGATGGAGTTATCTCCCTGGAGGAGGACGCTGGGGTACTTCCAAGTGATGGCGGCGCCCGTCTCAACCTGGGTCCAGGAAATCTTGGAGTTGACGCCCTGGCAGCGACCCCGCTTGGTTACGAAGTTGTAGATGCCGCCCTTGCCCTCTTCATCGCCGGGGTACCAGTTCTGAATGGTCGAGTACTTGATCTCGGCGTTGTCGTGGGCCACCAGCTCAACCACTGCGGCGTGGAGCTGGTTGTTGTCCCGCTGGGGCGCCGAGCAGCCCTCCAGGTAGCTGACGTAGCTGCCCTCATCCGCAACGATAAGGGTGCGCTCGAACTGGCCCGACTCGGCATAGTTGATGCGGAAGTAGGTGGTCAGCTCGTAGGGGCAGCGGACGCCCTTGGGTATGTAGCAGAAGGAGCCGTCAGAAAAGACGGCTGAGTTCAGGGCGGCGTAGAAGTTGTCGGCGTAGGGTACCACCGAGCCCAAGTACTTCTTCACCAGGTCGGGGTAGTTCTGTACAGCTTCGGAAAAGGAGCAGAAGATTACGCCGTGTTTGGCCAGCTCCTCCTTGAAGGTGGTCACGATGGACACGCTGTCGAACACCGCATCCACCGCCACGCCCGCCAGGCGCTTCTGCTCCTCCAGGGATATGCCCAGCTTCTCGTAGGTGGCCAGCAGCTCCGGGTCCACCTCATCCAGGCTCTTCAGGGTCACCTTCGGCTTGGGAGCTGCGTAGTAAACGATCTTTTGGAAGTCTATGGGCGGGTAGTCCACGTTGGCCCACTGGGGCACCTGCTCCTGCTCCACCAGGGTGAGGAAGTGTCGGTAGGCCCGGAGCCTCCACTCCAGCATGAATTCAGGCTCGTTCTTCTTTTCAGAGATGAGCCTGATAACATCTTCGTTGAGGCCGGGGGGTATGACCTCGGATTCGACATCGGTCACGAAGCCGTACTTGTAGCCCGAATCACCGAGACCAGTTTCCCGGGAAATAACCTCCGGAGTTGCCATCAACCCCCCTTTGGTTTGCTGCTATATCCTAGCTAGATGTTACTAAAGTTGACCTTTTAAGTCAACAATAGATATTGCTCGCCCTGTGGCATACACCTCAGCCCCTTGGCTACAATAGTCCCACAGGCACTGCCAGCCCGTTCCCGCAGCTAGGAGGACCCCTTACATGCCCGGCCCCAAGGTGTTCGTCACAAGGCGCATCCATCCCGATGCCCTGGATGCCATTTCCGCCGAAACGGAGATGGAGGTGTGGCCCGACGACAATCCGCCGCTGCCTTCAACCTTGAAGGAGAAGCTGGTTGATGCAGCCGGCGTGCTGACCAACATCATGGACAGCATCGACGCCGATGTCTTAGATAGAGCGCCACAGCTCAGGGTCGTGAGCCAGATGGCCGCCGGCACAGACAACATCGACATAGCCGAAGCCACCCGGCGGGGCATACCAGTGGGGCACACCCCGGGGGTGCTGTCCCAGTCCACTGCCGACCACACCTTCGCCCTGCTGATGGCGACGGCCCGCAGGGTGGCCGAAGGTGACCGGTGGGTGCGGGAAGGCGGATGGAGGCTAGCCTTCCATCCCATGCACTGGCTGGGGGCCGACGTCAGCGGGGCAACCATCGGCATCGTCGGCATGGGGAAGATAGGGCTGGAGGTGGCCAAGCGCGCCCGGGGGTTCGACATGAAGGTGCTCTACTGCTCCCGGAGCAGTAAGTCCGACTTGGAAGCCAGGTACGAGATGCATCACGCTGATCTGCCTCAGCTCCTCGCTGAATCGGACTTCGTCACTCTCCATGTGCCCCTCACGCCGGACACTCATCACCTAATCGGTGAGGCGGAGCTGTCGGCGATGAAGCAGTCGGCCATTCTGATCAACATGGCCCGGGGTCCAGTGGTGGACCCCGCAGCCCTCTACGTGGCGTTGAAAGACGGGCGGATAGCCGGGGCGGGGCTGGATGTTACGGTCCCGGAGCCTATCTCCCCCGACGACCCTCTGCTGACCTTGGATAAACTGGTGATAACACCCCACGTGGGAAGTGCCTCCCATGGAGCCAGGAGGGCTATGTGCATGCTGGCAGCCAGGAACCTGCTGGCCGGTGTGAAGGGGGAAGAGCTGGTCGCCTGCTTCAATCCGGAAGTCTATGGGCCCGAGGTGGGCGGCAGGGCCTGAAAGCGTTGACCGGCTACCACCAACGGTAGAAGTGGTTCAGGGGCCCGTGCCC
>JAGWBF010000034.1:500-14655 GCA_021296025.1 Dehalococcoidia bacterium | reverse complement strand
AGCCCAGCGGCAATGGAGGCGGCGAAGGTGCAGCCGGTGCCGTGGGTGTTCTTTGTGTCGATGCGCTCGGCGGTCAGCTCCCGGAACTCTCTGCCGTCGTAGAAGGTGTCGACAGCCGGACCTTCCAGGTGGCCTCCCTTGACCACCACAGAGCGGGCGCCCATGTCGATGATTCGGACGGCTGCCCGGCGCACCTCGTCGGGAGAGGCTATGTAGAGGCCCGTCAACACCTCAGCCTCGGGGATGTTGGGAGTAACTACCGTTGCCATGGGCACCAACCTGTTCCGCAGGGCATCCACGGCTTCCTCATGGAGCAGGCTGTCGCCGCTCTTGGCGACCATCACCGGGTCCACAACCAGCTGACCAACCTGGAAGTAGTCCAGCTCCCCCGCGACGGTGTCGATGATGTCGGTGCTGGATAGCATGCCAGTTTTCACAGCATCGGCCCCGATATCGGTCAAGACCGCCCTCACCTGGGAGGCGATCATTTCGGACGGAATCTCATGCACGCCGGTGACGGCGATGGTGTTCTGGGCGGTGATGGCTGTCAGTACCGATGAACCATAAACGCCCATGGCGGCGAAGCTCTTCAGGTCTGCCTGTATCCCGGCGCCGCCGCCCGAGTCGGAGCCTGCTATGGTCAGCGCCCTTGCAACCCTCCCTACCTCGGCCATTCTTCTCCCTTGTAGGCCATCTCCCAGAACAGGTACTCGTACCTCAGGACAGCGCCGAACACCTCTTCCAGGCCCGAGACATCGGGAATGTTGGCTTCATCCAAGGTACGACGCATCCACGTCACGAAGCCCTCCAGGTCCGGGCCGGCGTGGATGTCTATCCATGTCTGGTAGTACTTGTTGCCGGGACTCTTGCCCTGGCCAACCAGCCACTTTCCCCAATCCAGGTAGGGCCACTCAATGCCAAGGAGGGCTGTGATAATGTCGTAGTAGCTGCCCTCGTGGGCGATCTTGTCCAGGTAGGTGCAGTAGGCCAGCCCGGTTGGCAGGTGCTTCAAGCGGCGCACCTGGTCGTGCGTCATCCCTTCCTCGCGGAAGTACTCCTGGAATAGCCCTTCCTCACCCCCCAGCGCCAGGTGGACAAAGGCAGCCAGGGGGCGGGCCCCGTCGAAGTCCGGGGCCTTGGCGATACCGGCGCACATGAGAGCAATCCAGCTCTTGAGGAAGAGGTGGTCCTGCTCGAAGTAGGTCCTGAATACGGCGGCGCGAAGGGTGCCGTCCCCCAGCTCGGTCACGAAGGGGTGGAACACCGTCTTTTCCCACAGCGGCCCTACGCTGCTGCGCAGGTCATCGGTCCTGCTCATATGCGCATCCTCCAATTCAACTTCCCCTCGCCCTCGAGGAGAATCTTGTACAACCCTCTAATTCTTGGTCACCACCGTCACTCCCGCGAAAGCGGGAGTCTACGCCCCTCACCACCGTGCTGCGGGCCAAGGCAGGTTCCTGCTTACAGAAACCCTTGCGTAACCTGGGTCTGGGCTGTCCGTTCGACCTGAGGGAAATCGAAGGTCGAACGGACAGGCATAGTAGAGGGTTCGGGTGAGGGTGAATCGCCGCTTACTGGCCGCTGGCTTCCTCCACGAACTCGTTAGTGAAGGCTGCTCCAGCATCCACAGCTTCCTCCACCTGGTTGTTGTCCAGCAGCCATTGGGCGAAGTTGGCCCACTTCTCCTCGGTCTGCCAGCCCACGGGCGCCCCTTCAGTCCACAGGGGTGCGATCACCTTGATCCCGGGGCGTTCGATATCGGCGTCCACATCTTCTCCCGCAGCGCTCAAGAGTATCTCTATGGCGGTGTCGGGGTCAGCGGCGGCATCGGCGTAGCCCCGGGTCACCGCCCTGACGAACCGCTGCACGATGTCAGGGTTCTCCTCGAGCATATCCTCGCTCGTCACCAGGACCAGCTCATAGTAGTCAGGCACCCCGAAATTCTCCAGGCGCATGACGTTGACCGGGTACCCCTGGTTCTCCATCAGGATGGACTCGTGGCTGAAGTAGCACCCTATGCAGGCATCCACCCGGTCATCAATCAGGGACTCGGCCAGGTTGAAGCCCACGTTGACCAGTTCCACGGCGCCCAGACCTTCCTCAACTCCATCGAACCTGAGCATGGTGTCCAGCAGGGGTTCGTTGGTGGGGATTCCCGGATAGCCCACCTTCTTCCCCACCAGGTCTCTGGGCCTGGTGATGTTGGATGAAGCCAAGCTCTGCACCGAGTTCAGGGGGTGCTGCACGATCCCGGCTATGGACACAACGGGCACACCCTGGGAGCGGGCAATGAGAACGTCGGGCTGGTAGTTGATGCCGAAATCGTCAGACCCGGCAGCCACGGTGGCGTTCACCGTCGACGGGTCCGATGGGGTGTACATCTCCACTTCCAGGTTCTCATCCTCGAAGTAACCCCGCTCGAAGGCTACATACAGGCCGGTGTGGTTGGCATTGGGGTACCAGTCCAGAGCGAGCTGGACCTGGACGACCTCCTCCTCGCCGCCTCCGCAGGCAACGGCAATCCCCAAGAGCAATGGCGCAAGCAGCCACAGTACCCATTTCTTTCCCCGGAGCATCATCGTGACACCTCCCATTTCGTTATGTATCTGGCCGTTACGTATTTGGACCTCCGCGCTGGCGACCGTGCCAGGGCACCAGGACTCTCTGGGCGAGACCTGCCGCAAGGAACAGCACCACTCCCATTACGCCCAGCAGGAAGATGGCGGCATACACCCGTTCCGTGAGGAACTGGGACTTGGACCTGAGGGCCAGGTAGCCCAGCCCTTCGCTGGAACCGACCCATTCACCTACCACGGCGCCAATGACACTCGCCGTGACAGCTATCTTGATTCCCGAAAACATGTAGGGCAGCCCATGGGGCACCTGGGCCTTAATAAACATCTGCCACCGGTTCGCCCCCAAAGCTCGCATCAGGTTCAGCAAGTCCCCGTCGGTGGACCTGAGTCCATCCACGGTGTTGACCAGGATGGGAAAGAAAGAGATGAGGGCTACCACGACGACCTTGTGCTGGAGGCCGTACCCAACCCAAGCCAGCAGCAACGGTGCGATCACGATTATGGGAAGGGTCTGGGAGGCGATGGCCGGCGGGTAGATTACGCGCTCCATGGTGCGGGACATGTGGATAAGGGTTGCCAGCAGGAGGCCCGCGCCCAGGGCGATTCCGAACCCAATCAGCACCTCTTTCAGGGTTACCCATGTGTGCCGGGCAAGGTCTCCCCGGTCTCCCCAAAGGGCATCTGCGATGGCGGAAGGGGCGGGGAGTTTCCAGTTTGGGATATCCTCCAGGGCCACCACCGCCTCCCATATGCCCACGGCGGCGATTGCAATGACGGCAACGGGCGCCCACCGGACCAGGGAGGTGCGGATGCCAGCGCCTACCCTGGGAGCTGCGTAGGGCCCCGGGGCCCTCTCGACGTCGTTCATGCCTGTCGGGCCCTTCATCGTACCCGGCTCCCCAGGCTCCCCAGGGCTGATAGGAGCTCCAGCTTCAGCTTCACGAAGGCGCTGTCCCCCACCATCTCCATGCTGCGGGGCTTGGGGAGCTTTACTTCGGCCACGGTGCGGACTGTCCCCGGACTTGCCGTCAGCACATAGACCCGGTCGGACAGAAGCACTGCCTCATCCACATCGTGGGTTACGAGGACGATGGTCTTCTTCAGGTCCTCCCTCAGGCCCAGCAGCCACGACTGCATGTGGGAGCGGGTGAGGGCATCGAGGGCGCCGAAGGGTTCGTCCAGGAGAACTACATCATGGTCTAGGAGCACGGTCCGCAGGAAGGCCGCCCGCTGACGCATCCCCCCGGACAGGGCATGGGGCAGGTAGCCCTCGAAGCCCTCCAGCCCAAAGGGGGCGAGCAGGGCCCTTGCCCGGGTCCGGGCCTCCCCGCGAGGCACGCCCTGTATCTCCAGACCCAGAATGCAGTTGTCCAGGACGCTACGCCAGGGCATCAGCAGGTCCTTCTGCTGCATGTACCCGACGGACCCCAGTCTTTGGGCCGTGGTGGCTCCGTACAGCTCCACACTTCCCGCATCGGGCTGGTCGAGGCCGGCGATGATGTTCAGGAGGGTGCTCTTGCCGCAGCCGCTGGGGCCTATGATGCTGACGAACTCGCGGTCGCTGGCGTGGAAGTCCACTCCGGCCAGGGCAGACAGATGTGCGCCATTCTCATAGAAGGCCTTGTGAATACTGGTGGTCCGTATCTTGGTGTGGGTCGATTCCATAAATCAAAAAAGCCGCCAGCGGGACTGGCAGCTTCTAATCCATGGAATCCGGTGTGCACCGTTGCCAATTCCCTACGCTGGCATTACCCAGATCAGGTTCGCAAGGGTCGGCGGCATCCCTCGGCCGCCCTCTCAGCCTGGCTAAACCAAGCTCCCCTACGGGCCTAGATTCATCAATTTCCAGATATTCTAGCCGGGAGGTACCGGGGTGTCAACATGACTAGCGCTCGGCGCGCCCAGCGCCGGTGGGACACAAGTCCAGGAGGCAGCAGGAGGAGCAGAGAGGCTCCTTGCGGCAGGTAGCCTTGGCGTGCTGGTCGAGAAGGGCATGATACTCGTTGAACAGCACGGCGTCGGCGGGCAGGCTGTCATGGAAGAGGGCCTGGTAGCCGGCGTAGCTGTTCGTGGGAGGCGTGATTCGGAGGCGCTGCAGTATCCGGCGGGTGTAGCTGTCGATCACGAAGGATGGCTGCCCAGCCGCATAGAGGATGATGTCGTCGGCAGTCTCCTCGCCGATGCCGTAGATGGAAAGGAGCTCGGCGCGAAGCTCCACCATGTTCTTCGACAGCATGGCATCCAGATCGCCGTCATAGCGGTCCCATAGATGGCTGATGAAGGCCTTTACCTTCCGTGCCTTGGCGTTGAAGTAGCCCGATGGCCGGAGGAGCTTCGCCAAGTCCCCTTCGGGGATAGCCTGAAGGGCCTCCACGGAGGTGCGCCCGGCCTCCTCCAGGTTGGCTAGGGCACGCTCCACGCCCCTCCAGGCCACCGACTGGGTCAGGATGGCTCCCAGCACCACCTCCAGCTTTGTGTCCGCCGGCCACCACCCCTGGGGGCCATAGGCTTCGAATAGTCGGTGGTATATCCGAAGGAGCAGGTGGTTCCTAACCGGGTGTTCCAAGGCCGGCGAGGTCAAGGTTGCAGGCCGAGGCTGCGGCCATCATACCGGTCATGGCCTCCATCATCTCCTGGGAAGGTTCCCCACCCAGCTCGCCTCCAAAGGATAGCAGGAACGCTTCTATGACCGTAGCGAGGTTCCCTATGTCTATGTGCTCGGATATGCAGCGCAGCTCAGAAGGCTTGGGCAATCCCGCGGTGGGGTCCGAAGGGTCCTCCAGGGCCTCAGCTTCTTCGTCAGTGAGGCACAAGAAAAGCCTCAAGCTGTACTCAATGACTGCTGCCAGGTCTTCTGCGTCGGGTTCAACGCCGTATTCCGCATAGAACCCCTGCAAGCAGGACTGGCTCTCAGGTGTCAATCCCCCGGCCTGGCCGGACAACAGGTTTACGGTCAGTCCGATGGCAGCTTCCTGGCTCAGGCAATGGAAGGGGAACTGGAAATCTGGGCTGGCTGCCGAGACTGGCTCCTCCATGAGGGCTTGGAAGGTCTCTTCGCCTAGCTCAGCGTTGATGCAGGCGATCTCTTGTTCGGTGAACAACTCGATTATCGCGCTGCCCGGCATGCCTTCTCCGGTGCTGGGCGGTTCCATTACGTCAGGGGATTCGGTCGGATCAGGCGCAGATGTGGCTGTGGGCGCAGGGGTTGGAGTTGGAACCGGTGTTGCTGAGGGCGCAAGGGTTGGAGTTGGGACAGGCGATGCTGTCGGCGACGGAGTGGGCGTGGGTTCGGGTGTGGCAGTTGGCGCGGGGGTGGCGGTAGCCGTCGGAGCGGGTGTGTTCGTGGGGTCCGGCGACCCACCGCAGGCGGCAAGGGTCATCGAGGCTATGATCAATACGACAAGCATCAGGGCGATTCTGAGTGACATTGATTTCCTCTCTAGAATGATTGCCAGCCGCCTTGCAAGAAGGGCGCCAACTTGGGTGGGATAGGATTGCCCATCGCCCGCCGGGTGGTTTCTGACAGCTATGCCAGCGTAGCCTTGGTCAATAGGCGTGTCAATGGAAACAGCAACTTGCTTTGGAGGGACTAGTTAGATGGACTGCCGGCGCCTGTGCTGAATGAAAGGCTCCCTTTAATATATCGTGACAACCCAGTCTTTGTTAAAGGCTGCATTTAACAAGAATGCCTTCTTGCGTCTCGTCGGTGCTTAGCTCCCGTTCCTACCCTGTCCGGGGGCTTCCGCACACTTGCTGATCCCGGTCTATATTAAAGAGAAACGCCCATTTGCTTTGATAACAACTATTCTTGTTGAGGCAGCATCTAATACAAGTAGCTTGACTGACTGCTCGCCCAGCGGTTGGCAAGCCCGGAGTCGGCACAGCGCCCCGGGCAATCTGCTATCATTCCCCTTGTAGGATGGTGCGTGAAGAGGAGCTATGAAAACATCCATCGATTTTGAAGCCAGCTACGCCTTGTTGAACGTGGAGCTGGCTTCTGGCGAGCAGATAAAGGCTGAACCGGGGGCGCTGGTGGCCCAGCAGGGTGTGGAGATGAAGACGGGAATGGGAGGCGGGGGCCTGTTCGGTGGGTTGAAGCGCATGATCGGCGGCGAGTCCTTCTTCGTAAACACCTTTACGGCGGGCGCCGAGGGTGGATGGGTTAGCTT
Source organism: Dehalococcoidia bacterium (assembly GCA_021296025.1). Classification (GTDB taxonomy): domain Bacteria; phylum Chloroflexota; class Dehalococcoidia; order Lucifugimonadales; family JAGWBF01; genus JAGWBF01. The sequence goes on along the minus strand of JAGWBF010000034.1, from coordinate 7,910 downwards.
GGCCCCAACCTCGCCCGGAGACATCGTGCCCTTCGATGTGGAAGGCAGCGAAAACCTGTTCGTGCAGTCGGGTTCCTTCCTGGCTTGCACGCCCAACGTTCAGATAGATGCCCAGTTCCAGGGCTTCCGGGGGTTCTTCAGCGGTGAAAGCCTCTTCTTTCTCCGGGCCTACACCGAGGGCGACCGGGGCACCATCTACGTGGACTCCTACGGTGGAATCAAGCAGGTGGGGGTGTCACCGGGGCAGGAGCTGGTGGTGGACACGGGACACCTGGTGGCCTTCACCGACGATGTGGAGTACTCCATAGGCAAGGTGGGAGGCCTCCGCTCCCTGGTAGTTGGCGGCGAGGGACTGGTGATGAAGTTCCGGGGTAACGGCCACGTTTGGGTGCAGAGCCGCAACATGGCCTCCTTTGCCGAAAAGATTATCCCGTTCCTTCCAAAGGACTCCAAGTGATTCTCGACGTTCCCATCTCAAGTTGCTCCGGGGATTCCCCTGCCATATCGGGGGCTGCCTAGTGCTCATAGACATGCACACCCACACATTTCCCAGCTCCGATGACAGCTTCATGTCCCCTGACGATCTGATCGAAGCTGCCAAGGAAGCGGGCCTCGATGGTGTATGCCTGACAGAGCACGATCGTTTCTGGGACCCGGACGAGGTGAAGGCCCTGGCTGATAAGCACAGCTTCCTTGTGCTGCCCGGCTGCGAGGTGAACACCGATGCGGGACATGTGCTGGTCTTCGGGCTGGACTCCTACCTGTTTGGTATGCACAAGCCCGACTTCCTGCGGAGGCATGTCGATGGAGCGGGCGGGGTGATGATTGCTGCCCACCCATATCGTCGCAGGTACCGCAGGGAGCGGGCCCACCTGGAGGCCGAATACGCAAGCATGGTGGAGCAGGCCTGTGCCGACCCACTCTTCGGCCTGTGCGATGCCATAGAGGGCCTGAACGGGAGGGCGACCGCGGGTGATACCGCCTTTACCGCTGACCTGGCCCGGCGTCTGAATATGGGGATGATAGGCTCCAGCGATGGGCATCGGACGAAGCACATCGGCTCGGCAGCCACCCGGTTCGATATCGAGGTGAAGAACTTGGAGGACCTCATTCGGGGGATTAGGGGCGGGTTGTACCAGGCTGTGTGCCTGCGCGATGCGCCCACCATCGCCCACGTTGGAGGTATCTAGATGGCTGCTGTGCTGGAAGCAAGGGATCTGGTCATACGCTTCATCACCGGTGAGGGGGAGGTCAAGGCTGTCAATGGAGCAAGCTTTAGCTTGGAAGAGGACAGCATCCTGGGCTTGGTGGGTGAAAGCGGCGCCGGAAAGAGCACTATAGCACTGGCTGTTCTGAAGCTGCTGCCCAGCACCGCAAGGGTTGAAAGCGGGTCCGCCACCTTCGATGGTCTGGACCTCATGCAGGCGGGAGAAGATGATCTGCGGAGAATCCGGGGCAAAGATATCGTCTTCATCCCCCAGGACCCCCGGGCTGCCCTGAACCCCGTGATGCGGGTGGGGAACCAGGTCGAGGAGCAGATCCTGGCCCACACCGAGTTATCAAAGAGGGAGGCCACCAACCTGTCCCTGCAGAGCCTGCGGGAGATGGGACTGCCCGAGCCCCGGGAGGTTGTGTACCGCTATCCCCACGAGCTGAGCGGTGGAATGTGTCAGAGGGTTGTGCTGGCCATGGCTCTGGCTCTCAAGCCCAGGGTGATAATAGCCGACGAGCCGACGTCGAGCCTGGATGTGACCATACAGGCCGAGATACTGCGGTACCTTAAGGCCTACTGCAAGGACCAGGGCTCATCCATGGTGCTGATCACCCACGACCTGGGAGTCGTTGCCCAGATGGCGGACCAGGTTGCCGTCATGTACGCGGGAGACATCGTCGAGCGCACCGATGTGGTCAACCTGTTTCATTCGCCCAGGCACCCTTACCTCGGCGCGCTTCTGGGCTCGCTGCCCAGGATGGACAGGGAGCAGAGGAGGTTCGCTCCCATAGGCGGGAACCCCCCGGACATGTTGAACCTTCCCGCCCAGTGTCCCTTCCTGCCAAGGTGCCCCAAGGCCATCAACGAGTGCCGCACCGAGCCCAAGCCGGACCTGGTAGAGATGGACCCCGCCCACTGGGTGGCGTGCTACAACCCCCACGAAAGCGCAAGCGTCGCAGGTGTGACCTAACCCCTGCTGCGGGATGGGGTGCCGCGAGCGCTAGCCACGAAAGTGGACATCTCGCCCACCATTAGCTCCAAGGCAACATCCTGGGGAATGTCGCCCCTCTTCACCGATAGGTCTGCCTTCAGAAGGGCTGCGTACATCTGCTCCAGCACCGGCCAGGGGAAGCGCTTGGCCTGCTCTAGGGTGCGCCGTTGGGCAAACTCGTGGGTGATGCGCAGGCGGCGCCCTATCTCCTGGGGAGGGCAGGCCCCCTCTAACAGGTCCTTGGCCAGGGTCACCAGCCTTAACTGGCGGGCGATCATTACGACAAGATATGGGAACTCCGCCCCGTCGGCTACCAGGCGGTGCATTATCTTGAGGCAGTTGCTGGGCCTCCCATCCAGCAGGGCATCCACCCCAGCGAAGATGCTGGACTCCCTTGCCTCCGAGACCAGCAGGTTGACGTGGGATTCCTGGATGGAGGATTCGCCGGCGTAGAGGGCCAGTTTCTCCAGCTCGTTGTCTAGCATCCACAGGTTGGTGCCGATGAGCTGCCCGAGGATGCGGATGGCCCCGGGCGTTATCTGGGCACCCTTGTCGTTAGCCGTCTTCAGTATCCACCTGGACAGCCCTTCCCCTGCGGGGGTCGGATGCTCCTGTACCTGGCAGACCCCCTGGAGGCTGGTCAGCAGGGGGTTGTTGTGGGCCAGCTTGGGCTCCGCAAACACCAGAAGGGTGGAGGGGGGCATCTCCTCTCCGATGTAATCCGCGAGCCCCGCCCACTCCCCAAGGTCCTGCCTGTCCTGCCCACCTTGGCCCCTTCGCCTGACCTGGGCCCCTGCCCCCTGCCGTCCGCCGGTCGAGCTCTCGTACCCTTCCAGCAGCCCCTGCACGATCACGAGGCGGTGGTCGGCGAGGAAGGGGACGGCCGCGCAAATGCCCTTAAGCTCCGCTATGCGGGCTTGGGCGCCGGAAAGGCGATGACAGTTGGCATCCAGGGATTCGGGAGGGCCGACCTGGACCTCCATATCCTTGAGGGCCCGGGACACCAGGTATTCATCGCCGTAGATCACATAGCTGGGCATGGCAAGGGGACCGCTTCAAAGTTTAGATGAGGAAGATTATAATTGATTATCAAGAAGAGAGCTTGAGGTACCATCAATGCTGTGGCGCCTGGTCATTCACATTATGCTGATGTTGTCCCCCCTCTACCTGCCCAGGATAGTCAGGACCGTATACTTGGTGTGGAAGCTCACCTTCGACTCCAGGGTCCCCCTGCTGTTGAGGTTGCTGGTCCCAACGGCCCTGGTCTACTTTGTCATTCCCCTGAGCGTCGTTCCCGATGTGCTGCCCTTTGGCGTTGGCCTTATCGAAGATGTCCTTTTGCTGATGCTGGCTGTTTGGGCTCTCATCAGATTTTCCCCGGCCCATGTTGTGGCAGATTACGCCCCCTGGAGAGCCTCCTCGAAATCGTCCCCCAGCTCCCCCGGCGGCGACCCCTCCAAGGTTGTCGATTCAACCTATCGCATAGTGGATGAAGGGGAAGGCGGCCTTTAACCCAAGCTGCCGGGTGTGGGGATTCGGGAACTTTCGGGAATGACCCTCCGTCTTAGCTTCTGATGGGGCGTATTCGCCGCCCAGACCGCTACACAGCCCGCGACTCAGAAGGAGGCACCACGCTATGAAGACGCTGTTGATGCTGGCGCTAATGTTAGTCCCAGTCCTCGCCCTCGCCTGTGGGGGAAACGACTCGCCCCAGGAAGCATCGGTGGCGGACGGGTTCACAGAGGAGATGGAATTCCTCGGTGCCAGGGACGATGGCATGGCCTTCATGGATGAAAGCATGGAGTCCACGATGGCTATGTCGGGAGCCTTCGAAGCCGAGGCCAAGGAGCTGGTCGTGGAGGCATCTGCGGGCCAGCTCCAGGATGCCCAGCGAGATGTGATATCCACGGCATCCATGTCCATAGAAGTGGATCTGGTTCCCGAGGCCGCAGCCAGCGTCAGAATGATCGCCGACGCTAACGGCGGTTTCATCGAGAACCTGTCAACGTCGGGCGTGGGAAGCCGGCAGAGCGCAAGCATAACCCTGAGGGTGCCCCAGGACCGGTTCGATACTGTCGTGGAGCAGCTCTCCCGGCTTGGTGACGTGCCCGGCCAGAACATCAGCAGCGAGGATGTTACCGAAGAGTTCATAGACCTGAAGGCCCGCCTCAACGCATCGACCCGGGAAGAACAGAGCCTCTTGGACCTGCTGGCCAGGGCGGATAGCGTGGCAGATGTCCTGGGGATAGAGCGGGAGCTAAGCCGTGTGCGTTCCCAGATTGAGCGTCTCCAGGGGCAGATCAACTTCCTTCAGAGCAGGATAGACCTGTCCACCATATACATCTCCCTGTTCTCCAGCGCCAGCACAGGTTCGCCTCCGTCGGCGATGCTGGAAGTGGAAACCGACGATGTTGGCGCCTCCACGGAGGAGATCAAGGCCCTGGTCGGGAGATTTGCGGGCGAGCTGGAGCAGGTGGTCGTGACCATCAACAGCGGGGAGGAACGGGCGTACATCGTCTTGAAACTCCTCAGGGATGACTTTCGGGGAGCCCTGTCAGCGATCGAAGCCATGGGCGAAGTCGTATTCAAGAGCCTGGAGGAAGGCACCGTCCTTGATGAGGAAGGGCTGAAATACCTGGACGACCCCGACGCCTCGGTGGAAGTCACCCTGGTCGAGGCGGGCGGGCTGGGTGACTCAGTGATCATCGCCATCACCGTCGGCAGCGTGCTCTTTGTGGGCTCTATGGCCGGGTTCCTGTTCCTGAGCTACCGGCTCGGACGGAGACGGCGGAGCGAGACCTAGGCTAAGCAGTCGTACTGCTCCCGGCCCTTGTGGGCCTCCCGTAGCAGCTTGTATGCTTACTGATTGTGGAAATAGGGATTATAGGGTTCCCCCAGAGCGGCAAGAGCACCCTTCTTTCGGCGTTGACCCGGGGAAGGTCCGAGGCTTCGACCGCCGGCAGCTCCCGCCAGGATGTCCTGGTGGGGACCACCCGCATGCACGATGCCCGTCTGGACACCCTGGCAGGCATCTACAATCCCAAGAAGGTAGTCCATGCTGAGGTCACCTACTGGGATGTCCCGGCGGTTGCCGAAGGAGGCGACCGGCAGGGTATCGGAGGCCAGTACCTGAACCTGCTCCAGGGGGCGGACGCCTTCATCGTCGTGGTGCGGGCCTTCCATGATCCCTCGGTACCCCACGAATCCGGCAGCGTGGACCCCCTCCGGGATGTGGAAGCTATGCAGGAAGAGCTGGCCCTCTCGGACCTGGTGATCCTGGAGCGACGCATCGCACGGATAGAAGCTGGGATGAAGGGCGCCCGGGCCGGTGAGCGGGACAACCTGCTCAGGGAAGCGGATCTCCTCGGCAGGGTCAGGGAGAAGCTGGAAGGGGGCGTTCCCCTGCGGGACCAGGAGTTGTCCTCCGACGAGCACACCCTCCTTTCCAACTACCAGTTCCTCACCGGCAAGCCCCTGCTGCTGGTCTTCAACTCCGACGAAGATGGGCAGGACAGCCAACCCGACTTATCCTCTTGGATGCAGGCAGGCCCGGGAGTGTCCATGGTCTCGGCCCTGAGCCTCTGCGCCAAGCTGGAGATGGAGCTGGCCCAGCTCCCCCCCGAGGATGAAGCCGAGTTCCGAAGCAGCATGGATGTGGGGGAGCCGGCCCTGGAGAAGGTAGTCAGCTCCTCGTATAGGCTGCTGGGGCTGATCTCCTTCTTTACCGTGGGTCCCGATGAGGTACGGGCCTGGACGGTCAAGGCGGGAACCGAGGCGCCAGGAGCGGCCGGCAAGATACACTCGGACATGGAGCGGGGTTACATCAGGGCAGAGGTCGTGACCTACGAGGACCTGGCCCGCTGGGGGTCCATCCCCAACGTGAAGAAGGAGGGACGCTTCCGGCTGGAGGGCAAATCCTACGTGGTGCAGGATGGCGACGTTATGAACATCCTGTTCAACGTGTAGGCTTCCATGACAACCTCAGTCCCGCCCGAACACCCCAGGTTCCCCAACGGTATCTCCCTGTACGTGCACGTCCCCTTTTGTCTCAGCAAGTGCCCTTACTGCGACTTCAACACCTACCAGGGTATCGAGGAGATGAAAGCCCCCTATGTGGATGCCCTGGTACGGGAGGTCCGCCTGTGGGGCGGGCTGCTGGACCATCCCAGGCTCAATACCATCTTCTTCGGGGGAGGCACCCCGTCCTACATGGCCGCGGGCCAGGTCGAGGCCATCATGGATGCTGTGCGCGCCAGCTTCCCACTCGGCGTCGACGCCGAGGTCACCTTGGAGTCCAACCCGGGCGACGTAACATCTGCCTTCCTGGAATCCATGCTGTCCCTGGGGATGAACCGCCTCAGCATCGGCGTTCAGGCCTTGGACGACAGCCTCCTACAGATGCTTGGGCGACGCCACACTGCAGACCAAGCCAGGGAAGCGCTCCAGCTTTCCCGCAGCGCAGGCTGTTCCAACATCAACGTTGACCTGATGTATGGGCTGCCCAACCAGACCCTGGACCAGTGGGAGCGCAGCCTGGGTTCGGCCCTGGACCTGGCGCCCGAACACCTATCCCTCTACTGCCTCACCCTGGAGGAGGGCACCCCACTTAAGAGATGGGTTGATGAGGGGAGCCTGCCCACACCTGACCCGGATCTGTGCGCGGACATGTATGGCCATGCCAGGTCCGCCATGAAAGGTGCCGGGTACGTCCACTACGAGATATCCAACTGGGCAGTGCCGGGGCGCCATAGCGTCCACAACATGGCCTACTGGGAAAACGGCCCCTACCTGGGCGTAGGCCCGGGGGCCCACTCCTCCCTGGATGGTCGCAGATTTTGGGATGTAACCTCGCCCCGCCAGTACATCCAGCGGTCCAGGCAGTGGGAACCTGAAGCTTATTTGTCAGTTGGGGGAATGGCCTGGGAACTGCTGTCTGAACAGGGGCCCCTGGGGGGCAGCGAGACCATCGACAACCGGACGGAGATGGCTGAAACCATGGTGTTGGGCCTGAGGCTCCTGGAGGGACTGGACCCAGAGGGTTTTCGCAAGCGCTTCGGCAGGCTCCCTGTGGAGGTCTATGGGGACCAGGTCGCCCAGCTAGTCCGGGATGGCCTCCTGGAGGAAGACGGGGGAAAGCTGAAGCTGACCGAAGCCAGCCTGTTCCTCAGTAACCAGGTGTTCATGCGCTTCCTGGACTAGCACCCTC
>JAGWBF010000034.1:0-336 GCA_021296025.1 Dehalococcoidia bacterium | reverse complement strand
GGGGGAAAGCTGAAGCTGACCGAAGCCAGCCTGTTCCTCAGTAACCAGGTGTTCATGCGCTTCCTGGACTAGCACCCTCGGTCTCCTAGCTACCTCTCCCCTCGCGCCTATACCGTCATTCCCGCGTCCGCAGGAACGACGAATGGTTGAGTGTGACGACGGTCGGGGCCGGGCCTTAGGAAGGCAGGGTGTGGCAAGAACCCTTACCGTCATTGCGGCGGAGGCCGCAATCCAGGAAAGTCAGGGCTTTCGGCTGGATCCCCACTGCAATACTCACGAGGACTACAGAGCTATCCTGGGGGCCGGCAATGCTCCGTGCTGGATTGCGGCCTACGC